>NZ_BAABJX010000042.1:0-142318 GCF_039543525.1 Algivirga pacifica
TATTCAAAAGGGTTGTTTCACTAACAACAAATATCTAGTTCAGTTAATTCATGACACTACCCATATTTCATCGGCTACAAAGCGATAGTTATATTACTCAAGCATCACAGATGAAATCGCTCTTTGACTATAGGTTCATAGCAAAAAAACTCTAAGAGCGATTTTATCTTTTATCGTAGTACCCGATGGATACTGTAGCAAAAGATAAAATCTGAACTCTTAGAGTAGGCAGAAATTATTGTTTAGAATCGAGACCTCGCCTCATGGCGCGGAGACTACGAACCAATAGTGCTATCCCCGAGCTCTAACTAGCCAAAGAGTTCATATTTCATCGGCTACAAAACGATAGTTATACTACCCAAGTGTCACCGATAAAATCGCTCTTTGATTATAGGTTGATAGCAAAAAAAAAAACTCTAAGAGCGATTTTATCTTTTACCGTAGTTCTTAATGGAAACTGTAGCAAAAGATAAAATCTGAACTCTTAGAGTAGGTAGAAGTTATTGTTTAGAATCGATAACCGATAACCGATAACCGATAACCGATAACCAAAAATTAAATAGCAGCCACTCGTTCCTTAAGCGCTTGTTCCCACTTCCAGGCGGTAGCCATCATATTGTCCAGGTCTCTTTCGGACTTCCATCCCAGTTCTTCGTTGGCAAAAGTAGTATCTGCCCATATTTGCTCTACGTCTCCCGGTCTGCGGTCGGTAAGTTGGTAGTTGAGTGATTCTCCACTGACTTTCTCAAAGGCCTGAATGACTTGTAATACGGAGCTGCCGGTTCCTGTCCCTAGATTAAAGAACTCATAAGCAGCTTTTCCTTTTTTCTGAAGCATACGCTCTGCAGCAATAATATGTGCTTTGGCCAGGTCTACCACATGGATATAGTCACGAATACAAGTGCCGTCAACGGTGTTGTAGTCACTACCATAGACATTAAGCTTTTCTCGGATGCCAATAGCCGTTTGGGTAATGAATGGCACTAGGTTTAAAGGAACGCCTTTAGGCAATTCTCCGATCAAGGCAGAGTCATGTGCCCCTACAGGGTTGAAATATCTTAAAGAAATAGCATTCAATTCCGGATAAGCATTGATCGCATCTTGCAGGATTTCCTCTCCAATTTGCTTGGTATTGCCATAAGGGGAAGCCGCAGGTTGCACAGGAGCATTTTCTGTAACAGGTAGGGACTCGGGTTGTCCGTATACCGTACAAGAAGACGAGAATACCATATTAGGAACCTCATAGGTTCTCATGCACTTCAATAGATTGACTAAAGAGCCAATATTGTTCTCGTAGTAATCCAATGGCTTCTCTACAGATTCTCCTACCGCTTTGTAAGCTGCAAAGTGAATGACAGCTTCAATATTTGGGTATTTCTGAAAGACCTCTGCCGTGGCTTTTTCATCTCTTAAGTCTACTTGCTCAAAGGCAGGCTTTTCTCCAGAGATTGCTGCAATGCCATCCAGTACGTTTTTGTCGGAGTTGGACAGGTTGTCAATGATGATTACCTCAAATCCTTGTGCTTGTAGTTCCACGACAGTATGGGAGCCAATGTAGCCTGTTCCCCCAGTAACTAAGATTCTTGTTTTCATAAGTAGTGGTAATGCTTAATTGGTAATGATTCTGAAATATCGGGAATCTTTTTTTACCATGATTCGTATCAAGAATGTTTTATTACTCGTGTAAGGAGTGATATTGAAAGTTTCGGTAGTATGAGTAATCTTTCTTTCTTCTTGTCCTATATAGGTTCCTTCCAGCGTATAATAAAAAATCTTTATAGTTTCCCCTATGTATTGTTCGGTACGAATTTTTATCTGCCCATCTGTTGGATTAGGATAAGGGGCTAGTTGATCAAGGGAGAAAGGAGTGTCTACCGCATTGATAATATCTGTAATACGTAAGTAAGAAGGGATGCCATACCCTAGTAATGTATCTGCAGAGGAGTACTGGGAGCTGGATTGACGCAGTAGATCCATCAGTTCTAAGTTGGTGAGCTCAGGGTATTTCTCCCATACGCCAGCGGCTAATGCTGTGATAAGGGGAGCGGAAAATGAAGTACCCCGATTACTTCCTACAGAGTTATTGGCTGTGATAACGGCTGTGCCTTCTCCCATAGCGGCAATATCAGGTTTTAGGTTTCCATCTCTGTAAAAGCCTTTGGAGCTGCTGAATGCTCTTTCCCCCAAGCGATTTACGGAAGCTACGGTAAAAGCCAAGTTTGCCTCTCCAGGAAAAGTGATTTCTTGCCAAGAGCTACTTCCTTGATTACCGGCTGAGTTGACAACCAATATCCCTTTGCTACTGGCAACATTGGCAGCAAAAGAGATCCAGGCGGTTTTTCCAGTAAGGTCATCGGCACTGTAATTGGCTCTTTGATCATCAAAATCAAAGTATTCCAAGGAAGAATTGATAATATCTACACCCAGGCTATCACTTAATTCTGCCGCTTTCAGCCAGTGCAATTCTTCCATTCTGCTTTCATAGGCATCCACTTCGGTGCGGAAGAGGTAATAATCAGCATTATAGGCACCGCCTATATAGTCATTCTCTTTATAGGCACCGATAATGGAGAGGACTTGTAAACCATGAGATCCATCGTCAAAGACATCCGCCTCTTTTTCAGCAATATCATAGGTCCCTTGAATATTGAGGTGTTCAAAATAGGAGGATTCATCCAAGCGTAAAAAACCATTATCAAATACAGCAATACAAATACCTTTGCCAGTATATCCCTCTTGATGCATTTGTGGGATACCTATCATGTCGTTTTGCGTAAAGCTTGCTCCATAGAAAGATTCATTGGCTGGACTAGTTGGTTGTGCTACCAGGGCTGTACTGCTAGTGTTTACATATTCAGGAACTGTTTTGCTATGTAACGGTAAGATTTCTCGAATAAAAGACTCTTGTTGAAGGCTATTCAACACTTCTGTATCGAGGTCAACGACTACTGCATTCAGCCATTTGGAGGTAAGGATAATAGGAATGCCTTTATTATTTAAGTTATTAAGGTAGGTTGTTTTGATCGGGAGGTCTTTTTCATCCAAAGGGATGTTTTGCGTCTCTCGGCGTTCGAGTGCTTTGGGACTAAGTAGCTCCTCTGTAGAATAGCTTTCTATAGGGTATTTATCCTGAAAAAAGAGAATATATCTCTCTTGCCCGAAACTATATTGTCGTAGGAATGTCCCGAGTAATATGAGTAGTACAATGTGTGTAGACTGTTTGATTTTCATATATATGTCCTGTAAGTGGTTCACGGTTAATTTAGTATAAGAGCTTGTTTGGAATACTGATTCAGAAAGAAAATTCCTCTAATCACTGCTCAAATCAACTCATATTTTCATCAAATAGAACCACTATTATCTTCAAATCTGACTTGATTTGAACAGGTTATAGAAATTTTCTCTATCTAAATCAGTATTCCAAACAAGCTCTAAGCAGAAAACTCTGAGCTTTTAAAATAGGTCAGTGGTACGCTATAGCTTTTATAATTTTCAATGATCAATGATTAATTTTCAATAATTGATTACACTCTAGAACTAGTTCAGTAGCCTTTTTGGGGAATTCATTTTAATTAAAAATTGAAAATTGATCATTGAAAATTAACCCACTCTAGAAGCAGTTCAGTAGACTTTTTTACTCATAGATAATTAACTGAGATAAACTCTACTGTTTAAATAATTTGCTCACTGCTCACTGTAAAAGAATTCCACTACCAAATCGTCCTGTTTTTCCCCTTCTGGCAGAGTAGAATAAATCATTTCTTTCAAAAGTACAAATATTTGCGATTTCAATATTTTCGGGAAGTACTCCAGCTTTTTGGAGTAAATACTGGTTGAGTGTCCATAGGTCCAGGTTTGCTTTTCCATTAGCTTGTGGTGAGGCGATAAAGGGGTGAGCATCTCCGGTTAGCTTTTGTACGGCTTCAATCACTTCTGCTCCTGTTTCATAGTTTTTCACACAGATGGAAGGGCCTATTCCTGCTAATATATGCTGAGGTTGGCAGTTATACTTTTCTTTCATCAACTGTATCGTTTTTCCACAGATGTCTTCTACACTTCCTCTCCAGCCCGCATGAATGGCTGCGACAGCTTTAGCAACGGGATCATACAGTAAAACCGGAACACAGTCAGCCGTCATGACACTAATACATATACCTTTTTTATTGGTGATCAGGGCATCTGTATCAAGAGTAGGGGTATCTATATCCTCAATGACAGTAATATGATCGCTATGTGTTTGGGAAGGGAATATGAGATGTGAGGGAGAAATACCCAATGCAGTGGCAATTTTAGCCCTATTATTTACGGGGTTCTCAGGGTGATCATTTACCGCAAGACCTATGTTAAGAGAGGAGAGGTGTTCTTCACTATTTCCGCCTTCTCTGGAAGAGATATAATGCTTGATATCCTCTTGTTTCGATAGATGCTCGAAATGGTATAGGGGGAGTTGGTCGTATTGTTTCTTGATCAGCATGTTCTTATAGGTTTGTTGAATCGTTGAATTTCACCTTCGGTGAGTTGAATTGAGCTTCGCTCGTTGATTCGAGTTGATATGTTGTATGTATGCTTATCAGCACATATTTCAATCAACAGTTCAACTCGAATCAACGAGCGAAGCTCAATTCAACGATTCAACGGTTCAACATGAAATTAATCGTATAGGCTACTAAAAGCAAAAGGTAAGCCATGCAGAATAAAAATCCTGACGCCTTACCTTTTACCTATCACTTATTACCTTTTACTTCCAAAAGGTCTTATTTGTTTCCTGCTCTCTTTCTCTCGTTTTCATCCAATAGGATCTTACGCATACGGATCGACTCAGGAGTGATCTCTACGTACTCATCTTTTTGGATGTACTCCAGACATTCTTCCAAAGAGAATGCACGTGGAGGAGGAAGCTTGCTACTGTCATCAGAACCGGCAGCACGCATGTTGGTAAGCTTCTTACCTTTCTGTACGTTTACTGTAATATCTGATGGACGGCTGTGCTCACCAATTACCATACCTCCGTAAAGGTCAGTACCTGGTGCTACGAAGAACGTACCACGATCTTGTAGTTTGTCCAACGCATAAGCAGTACAAGGACCATTCTCCATAGAGATGATAGAACCGTTGATACGTCCACCGATATCTCCTTTGTAAGGAGCGTACTCCTTGAAGCGGTGTGTCATGATGGCCTCACCTTGTGTTGCTGTAAGGATGTTGTTTCTCAAGCCGATCAAACCTCTTGAAGGAATCTCGAACTCTAGGTGCTGCAAGTCTCCTTTAGGCTCCATGATCAACAACTCACCTTTACGTTGTGTTGCCAATTCAATCGCTTTACCAGCTACTTCTTCAGGAACGTCGATTACCAAGGTCTCAACAGGCTCGTGACGTTGTCCGTCAATTTCCTTGAAGATTACCTGTGGCTGTCCTACTTGAAGCTCGTAACCCTCACGACGCATTGTCTCAATCAATACCGCCAAGTGAAGGATACCACGTCCGTAAACGATGAATTTATCCTCTGATTCTCCATCCTGGATTCTAAGGGCAAGGTTCTTCTCAGTCTCTTTGTAAAGACGGTCACGAAGGTGACGAGAAGTTACAAACTTACCTTCTTTACCGAAGAAAGGAGAGTTGTTGATCGTGAACAACATGTTCATCGTTGGCTCATCGATCGCAATACGTGGTAGTGGATCTGGAGTCTCAGGATCAGTAACCGTATCACCAATCTCGAAACCATCAATACCTGTAATCGCACAGATATCACCAGCAACTACTTCTTCTACTTTTCTTTTACCAAGACCTTCAAATACGTGAAGCTCTTTGATACGTCCTTTCTGGATAGTACCATCTTTCTTTGCGACACCAACAGGCATGTTAGTTGTCAGTTTTCCTCTTACCAAACGACCGATCGCAATACGACCTGTGTAGCTAGAGAAATCCAAAGAAGTGATTTGCAACTGAGGAGTACCCTCTGGTGCTGGTGCTGGAGGAACCTCGTCAATGATCACGTCCAATAGGTATTGAACATTGTCGGTAGGGTTTTTCCAGTCTGGTCCCATCCATCCTTGCTTGGAAGAACCGTAAACAGTGGTGAACTCCAACTGCTCTTCAGTAGCATCCAAGTTAAACATCAATTCAAATACACCGTCGTGAATCTCATCAGGACGACAGTTTGGTTTATCCACTTTATTGATAACTACGATAGGGTGTAGTCCCAATTCTAATGCTTTGCTCAATACAAAACGTGTCTGAGGCATTGGACCTTCAAAGGCATCTACCAATAGTACTACCCCATCAGCCATTTTCAATACACGCTCTACTTCTCCACCGAAATCGGCGTGACCAGGAGTGTCAATGATGTTGATCTTTGTATCCTTGTAAGTTACGGACACGTTTTTGGAAAGGATAGTGATACCTCTTTCTCTTTCAAGATCATTGTTGTCTAGGATAAGTTCCCCAGTTTCCTGGTTGTCACGAAACAATTTTGCTTCGTGCAAGATTTTGTCAACCAGGGTTGTTTTACCGTGGTCAACGTGTGCTATGATAGCAACGTTACGAATGCTTGTCATCTTTACTCTTAGAAGATTATGATTATTTATCCCGCAAATGTAATCGGTTATACTGAAAGCGAAAAAGATAATCGGGAATTATAACAGAAAATTGACCTTAATTAGGAAATAATACAATTTTCAGTCTCTAAGGTATGATTATAATCACTTGTAAATGAATTATATACTAGGTTAGTTTAGCTTAAATTGAGGTAAATTTATTAATACCAAGAAATTGGTAGTACTAAATGAAGAATACGAACAGTTTGCTTTGACGTCTAGCTATGAAAAGTATAAAATTCTTTCCGGGACTAAATGCCCTACGGTTTATAGCGGCTTATCTGGTGGTGATTCACCATGCAGAAAGCGTAAAAGAGAGTAGGGGATTGCCCAATCTACATGAATGGACAGTATTCAGTTTGGGAGGTGTTGCCGTGAGCTTTTTCTTTGTTTTGAGCGGTTTTCTGATCACTTACCTTTTATTAAAAGAACATAAGGAGTATGGAGGGGTGTCTATTCAGAAGTTTTATATGCGGCGGGTGATCAGGATTTGGCCCTTGTATTTTCTGCTGGTGTTCATCGGTTTGGCAATAGTACCATTACTGACCCAATGGTTTTCGGTGGCTTATGAGTTGCCTTATAAGGTCAGTGATGTACTCTGGTATTATATCTTTTTTATGCCTTTTGTGGTATCAGCCCAATATGGCTACTCTTTATTGTATCCACTTTGGTCTATCGGGGTAGAAGAGGTGTTTTATGTGTTATGGGCACCCGTTGTGCGTTTTCTGATTAAGTTTTTACCACCTATCTTTTTTATGGTAATTGCGATTCGCCTATCCTGGGGATATTATTACGAGTTTGTGGATACAACGCATCCGGTGATGACCAAAATAGCCACCACGTTTGGTATGGATGCTATGGCCATAGGAGGACTGGGGGCTTATTTTGTTTTTCATACCCGTCGTCCGATAGGAAGTTATCGTTTGTTTGGAACAGGAGCCCAATTGCTATTACTAGGATTATTGGGGGTACGTTTTCTTTTCCATGAAACATTGGCGAATAGGGAGGGACTGTTGTCAGGGATATACCAATGGATTTTTATGACACCGGTATTCGGTACAGTATTAATGAATGGCTTATTTCTATGGCTAATTCTAAATATATCGCTGAATGAAAGAAGATTGTTCAATGTCAATTACCCATTCCTGGAATGGCTGGGGTCGCTGTCTTATGGGATATATATGTATCACTTACTCGTGATTTTTGGGATTGTATACGGGATTGGAGGGGTGCTGTTTGAGTATAGCGGTTGGGTGAGTTTTGTCGGCTATCACGGATTGATTATGATTGGAACAATAGGGATCTCCTACCTCTCAAAGCACTTCTTCGAAGATTACTTTATTGGTATGCGGAAGTACTTTGTGCAGAAGCGCAAAAAGGAGGTGAAGCAATCAAGGGTAAAGCGATAAAGGTTGTTGAATCGTTGAATTTCACCTTCGGTGAGTTGATTCGAGTTGATTTGTTAAGTGAGTATAGTACATGCCTCAATCAACAAATCAACTCGAATCAACGAGCGAAGCTCAATTCAACGATTCAACGATTCAACCTAGATAGCTGGATACATGGAAGCAATTTCATTAGCAAAATGCTCCAGAATAATCTTTCTTCTTACTTTTAAAGTAGGCGTAATTTCTCCTTTCTCAATAGTAAAGGCTTCAGGCAATAGGGTGAACTTCTTTACTTGCTCAAAGCGTGCCAGATTATCCTGAATCTTTTTGATACGATTATCAAACAGTTGTTGGATATCGGCATGAGAAATTAACTCCAGTCTGTCCTTAAAGGCAATTCCTGCATTGCGAGCATATTCTTCCAGTGCTTCAAAAGCCGGAACAATCAATGCGGTTACGTACTTTTGTTCATCTCCTACAACGGCTACTTGCTCCACGTACTCGTCTCTACAGATGGTATTTTCGACCGTTTGAGGAGCAACATACTTTCCTCCTGAAGTCTTGATCAAGTCCTTGATACGTTCCGTGAAGATGAGATTGCCGCTTGCATCGATATCTCCGGCATCTCCTGTTTTTAGCCATTCCCCTTCAAAGGTTTCAGCCGTAGCCTCAGGGTTTTTATAGTACCCTTTCATCACTGTAGGACCTTTCACAAGAATCTCGTTATTCTCTCCCAGTTTTACGGCTACACCAGGCATAGGAGTACCAATAGTCCCTAGTTTGAATATCTTATCCTGGAAACAAGATACCGTAGCACACGTTTCGCTTAAGCCATATCCGTACTTAATATTCAGTCCAATGGCGAACATAAATTCTTTGACTTCGGTCGATAGTCGGGAACCTGCTACAGGAAGGAATTTATTTCGATCTAGTCCAGTGGCTTGTCGCAACTTGCTTAAGACAAGCTTATCAGCTACTGCATATTTCAGTTGTAGTAGACCGAAAGGCTTTTTACCTTTTTCTTTTCTTTTCGTGACTTGCTTTCCTACGTTAACTGCCCAATTGAAGAGTGCTTTTTTCGTAGGGGTAGCCTTTTCAACTTTGCCAATGATGGTACTATAAACCTTTTCATACAGTCTAGGAACAGAGCATAGTAGATTTGGTCTGATGCTCGTTAGTGCTTCCTTGATGTTCTTAGGGTCCAGGTTATAATAGTTGGTGACACCTTTGTGGAACATGTAGTAAGACCAGGCACGTTCAAAAATATGGCTTAGCGGAAGAAAACAAAGAGAGGTATCCTGATCGGTCACATGCAAGCGCTGGTCGTGCATCTGCATACAGGCAGAAAAATTGGAAGCATCCAGCATTACCCCTTTGGGGTTGCCAGTCGTTCCAGAGGTATAGATCAAAGTGACCAGGTCATCCATTTGTGCTTCCTTGGTTCGTGTCTGAAGGATCTCATCCAAAGAAGGGTCATTTTCTCCAATTTTGATAAAGTCAGAAAAATGTACAGCCTTCTCTTCTCCCATCAAGTTCACTGAGGAGTCAAAAACAATGATACGTTCGATCTGAGGGACTTGTGGTAATATGGCTAACGCTTTGTCATACTGCTCTTGCTCTCCTACAAAAAGAATACGAATATCTGCATTATGGATAATGTATTCGGTTTGTTCAGCGGTATTGGTTGCGTAAATTGGTACTGGTACGGCACGTACACTCAGGCTCCCGAAGTCTGCCATACTCCATTCAGGCATATTTTGAGAGAAAATGCCTACCATTTCCTGAACTTTTATCCCTTCTTTTAGTAAAGCTTTACCAACTCCTTGGATTTGCTGGTAGAACTTTTGCCAAGATACTGGAATCCATTCTCCTCTTCCATGACGTTGATAATACAAAGCAGCTCGCTCGCCGTATTTTTCGGCATTTTGTTGCGCGGACTGTGCAAGATGAATAGACTGGTTAAAAGCGTTAGCCATAGTATTTATTTTGTAAATTTAATTTTAGACTTTGAGATAATAGGAACTTTCAATGGAACGCCCGCAGCCTTTGTTCTGATATATCCTCTATACTTAATTTCAAAAGGCTTACCGGTTGCTGCTCCAAAAATCCCTGTAAGCATGCTGCTGAAAATTTGTCCCGGAGGAAAAGCAACTTCCAATGGCAAGCTAAAGTCACCTTGTGCTGGCATCGTTTGCTCTAGCATTTGGTCTACACTCCCTACAGAATCTCCATTAACGAAGACATCCACATGAATTTCTCGTATCTCCATGGAAAATTTGTTGGGGTTATATAGCTCAGCATCGCCATATACGAATACCTTTCCATCGTTTTTCGTACCCATGCTTACATTACGAACACTTTTTAGTTCAGGTTGATGCACTTTACAGCTAGAAAAAAACAGTACAAGAGCCAGGAAGCTAAAAAGAGAAGTCAGTTTTACTTTAGTCATCATATTTTCGAGTTTGTTTAAAGCACAAAACTAACAAGATCTACCCATAAGGATGGCAAAATTGTAGATTTGTGACAGATTATTTAGGATTTTTTAAATGTATAATAAGAATATTTCTTGTTTATTAAATATAAATAATTGTAAATCAATGGGTAAAATGAAAGTGTTGGAATAAATCAATAATAAAATTTTATCCTAAGAATGGATTTCTATCTTTGCGCTGCCAATGGCCGGCATAGGTCATTAAGATTGACATAAAGGATGTTTATCTTTAGAGTCAGCCACTCTGGCGGAAATAGTTTAATCATTATTCATCATTAAGTAAATCGCTTATTATAATAAATGGCTAAAGTACTTATTATTGGAGCAGGCGGCGTTGGAAATGTTGTTGCTCACAAATGCGCTATGGTTTCTGAGGTATTTGAAGAAATCACGTTGGCAAGTAGAACAGTAAGTAAATGTGAGGAGATCGCTGCTGCTGTTAAGCAACGTACCGGTAAGGAGATTGCTACGGCACAGGTAGATGCCGACAATGTACCTGAATTGGTAGCGCTAATTCAAAAAGTACAGCCTGATATGGTAATCAACGTGGCGTTGCCTTATCAGGATTTGCCAATCATGGATGCGTGTTTGGAAACGAAGGTTCATTACTTAGATACGGCCAACTATGAGCCGAAGGATGAAGCAAAGTTCGAGTACAGCTGGCAGTGGGCTTATCAGGAGAAGTTTAAAGAAGCGGGAATTACAGCAATCTTAGGTTGTGGTTTTGACCCAGGTGTAACGGGGGTATTTACCGCTAGAGCTGCGAAACACTTCTTTGATGAGATGCATTATCTGGATATTGTGGATTGTAATGCGGGTGATCACGGAAAGGCGTTCGCAACGAACTTCAACCCAGAGATCAATATCCGTGAGATTACACAAAAAGGGAAATATTACGAGAATGGCGAATGGGTAGAGATCGATGCCATGTCAAAGCATAAGGCGATCAGTTATCCGAATATTGGTCCTCGTGAATCTTACTTGTTGTACCATGAGGAGTTGGAGTCTTTGGTGAAAAATTATCCAACGCTTAAGCGTGCAAGATTCTGGATGACGTTTGGACAAGCTTACTTGACGCACCTGGAAGTAATGCAAAACATCGGAATGACAAGCATTAAGCCAGTGAAGTATCAGGGAATGGATATTGTTCCTTTAGAGTTCTTGAAGGCAGTATTGCCAGAGCCATCTTCTTTGGGCGAGAACTATACAGGAGAGACGTCTATTGGTTGTCAGATCAAAGGAATCAAAGATGGGCAAGAGCAGACCTATTACATCTGGAATAACTGTAGTCATCAGGCTGCCTTTGATGAAGTAGGTGGACAAGGTGTTGCTTATACAACGGGTGTGCCAGCCATGCTAGGAGCAAAAATGTTCCTGGAAGGGAAATGGGACAATGGAGCCGGAGTATTTAACGTAGAGGAGTTTAATCCTGATCCATTCTTGGCTGAACTTGGAAAGTACGGTTTGGAATGGCACGAAGAGGTGGGAGGAACACTTCCTCACTCTTACGAATAATCAGTGAAACAGGGACTTCTCATCAAATATGGGAAGTCCTTTTTTTGAAAAGGGCGCAATGCATCGTACCCGTACGTAGGGGCGACTCCATGTGGTCGTTCTTGCCAATTCTTGAAAAATGAATAGACAGTCAATGGACATCAATACTATAAATACAATTCCATCTCCTTGTTATGTGATTGAAGAGGAGCTTTTGGAAAACAACTTGAAGGTGTTGGATATGGTACAGAAAGCCTCAGGAGGAAAAGTTATCCTCGCTTTGAAAGGGTTTTCGACTTATCATACTTTTCCCATGGTAAAAAAGTATCTTCCAGGCGTGACAGCTAGCTCATTGAACGAAGCACTTTTGGGGGTGAATGAGTTCGGAGGGGAGATTCATGCCTATAGCCCGGTATACTTGCCCAATGAAATCGATGGTATTTTGGAGCATGCTAGCCATGTGACTTTTAATTCTCTTGCAGAGTGGGAGAGGTACAAAGAGAAGGTAAAGGCCAAAGGCGTGAGTGCTGGATTGAGAATTAACCCGGAGTACTCTGAAGTAACTACGGATCTTTATAATCCTTGTGTGGTGGGTTCCCGTTTGGGCGTTCGTGCCGAGCAAATAGGAGATGAGCTGCCAGAAGGTATAGAAGGGTTACATTTTCATACCTTGTGTGAGAATGGAGCAGAGACCTTGGAGCGTACCCTGGAGGCTGTGGAAGAACGTTTTGGACACTTACTGCATCAGGCAAAATGGTTGAACATGGGAGGTGGACATGCGATTACCCGAAAGGGGTATGACACTGAACTGTTGATCAACCTGATACAACAATTAAGGAAGAATTATAATCTGCAGGTGATTCTGGAGCCCGGTAGTGCAGTCGGTTGGGAGACCGGACCATTGATCTCAACGGTATTGGATATCGTCGAGAATCAGGGAACAACTACAGCCATGTTAGATGTATCTTTTGCGGCACATATGCCAGATACGTTGGAAATGCCTTACAAACCACGAGTTAGGGGAGCGGTAGAAGATGGGAAATATCACTACAACCTTGGGGGAACTACTTGTCTGGCTGGTGATTTTATGGCAGGGTATTCTTTTGAAGCCCCTCTGAAGGTAGGAGATAAGATTATCCTGGAAGATATGATTCATTACACGATGGTAAAAACAACTACCTTTAATGGGGTGAACCTACCATCAATTGGAATGTATAAGAAAGACGGTTCTTTTGAGCTGTTTAAGTCTTTTGGCTACGAGTCTTACAAGGATAGGCTGTAGCTTTTGTTGAAACATAAAGGGCGACCCCTGTGGTCGCCCTTTATTTATGCTACTAGTTGATTCACCAAGGAAATATATTGTTGGGAAGCTTCGTCTGCAGAAGTTCCTTCTAGTTTTTTCCATGCATCCCACTTTGCATTCCCTTTAAAGTCAAAACCACCCGGTCTTTCCGTATTCACATTACCTACAGTAGCTTGCTTATACAACCCATAAAGTTGCAGTAAAATATCATTAGAGGGCTTTTCATTCAGTAGATCCAATTTTTTCACGGCACTTTCTAATGCTTCATTCATAGTGTTAAAAGGTTTGGTTAAGAATAGTAATGATGAATTATTCATTCATTATGCAAATATATTATTATTTAAATAAATGTTATGCTACTTGCTTAAAATACGGTAGAATATTGGTGTAATGTTAGGTGTAGGGGTTTCTGTTAAACATTTATAAAAGAAATCTTATACTTTGTAGAGAAAGTAAGATGTATTGTCTTATAAATACCCAAGTAAAAGTGTGAAGCAGTGGAAAGAAAAGTCTTTAACAAATTATCGATTACCTTTTACTTATTACCTTTATTAATTAACCCATTAATGTTCTCATGAAATACTTTAATCATCCATTATTACGAATACTTCCATTAGGGATATTTATACTTTTGGTGGGCTGTCTACCTTTCTCTAGCAGAAGCCAGGAATCTTCCTGCAATTGTGATCATACCATAGCGATTGACAATGGATATAATTGGGATGGTAGTGCTGTTAAACCCGGAGAGACGGTTTGCTTACAGTCTGGAGTACGCACTTCCCCTTTGGTCATTAAGAACATTAAAGGAACCGCAGAACAGCCTATTGTTATTCAAAATTGTGATGGAGTGTTTATGATTAAGCAGGCAAGTGACAAATCATTTGGATTAAAGGTACAGGGTTCCAGTTATTTTAGACTTACAGGTAGTGGAGCGGGGAAAGAACAATACGGGATCAAGATCGAAGGTGGAAATATAGGAGTACAGATGATTGGATTAAGTACCAATTTTGAGTTGGACCATATGGAAGTAAGTAAAGTTGGGTTTGCTGGAATCATGGCTAAGACAGATCCTACCTGTGCTCCTGAAACCTGGCGTGATAACTTTACGATGGAAGATGTTCGAATACATGATAACTACGTCCACGAGACAGGTACAGGTGAAGGGTTTTATATAGGAAATTCTTTTTATGCAGGAGGTATGAAGAAGGATTGTGGTAAAGTGTATCCTCATAAGATCGTCAATCTTAAATTATATAATAACCTTGTGGAGGATACTGGAGCAGAGGGGATACAAGTAGGTTGTGCTGTTCGGGGATGTGAGATTTATGGAAATAAGGTCTTCAGAGCAGGAGTTAATCCTTTTAATGGACGTAAAAGCCAGCAGAATGGCATTCAAATAGGAGAAGGTACAGGAGGGAGATGTTACAATAATTTGGTAGTAGATGCTAGCGCCAATGCAATTATTGTTTTGGGGTTGGGGGATAACGTATTGTACAATAATATCTTGGTAAGGCCAGCTGGAGCAGGGATTTTCATTGATGAGCGACCACCTTCTACTGTTTTGGGAAAAGGGTCTGGGTTTAGAGTAATTAACAATACGATCATAGAGCCGGGAAAGCATGGCATTTGGATATACGCCGAGCTGGTACAACAAAATGATATATTGAATAATATCATTGCTGCTCCACGATCAGGAAAATTCATCACCTTTGAGGGGTGTCCAGGGGTACCCGTAATTAATGCATCAAATAATCTTAAGGTATATGACCCCGCTCAAGTGAAGTTTGTGGGGTACCAAAAGGGAGATTTTAGGCTATCAAAAGCTTCTCCCGCTTTAGGTAAGGGTAAAAGTGTACATCATTATGGTGTAGAAACGGATTTTTATAATCATCGCATTTCTACACAAGCGATAGATGTAGGGGCCATTCAGTATACGGAATAAGTATATACTATATATAGTTTGAAGTCAGTACTACCTCTTGGTTTATAGGGGTAGTATTTTTTTTAGCTTTAATTTAATATTAGAGAGATATATAGCCCTATTACCCACTTATTGCATCAATATATTTTTTTAGAGGGTTATTCTGAAACCAATCAGGGGTGTTTTGTTGTATTCTAATTGATGACCTATTGAAATCAGAAGGACGGCCTAATTATTTGATAATAAGTTTTAAAGCTGATCTGTATGATTGATAAGCCTTATAGGTATAACTATATTGATGTAAATAAAAATTGTAAATACCCAACAATAATACATCTGTATTAATTATTGAAATTAACTACTCTCAGCTTTTACTTTGCTATGAAAACGAATTATTATGATTTCAGGGCCTTTTCAAAATATACGGAAGGCCATCCTGAATTTTACCATCAATTAATCCATTCTTTTCTTTCCTGTGTTCAGGAAGACCTACAGGAGTTGGATCAAGCATTAGGCTCTCGAGATTGGGGGGTGATAAAAGCTACTGCCCATAAGTTGAAGCCTGTGTTTGAGACTATGGGAATTTACAAGTTTTCGCCTGTACTGAACCTGATGAATGATAATTCATGGTACGACTCTGAGCCTAAAGAGGTACTGCATATTACGATAAAAGATTTCTTGTTTGATTGTAATCGCTTTTTGATTGCGATGCAGGATGACCAAGATAATGACCCTTTTTCGTAAGGCACTTTGCAGTGACACCCTATCTGTAATAATGAACCACTTATACAATCAATAATCCCAAGGCTATGAGAAATAAAGTGTTGATCATGGATGATGACCAATTCATGAGAGATTTCCTTTCTGCAATTTTATTGGAGGAACACTATGACCTACGTGTGGTTGATCATCTCGACGAAGGAATGAAATTACTTAAAGAATGGAAGCCTAACTTAGTAATCTCAGATCTTTACATGAGTGATCATACTGGATGGGAATTGTTGGACTGGATGAATACAGAGCAAGAGATGCATAGTATTCCGGTAGTCATCCTATCTGGTAGTGATAAAAGCCAGGATAGAATCAGTAGTTTGAATAAAGGAGCCTCTGATTTTGTAATGAAGCCTTTTCATCCGGAAGAGCTTAAGCTGAGAGTCAGCCGTCTATTGAAGGATGATGATGACCCTTCTACCTGGAGAAATAAAAACTTGAAAAGACTATCTTCCAAGAAGATTCCTTGGTATAAGAGGGTATTTGATGTACTATTTTCATCAGCTTCTTTATTATTACTTTCTCCAGTACTGTTGGGGGTGGCGATTGGAATTAAAATAGAGTCTAGAGGAGATGTGTTTTATGTTTCAAAACGAGTAGGGCAAGGATATAGAGTGTTTGACTTCTTTAAGTTTAGAAGTATGTATGCTGATGCAGATCAGCGTATAGCAGAGATGAAGGATCATAACATGTATGCTAAAGGGGAGGAGCATGAAATAAAACAAGAGGAAAGCAAGAAGGTGTGTCCTTTGTGTTTACGCTCTGATTTATCGGCTTGTGTATCCTTGGTTTATGCAGACGACGGACATAAGGTTTGTGAATATCATTTGAAAGAGAGCAGTAAGGAGCAGGCATTTCTCAAGTTCCACAATGATCCAAGAATTACAAAGATGGGACGATTTATTCGTTCTACAAGTCTTGATGAGCTTCCGCAGCTGATTAATGTACTGAAAGGGGATATGTCTATTGTAGGCAATCGTCCTCTGCCGTTATACGAAGCAGAAAAACTTACGGAGGATGAAGCAATTGCCCGCTTTAAGGCCCCGGCAGGTATTACTGGGTTATGGCAGGTGACTAAAAGAGGAAAAAAAGACATGTCCGAAGAGGAAAGAAAGTCTTTGGATAAAGAATATGCCGTAAAAGGGAATTTCCTGCAAGATGTAAAAATCATATTAAAAACATTTCCGGCGCTTTTCCAAAAGGAAAATGTTTAGTTGGAAATGAATAACAGTTGAACACCGTACTAATGAAACCCATTAACTATTACCTAATACTCCTCTCATTAGTAACGCTATTCACCTTTAATGCACAAGCACAAGACTGGAAAACCTTCGTAGAAAAAGATACGGAAGTAGATTCATTATTGATGAAGGCAATAGCTAATGAGCCCGGCTTACAAATGCTGGAAGAGGAACGAAAAAAAAGTGAGCACAATGTCCGGATGATGAAGAAGAGCTGGTTGCAAGGCTTCAACTTTGGTATCCAGATCTATAGTAGGCAAACCAATTTTGGATCATCGGAGTCTGGGTTTCAGCCAGACTACTCTCCAGCTGTAGGGGTAAATGTGGGGGTAAGTCCTTATACCTTGATTACGGCAAATAATAAAACCAAGATGGCAGAAGCCGAATACGTGCAGGTAGAACTTCAAAAGGAAGAGCGTATACGACAATTAAGAAAGGAGATTGAAGTGCTGTGGGTGGATTACAAGAGTTATGTCACTGTCTTAAGAGATAAGACAGCCTCTTATGAATCAATCAAACAGAACCTGTATTTAACCAGAGAGCGGTACAAGAAGGGAGATGCCAGTGATATAGAATTGGGGCAAGCGGAGGAACTAGAAGAAAAAGCCCGTCAGGAATTAATGCAATTACAGGCGATTGTTTTGAAGTATCAGGCAGAGTTAAATGTGCTTGTGGGAGAATGAGAGGTCTTCATAACAATATTTACAATGATTTTTGAGCGATCAAATGTATTGTAAATAACACTTATAATAACTGTTGAATGAGTTAACGATTACACCTTATGTTATACCGCAATATACTGAGGGCGCTGCTTTTGAAGTGGAAGATTATACTTCTCATGCCATTATTATCTGGAGTGGCCGTGTTGGCAGGGTCATTTCTGATGGAAAAGCATTATAGCTCTCAAGCCAGAATTTTACTTAACCTAAAGGATAAAAAGTTAAGCTTAATAGATCAAGGGGTACAACAGTACGAAATTGATACCCATTTTGATAACCTATTCCAATTACTGAAATCCAGAAGTGTAGTGGATAAGGTAAGACAAAGAGTACTTACGGATTGGTTTTTAGCCCAGCACGAGTTTTTGGAATTTTCAGAGGAGCAGGAGCAGCTGTCAAAAGACCTGGATCATTTCAAAAATTACAACAGTAACCTTTATGAGCAAGGATTACTTTATGATTCGAGAAATGTTTATGATGCCACAGTACTCTCTTTATTTGAAGAGAATGGATTGGCATATGAGCATATCATTGAAAATCTTAATGTCTACCGTATGGAGACGAGTAACTACATCGCCATTACGCTTACAGCTGAAGATCCAGATAAATCAACGTATTTGCTAGAACTGCTTTTGGATGAATTAGTGATCAATAACCAAGCTATTGCTAAGGCCAAATATATTGCGAAGCGAGAGCAGACAGAGGAGTTAGTACAGAAGGCAAAGGTTGACCTGGCGATTAAGGAAAAGAAATTCGAAAATTTTAAGATCAATAATAATATTATCAATCTGGATGAATATACACGTACGATAGTCAATCAGGTAGTGGATATGGAAGTGCGTTTGATTCATTTGAAAGAAGCAATTACCTCTAAACGAAATGCTTTATCTAAACTGGAAGATATGCTTGAGCAAGAGAAGCTAGTCGCACCAGTCAATGATCAAGCCTTGAATAATAATTTTAGAATTTTAGCATTAAAGGATTCTTTAAAACAGGTGGGAGAGCAATTGTTTTTCCTGACTATTCAAGCAGAGAGTAATGAGGCAGAAAAGTATGCATTACAACAACAAGCGGATCAGCTTCGCAGACAAATATCAGAAGAGTTGCTACAGCAGAAAGGGTTGGATGACGAGAGTTTAGTAGCGATGACGTCAGAGAAGCCAATGGATGGTTTGCAAGAGCGTTATATCACTTTTCAATTAGATCTTGAGTTAGAAGAATCTATGGTGCCATTAGTCCAGAATGAGTTGAAGAGAATCAAAGGGTATGCGAAGGATTTTGCTCCATTGGAGTTTAGCATGTACTCTTTAGAGCGGGATGTTAAGGTGGCGCAAGAAAAATATTTACAATTGCTTAGCAAGCTGGAGACGGCCGTTTTAGCAGAAAAAGAAGCTGGAGTAAAGGATATTATTATCATCGATACACCGCTACCTCCAGACAAACCAGAAGAAGCAAAGAGAATTTTGA
Source organism: Algivirga pacifica (assembly GCF_039543525.1). Classification (NCBI taxonomy): domain Bacteria; kingdom Pseudomonadati; phylum Bacteroidota; class Cytophagia; order Cytophagales; family Flammeovirgaceae; genus Algivirga; species Algivirga pacifica. The sequence goes on from NZ_BAABJX010000042.1 coordinate 19,389, forward strand.
TGGTCATTGGAGCATTTGTAGCGACCCTGATCTTACTGGCGGGAACAGTGGTGTCTATTGAAATCTACCGCTTCTATAATGCAGACATACGAGCTTTATTGAGATCCTAACCCATAATGAATACGATGAACTACCTTTATTACTTATACCTATTAATAGCCCTCATTGTAGTAGCTTCAATAACAAAGAGTACGATAAGTCTTTTAATGGCATATTATAGGGAGCGCAAAAAAAGAAAGTCAATAAAGGTAGTAGATACCTCTGCTATGGAGTGGTATATGGTTACCACTTTTATAGGAGATAAGGAAGATAAGTTGAAAAGACAGCTGGATAATATAAGCAAGTTGGATTTTGCCGGGCGCTTACATGTACACCTGTTTTTACCGGAAGGACATACGTTTAATCACGAAATGATTCACAATCGATTAGATTGTTATATAGAGGAAATACCTGGGCCTTATTGTCAGAGGCATATGGATCATAAGTTGATGAGCTATGTTTATCAAGCTTCTCTTCGTCATTGTAAAGATGTGCTGGCTCATCCAACACATTGGGTTTTCCTTAAAGAAGGAGTCTTTTTGAGAAGGGATTATTTGAAAAGAACAGCCTTTTATACAGGGGTACATCATATGATTCAGGGCATTGTCCGAAAACTTTACCATGGAGCTTTATGGAGAAGCTTATTGGAGTTATTTGATGTGTACGAGCAACGCTTGAGCCACTGTCAAGAGGAAATCGTTTTTGATCAGGCATCGATAAAGTGGCAGGGCGAAATTGTAGATAAGAGACTTTTGGATAATTACTTCTTAACCACGGAGAGCTTCTCAAAAGTATTAGTCTACAAAGGGGTGCTGGATGCTATTGCGTATAAAGATGCTAACGCAACTGATAAAAACTTATTAGAGCGAGTGCTCCGATTGTTAACCGTAAGACCTCCATCGATAGTCAGCATATCAGCGCCTATATTGTTTCTAGGGATTACAATAGCTTCTATCATGGAGTACTTATTGTTCAATAGCGGAATCTATTTGCTGTCATTAGTAATGTTTGTCGTTTTACTGGGAGGTATGACTTTATTATGGGACATGCCAGCACGTTATGTCCGGCTATTGAAATTGATTTATCAACTGCCAGTGGCTTTTATGGAATATCTATATGGTATAACGATTCATTTATTAGTCATTAAGCTTCAGCAATACTTGAAGACCAAGCAAAATGTAACACAATAACCTGAATTGATAAAGAATGTCTATTTACAATGTGTCCAAGCCTGATTTTAGTAAATCCCTATGGATTGTAGGAAGTGCTTTGCTGGCCTTTATGATGGCTGTGTTACCTATAGTTACACATTGGTCCGTTTCCTATCTATTGGTAGCGGGGATATTGGGAGTTCCTATTTCTGTAATCTTAGTGAAATATGTTCGTACAGGTGTGTATACTTTGATATTAGTGAGTATGACACTGAATATATTTCGTATGCTCTTGCCACAAGTGCCCGTTGGTATAGGTATGGATTATATCATTTTATTAATGGTTTTAAGCTGTCTGTTTCATGATCTGAATACAAAAAAGTTTACCTTTTTTAAATCTCCTCTAACCTGGGCCATATTTCTATGGATAGGTTGGCATATGTTGGAGTTGATGAACCCAGATGCAGCATCCCGAACCGCATGGTTCTATGTGATGAGGCCCGCAGTGGGTTATATTATGCTGTTTTTTGTCACCTACCGCATGTTTAATACACTTAAGTCTATTCGACAGCTCTTAAAATACCTATGGTGGTTATTGTTCCTTTCGGGTACTTGGGGGTTGATTCAGTATTTTAACGGATACTTTAAATTTGAAATGGACTTTCTGGAGGCGAATGATATGATTCACCTTGTGTACATACAAGGTCGATGGAGGTGCTTTGGAACGTTGGGGTCTCCATCTCAGTTTGGGGTAGCTATGGCAGTGGGGTGTGTATTGTCCTTTATGATGTTTTGGGTGAAAGGAAACACTTTTGAAAAAATAATGTATGCCATAGGTGGAGTCGTGATGATGCTAAGTTTGGTATACTCAGGAACACGGACCGCTTATGCTGTAATTCCAGTGGGTATAGGGTTGATGGTAGTACTGGCAAAGAATGCAAAGCTATACTTCTTTGGATTAATCGGAGGAGCTTGCTTTTGGGTATTGATGATCCTTCCGACCAATAACTACCATATCAAAAGGATTCAGTCAACATTTAACTCAGAGGAGGATGCATCTTACCTGGTGAGAAAACAGAATAGGGAATTGATTACTCCTTATATTTTGAGTCACCCTATGGGTGGTGGATTAGGATCAACAGGGGTTTGGGGGCAGCGATTCAGCCCCAATACATTTCTGGCTAATTTCCCTCCAGACTCAGGATATATGCGAGTAGCGGTAGAGATGGGTTGGGTAGGATTGATTGTATATCTGATGCTTTGGGGGCGTATTATATTGAATACGATCATGCAATATTATGGAATAAAACAAAGGGAGTATCGATGGTTAGGGATGGCTATTTTGACTAGTACCCTACCGCTTTGTGTTGTGGAGTATGCGCAGGATATTATCAGTAAGTTACCATTTAATGTATTATTCTGGGTTTTAATTGCTCTTGCAATCAACTGTAACAAATTAGGAGCTAAAGAAAGGGAGAAGGATGCTATCACTTAAAAAAGTTATTTGGGCATTACTGAGTAATGTGGTTGACCTAATGATAGGTGTCGGATTACTTATTTTGGTCACCCGCTTTTACTCAACAGAGGATGCGGGACGATGGATTTTGTTTACAACCATCTTTTTCTTGATTACAAGAATTAGAGAAGGTGTAATACAAACGGCTTTGAATAAGTCGGGAAGTGGAGTGGATGAACAGTGTCGTTATGATGCGATGAAACTCAGCTTTACGGTCAATACGGTACTGGAGTTTGTCATCAGTATCATCTTTTTATCCATTGGATTGCTAGGGTTGGGAGAATCGATCAATGACTTCCTACTTTTCTATCCATTGGGAGCCATTCCTTGGGCAGCTTATCGCTGGCAAGTGTACGCACACTTACTACAACACCAAGTGGAAGTTATTTTCCGGGGAAATGTATTGGTATTTATTTGTTTAGTCATATCGACATTGTTAGTGTATAGGATGGAACTCCCTGTACATTATTTGGTCCTTGTATTATCGGTTTCTGGTAGTGTGGGAGCAATATATGGTATCGGTGTCATTGGCATAAAGAAACTGTGGAAAAGTAATTATAGAGAAGAGCACATTAAGGTAATCAAGCGTTATGGAGGACATGGAGCCCTTAGAGGGTTTACAGGGAATATCACCAATAGAATTAATGTCTTTTTGACTGCTGGGTTATTAACGATGACGGATACAGCCATTTATGGTGTAGCCCAAAAGTATATTCATCTAGTACTTATGCCCAATAGTGCGATTCAAAGTTTGCTATTTCCTAAGTTTTGTGAGGCGGCAAATCAGGGAGAACATAAGCTAGTGAAGCATATGTTTGAGAATACCGTGTCTTCCTTGATGGGGATGTTTGTGATTGTGGTTGTCGGAGCTTTCTTTATAGCCCCTATTGCAGTTCCGATTGTCAATGGACCTGAGTACCAAAGATCTATTCCTTTGATTATGGCGATCCTTTGTATGTCGGCAATTACAGCTCCTTTTGGAAATGCATTTGGGAGTGCTATCAATGCCATAGGAAAGCCAGAAGTAAATACCTGGTTGTTAATAGTTGTGAGTTTAGTAAATGTCATCGCAACTTACGTAATGATTAGTTTATTTGGCTTATGGGGTACAATACTAGGGCCTTTGGTTGCTGAACTCGTAAGCCTTATATGGACTTCTGTAATTATGAATAGAGAATTGAATATTAATTATATACGTTGTTTTCTGATGATTCCTACTAGTTATCAAAAAGTATGGAATAAAGCTAGCAAGGCTTATGTTAGAAGCCGTCAGGGAAACTCCTCAAATACCAAAAATTAATACGCCCTATAACAAGGTGTAGAATAGATTATCTGTACTGATTTAACTACCTAAAAAACGTTGACGATGAGCTTAAATGTTGTCAGTAAAAACCCTGTAATATCAATCGTAATCCCTACCCATAATAGGAGAGACTCGTTATCTGAACTGCTAGACTCCATCTTTATTGAAATGGACCCAGTCGTACCCTTTGAAGTAATTGTTGTACTGGATGGCTGCGTTGATGGATCTGTGGAGTATGTAAAATCGCTGTGTAAGCAAAGGCCTGAGTTGAAATATATCAGTAAACATGCTGAAGGTCCCGCGAAAGCCAGAAATGTAGGAGTAAGTATATCCAGAGGTGATATTATTGCTTTTACGGATGACGATTGTATTGTCACTAAAGATTGGATCTCCAATATTATGAAATCGTTTGAGGATGATTCTTTAGTGGGCTTACAAGGGAAAACATCTACTTACAAGCATCTGTGTTCTCCATTGACCCATCAGATAGATAATCAACATGGGAGTGTTGATTTCCCTACATGCAATGTTGCAATCAGAAGAGATGCATTTTTAAATATTGGAGGGTTTGATGAGAGTTTCCCATATGCACATAATGAAGATGCAGATCTTGGTTGGAGACTTGAGAAGCTTGGGACGGTGAAGTTTATTCCTTCCATGGAGATCATCCATCCTCCTCGAAAGGAAAAGCTAAGTAAGTTGATACGAAGAATGAAAATTCTGGAATCAGAGTTTTTACTTTATCATAAGAATAAACAGGATTATAAAAGGAAGCGTGCCGTTAATCCTTGGGTCAATATCTATGGAAAGATGTTTTGTAAGCACTTGCCTTTGATCTTCAAGTCACGATTCCGGTTTATCCTACAACCCTCGATATTTTTACAGGGAATATTTATCAATATTTCGTGGTGGGTGTCTTTACTGTATTTGATTCCAACATTTATGGAGGCAGAAAAAACGTATCGAGACAAATACCAAAAGAAAACAACACAAGGCGTCAGTATTCAAAAGCCAGTATTGCCCAAAGAAGTCTCCTGACCCCTGTAACTGACCTTGCGATTAACAATTTGTATACTGTAGTTTTTAACCCTTACTAACTCAACTATGAACCCATTTGCTGAACCAGCTGTAGTAATTCAAGCCATGCCTAGATGGGATGGTGCTTACGCCTCTACCTCATTTACGATTGCCAAAGAGTTGTCGAAGGATCGACTTGTTTTTTATGTCGACCATCCTTTTACCTGGAAGGATATGTTGAATAAAAGTGCAGAAGCACAACTAGAAAGAAGACGTGCCCTTTGGAATCGTCAAACATATCATGAAAAACCATTTAAGGATCTACCTAACCTGGTAATCATCTCTCCAAAGCCAGTGCCCTCTATTAACTTTCTTCCTCCTGGAAGTGTGTATAACCAGTGTAGAGCATATAATAATCGACTGGTGTGGAATTACATCAATATGACTTTGGATCGTTTTGCGGTTTCCGAATTCGTCTACCTTAACTCTTTTGATCCTGTATATTCGATGGTAGATACGACCAAGGAGGTACTTCTTAAGATTTATCATTCCGTTGATTATATGCCAGGAGAGCGATATATCGCCCGACACGGTGTACAGGCAGAGGAGCTCTTTGCCAAACAAGCAGATATTGTTATCGGGACTTCCGAGCCGATCACAAAACGCCTTAGAAAATGGAACAGAAGGGCAATGACCATCGAAAATGCAGCAGATTTCAGCATGTTTGATGAGTTCAAAGGAGAGGTGCCGGAAGATATGGCTTCTATTCCTTATCCAAGAGTGCTGTATTTAGGTAATATAGGATTACGGATGGATTATACTATGTTAGAGGATATTGTGTCGGAAAATGAAGGAGTGAATTTTGTGTTTGCTGGCCCGGAAAATTCGAGGGAATTTAAAGGAGAGGCCCTCAAAAAATATAAGAATGTATATTTTTTAGGACGTAAAGATTATGAAAAGGTACCTGCATATATAAAGGGAGCTGATTTGTGTATCATTCCATTTATCCGCAATGAGTATACCCGTCATATTTATCCATTGAAGATCAATGAATACCTGTCAATGGGTAAACCCGTATTGGTCAGTAACTTTGCAGACTTCTCTTCTTTTAAGGATGTGGTGTATTTATATGAATCTAAAGAGGAGTTTCAGGAAAAAATGCAAGAAGCGTTAACAGTTGATGGGGAAGACAAGATCTCGGAACGTAAAGCTGTCGCTGCTTCTAATACTTGGGAGAAACGTATGCTCACATGGAGAAAGCTTTTGAGAGAAGAAGTACAAATTAGAGTCAATCGATAACGACAGACTTTATGGGGGTTATCTTACCTGTTCTTCAAGGATATGTACATGGTATACGTCAAGCCTTTTTTCATTAATCTTCCAGAAATTCTAATATTAATGAGCGTTAATGTATTTCTATTATTCATATGCTTAAAGTAACCCATTATGTCGTATCCTCTAGTTTCTATTGTGACCGTGAATTACAAGCAAGTACAAGAAACGGTCAAAATGCTGGAATCAATACCCAAAACGAAATACCCTAACCTGGAAGTCATTGTGGTAGACAATGAAGAAACCCAAGATAATTCTTCTGTGTATCAAGAGGCCTATCCAGGGGTGATTGTATTGAGAAGTGAACAAAATCTAGGTTTTGCAGGGGGAAATAATTTAGGTAGTCGTCATGCGAAAGGGGATTACCTTTATTACCTTAACAATGATACCATTCTAACAGAAAAAACAATTCAACCTTTGATTGAGGCTTTTGCTGAAGATCCTCAACTAGGTGCTGCAAGTCCTAAGATCCGTTATTTCTATACGCCTGAAAAAATCCAATATGCAGGCTTTTCCTCTATTCACCCTATTACAGGAAGGAATATGGCAATAGGGAAAAATCAGTTCAATACGTCGGAATATGATGAGACCAGGGAGACTTATTCCGTACATGGAGCGGCGATGATGATCTCCCGGGCTGTGATAGAAAAGGTGGGCTTAATGAGTGAGGATTTCTTCCTTTATTATGAAGAGCTAGATTGGAGTGCACAGATCCAAAAAGCCGGTTATAAAATTAAGTATGTAGGAGAGGCTTTTGTTTTTCATAAGGAGTCGGTGGCAACAGGAAAGATGAGTCCACTAAAAACTTACTACCATACGAGAAATAGAATTCTATTCATGAAAAGGAATTTTAGTAAGCAGGAGTATCGCTTATTCAAGGGATACTTTTTCTCGGTGGTATTACCTAAAGAAATGATTAAGTACCTATTTATGGTGCGTATGACCAACCTAAAGGCGCTATTGGATGGAACCTTTGATGCGGTCAAATCACCAACGATAAAATAATACATCACTGTATTATTCAGAACCCAGAAACAATAACTATCATTAAAAACAATCAGCTATGGAATATTTATTTTGGACAGGACTGGCCGTTGTGCTTTACGCTTACCTGGGATATGGTGTGCTGTTGGGACTACTGGTCAAGGCTAAACGTATGCTCTTTGGCAAAAAACAACCTCCAAAACTAAGTGACTACCCCGAAGTAACCATGGTGGTAGCGGCTTACAATGAAGAAGACTTTATCCGGGAGAAAATCAGAAATTGCTTTGAGCTTAATTATCCCAAAGATAAGCTCAAGCTGTTGTTTGTGACAGATGGTTCAACCGATAGCACGCAGGATATTATTGCTCAATATTCGGATATTATGCTTTACCATCAGGATGGACGAGCTGGTAAAATTGCTGCGGTTAACCGAGTGATGCCTTTTGTTACTAGTCCTATTACTATTTATTGTGACGCGAATACACTATTGAATCAAGATGCCATTGTGAATATTGTGCGTCATTATCAAGATGAGCGAGTGGGAGGCGTAGCTGGTGAGAAAAGAATTATGAAGCTGGACGAAGACAATGCCAGTGGTGCAGGAGAAGGATTTTATTGGCGATATGAGTCTACGCTTAAGAAATGGGATTCTGAGCTAAACAGTGTGGTTGGTGCGGCAGGTGAATTATTCTCGATTCGTACCGAGCTATACGAAAACGTGAGTACAGCAATTCTGATTGAAGATTTTTACATGTCACTAAAAATCGCAATGGCAGGGTACAAGTTTGTGTATGAACCCGATGCCTATGCGGTGGAGACTGCTTCTGTGTCCGTAAAAGAGGAATTGAAAAGAAAAGTCAGAATATCAGCGGGAGGTTTGCAGGCCGTATTTATGCTATTCCCTCTACTGAATATCTTTAAGTATGGCATGCTGTCTTTTCAGTACGTATCTCATCGGGCTATTCGTTGGACCTTAGCACCATTGTCCTTGGCTGTTTTGTTATTTACAAATATATGGTTGGCGATGGATCAGGGAGGGGTATACAATGTATTATTGTTGGGACAGCTATTGTTCTATAGTCTAGTTACTGTAGGCTGGTTGATATCCAATCATAAGATACGCTACAAGATCTTCTTCATCCCTTATTATTTCTTTATGATGAACTATAGTGTTTATCTTGGATTATTGAGGTTGCTCAGGGGAAAACAGACAGTGATCTGGGAAAAAGCAGAACGCAGACTTAGCTGATAATCATTTATATATATTAGGGAATCGTGAAAACGATTCCTTTTTTTGTGCTAAACCCTGCGTACGGTGATAATATCCTCCCTTTAATCGGTGATGGGGTGAGGTCAAGAATAGTGAATTGCGTGCACATTTTTTTTAACTATCACTTTTTGAACATAAATCTTGTATATTTGCGGTGAAAATCAATTAACAAACAAGCAAATGTCTGAATCGTTATATTTCTCCATTGAGGGAAAAGAATTATTCACGCTGGTTATTATTTTTAGCCTTTACTTCTTTTTTGGACGTAGAGTATTGAAAGGAAGTATCGAAGGAATCAATCATATGTTTAATAGTATGATTACTCCTAAAGGGTATTCTACAATCGTGAAAAAAAAAAGCCTTTAGAGCAGGATGATATTAAAAATATGAAGGAGGAGGGATAAAGGAGGATTACCTTTGTCCTTCATCCTTAAACTTTTTCTATATTTGTCATTAATTTTTAGACAAAAGATAGAGAAGGTATGAAGATTCTTGCGATTGGTAGAAACTATGCAGATCATATTGCTGAGTTAAATAATGAGCGTCCTGATGAGCCGGTGATTTTTACAAAACCGGATACAGCGCTACTAAAAAATAATACCCCTTTTTATTATCCTGACTTTACAAAGGAAATTCACTATGAGGTAGAAGTGCTTCTGAGAATCTGTAAAGAAGGAAAATACATTAGTCCTAAATTCGCTCACCGCTATTACGATGCCATTGGATTGGGAGTAGATTTTACCGCTAGAGATCTACAGGCTAAAGCTAAAGCAAAAGGTTTACCTTGGGCATTGGCGAAAGGATTCAATGGTTCTGCACCTGTCTCTCACTTTGTTGAAAAAGAAAAGTTTGCAGACCTTAAAAACATCAACTTCGATCTTAAAGTCAATGGAGAAGTAAAGCAAGAAGGCAATACAAGCCTGATGCTATGGGACTTTGAGGAAATCATCTGTTACATTTCTCAGTTTATTACCTTAAGAAAAGGTGATATTATCTTTACCGGTACCCCTAAAGGAGTAGGAGAGATCAAAGTAGGAGATCGATTGGAAGGACATATCGAAGGAGAAAAATTCCTGGATTTTGATATAAAGTAAACCCGTAGGGATGCACTATATTAAGGTTGAAAACTGACAGTTGAGGCGGCTTACGCCGCTGGTTGAGTGGCACTGCGTGCCGTTGAGTAGCCCTTCGGGCTGTTGAGAAGGGGCAGTATTGCAAAATCTCAACGTATGAAGCCTACACCATGTAAAGGCTCAACGGAGCGAAGCTCCATTCAACGGCACGCAGTGCCACTCAACCAGCGGCGCAAGCCGCCTCAACTGAGCAAATGCATCCATCAGAAACGAAGAGCTTGACAGAAAATAAATGGTCATATACGAGTAAGTATATGACTTTGATTAGAGAAGAAAAACATCATGCTGGCAATACAAAACCTTTCATTTTATTTCGGTAGCCGTATTATGTATAAGGAGGCTTCCTTGCATATCAAACCAAAAAACAGGATCGGCTTGATCGGGTATAATGGAGCAGGGAAAACGACTTTATTGAAGTTGATTTATGGAGACTTGACTCCTGATGAGGGCACAATCTCCAAACCAAATGACTGTACAGTAGGTTTCCTGAATCAGGATATGCTGTCTTACGATACCGATGAGAGTATCTTGAATGTTGCCATGCAAGCGTTTGAGGAAGTGCTGCAGGTACAAGAGAGGATCGATCTTCTGCTAAAAGAAATGGAGACGAACTATCAGGAGGAACATGTTAGTAAGCTGGCCGCATTACAAGAGCAGTTGGAGCGTTTGGATGGATATGCCGTAAAGGCAAAAACAGAGGAGATTCTGGAAGGTCTGGGCTTTACAACAGAAGAACTTGATCGTCCATTGAGAAGCTTTTCCGGGGGGTGGCGTATGCGTGTGATGTTGGCAAAATTGCTTTTGCAAAAGCCTTCAGTACTGATGCTCGATGAGCCTACCAACCACCTTGATTTACCTTCCATTCAGTGGTTGGAGCAGTATATCTCCAAATATGATGGAGCGGTGTTGATTGTCTCTCACGATAGAGAATTCTTGGATCGCACAGTGAATATTATTGTAGAGGTATCCGGAGGGAAATTGATACAGTACTCTGGAAACTACAGCTTTTTCTTGAAGGAGCGTGCACAACGTATGGAGGTGCAGCAAAATGCGTTTGAGAACCAGCAGCAAAAAATCAAACAAACCGAACAGTTTATTACGCGTTTCCGTGCTAAGGCTACCAAGGCAAGACAGGTGCAGTCCAAAGTGAAAATGTTGGAGAAGATGGACCTGGTAGACGAAGTGCAGGACGATAATCCTGAGTTTGACCTGGATTTTACTTTCCAGCAGGAATCAGGAAAAGTGGTATCAGAGTTAGTGAATGTCACCAAGGCTTATGGTGAGAACCTTATCTTCAAGGATTCTACTCTCAAGATTATGAGAGGGGATAAGATTGCCTTTATCGGAGCCAATGGAAAGGGTAAGTCGACCATGTTGAGAGTGATTGCAGGGACAGAGCCTATCCAGCAAGGGGAAAGTAAGTTGGGACACAACGTGATTACCGCTTTTTATGCACAGCACCAGTTGGAGGCGCTTACCTTGACCAATGAGGTATTAGATGAATTGAAGCAATCGGGTTCTGAAAAGACAGAGCAGGAATTACGTTCGATTCTTGGGGCGTTCCTATTTAGAGGAGAGGATGTTTACAAGAAAGTAAAAGTACTGTCTGGTGGTGAAAAGTCTCGAGTGGCCTTAGCCAAAACCTTGATTGAGCAAGCAAACTTTCTAATGCTCGATGAGCCTACCAACCACTTGGATATACAGTCCGTCAATGTATTGATACAAGCATTGCAGGCGTATGAAGGAACCTATGTGGTGGTTTCTCACGACAGACATTTTATCTCTCACATTGCCAACAAGATCTGGTATATTGAGAATGATATTGTGAAGGAGTTCTTAGGGAATTACGATGAATATTGTTTGTTCATGGAGCAGAAAATGCTGGCGGAACAAGAGGAACAAGCAGTAGAGAAGCCTAAGAAGTCAGAGAAAAAACAACGTTCAGATGCAGATCGAAAAGCATTCCAGAGAGAGCTGAAAAAAGCTGAAAAGGCTTTGGAACAGACGGAAGAGAAAGTGATGGAGAAAGAAGAGGAGTTGGAAGAACTGGAGGCACAATTGGCCGATCCATCTTTGTACGAAGATCCGGAAAAGATGGCGCAATTGACCAAAGGCTATGAAGCCCTAAAGCAAGAGCTGGAGCAATTGCATCAGGATTGGGAAGAGCTCGCTGAAAAGCTGGAAGAAATGCAAGAACAAGAATAAGGTTTATTGCTTATCGGTTATCGTTTATAGCACATAAACGATAACTGATAAGCGTTAAACAGGTACTTCCCATTACGCTTCAAAACACCCTCTAATAATTGCTTTCAACTCTCCCTTATTCCTAATAGCCTTCACCACCTCATGCCCTCCTTCTTTTACCGGATGTAATACTACGTTAGGAATGCTTTTCAGTCTTTTGGCATGTCCTCTATCCAGTCGATGCTTATGCGCATAATAAATACTTAACTGAGTCGTAGATGAGCGATGCTCACTAAGGTATTTTTTCAAGTCAAAAAACATCTTTTTTTGCCCTTCAAAAGTATAGACCTCCGCAAGTTCTTTTTTCCATCTTCGATCCCTATACAAGAACCGATGCCATTTATCAATAAACGTTTGAGGAGCAAAGGCAATAACCTGATCGACGTTCAAGATACTGCCAAATAACAAGGCAGCATATCCTCCCATAGAGTTTCCAATGAAGCAGACCCTTTCGTAAGAGTGAGTGGAGATGATATCCTGAAGATAGGTAATCACTTTATCCACATGATTCAGCTCCTCATCCACTCCTTTCTGATACCAAGCCTGATGAAAATCCCTCAGAAAAATCTTATCGCAAGGAATATCCGCAATCGAGTTGAAAAACTCGAAAACAGGAACCCCTAATCCCTGTGATACCCCTCCAAAGGAGACCAATAAGTTTTTATGCCCTTGTAAGTCGCTTAGATTGCCTTTGTTACTTTGTTCAATATCCGCTCTGTTCATCGAATGCTATGTGATTAGTGATGTGGTCGGCAAAGTTAGGGTATAGGGGAAAGGATTACAATCTATTTATGAACATCCCTAAATCGAAGCATATCAAGAAGCCTTTGTTCTTTTTCATTGTCAAATCCACAGGAGGTGTTAAATTCTTTGGGGTTTTCGTAAGTTCCGAATAGCATATCCCACCAGACAATGTCACCATAATTGTTCGTGTGTTTATTGTACTCGTGATGAATCCTATGCATTTCAGGACGTTGAAAAATATAGCCAACCCACTGAGGGGTTTTGACATTCGTATGATAAAAGAACTCACCCAGTGCTGTACATAAGGTATAAATGGCTCCTGCTTCTACACTTAATCCTAGAAATGTGTAAACCAGTAAACTTCCTATGATGGAGTTGGCTGTCATTTCTAAAGGGTGTTTATAAAATGAAGTGATTACTTCCAGTCTTTGGGGACTGTGGTGGATTTGATGAAATCTTGTCCACAAGAAATCAACAGTATGTCTCCATCTGTGCCACCAGTAAAAGACAAAAGTGGCAATTATATAGGCAATGACACCACCGAGGTAGGGATTAGTCACTGTAGATAAATTGAAAAGGGAATCAGTAGATAACCATTTCTCCCAAGAGATGCCGGCAAGGATTACAATCGCAAGTTGAATAAAATTTACCCCTAAGACTCTGATCGTCCAGGTAGGGACTTCTGGTAATTTCCATCCTGGGTGTATTCTTTCTAGTAGAAAGCAAAATCCAAAAATAATTAATATAACGGTTAACATTTGTCTATCATGCATTTAGTGGAACATAATAGTAAAGGTAGCCCCCTTAGGGACTAAGTTCGGTTAACCCAGGTTAAGAAAGATCATCTAGATAATCGTTTTCGGATTCTGCTTAATGAGGGAGGTTGTACGCCTACATAGGAAGCAATTAGGTACTGAGGGATTCTTTGTGTCAAATCAGCATATTCTGCAATGAACTTCTGATATCGTTGCTCGCTGTTTTGCATATACACTGCCAGCAATTGATTGACCATAATGTCAAAACGGTGTTCAATAATATGTCGACCGATATAATTTCCATTAGGAATAGTATTGAAAATGGTTTGAAGCTTTTCGTAATCAACCACTAGCAATTCACAATCCTCAATCGCTTCTATATTCTGAACAGATTTTGTTTGTCGGTTAAAGCTGGAATAATCAGAGATAAATTCCCCTTCTTTCGTAAATTCGAATGTAGATTCTTCTTCATTTTTTAGGACAAAATACCGGACCAGACCCTTCTTCAGAAAGCCAACATATTTACAGACAGTTCCTTCCCTTAAAAAGAAGTCACCTTTTTCTAAAGTGCGAAAAGTAAAGCTTTCAGCGATGAATTTTTCGTCCTCTGGACTTAGTGTAGCAAATTGGTTTAGTGCAAAAAATAGTTCTGAGTGCATGTATAGAATGATCAGATGGATATTAATTGTAATAAGTAGACTCTATTGCTGTAATACGACAGAATCAGTGCATAGTTACCTTATAAGCTTTTTAGAAACGACAACATCAAAACCAAGGCATCCTCTCTGTACTTTAATATTTAAATAAGATTTATCCCAGACATTAGCATTGTCAGGACACCTGAAGTCCAGTGTCTTCTCAATCCCATTGCGCAGTATAGTTACAAAAGGTGGTTTACAAGAGCCTCCTTTGCTTCTAATTCCCTCACCTCTATCCAAAATCGTATGCTGTTCATAGTAGACCTTCTCGGAAAAAGGAACCTCTGTATTAAGCATTAAAAAGCCAAAGCAAAAAGTAAGGGCAAAAAATGCAGGAGTAAGCAGCTTGTTCTTAAAAAAGGCCGATGGGAAAATAACGCTTTTTGTCATCGCCCAAAGGACTAACAGGAATACCGCAAGGCCCATAAGAATAATTTTATAGAGCTCAATAAACGTAGATCCAAAGTATACATTCCCAAAGGGTATCATAAACGTAGAGCTACCGATCATAATTCCCCCAATAATCTTTCGAATTCGATCACGCTTATGTTCTTGTTGGATACGATGGGTTTTCTCTACCTGTAGCTGTTTTCTCTGCTTTTTAGAAAACCCTCTGATGTTTCTTCTCATACGCTTCAGGCTACTTTATTTGATGAGTTGTTTACCTGTGCTTTTGGCCATAAGATGCCCATGGATAAACTATAAAAAGCAATCCAGTGTCCAGAAAATCCACGAATTTCATTGGCCTTCATCTTAAAGAATTCAGCTTCAGTCAATTCTTTGATAATATTACCATGATTATTGATGACGTATTTCCCATCGATAATGGAAGGAACACCACCGCCTCCACTCTGCATAAAAAGGAAAAAGTTAATCATGGCATAGGCGAAGAAGAACAAAGAAATAACCATCACAGGTTTAGGCGCATTTTTAAAAAGTATACCATAAAACTTCAATGGATTCTTATTTTTGCTGGCATTGAGTTGTTGTAACTCAGGGTTGTCCTTGAGTAGGAGAACAGCAGGTACCCAAACGACAAAAATTCCAAGGTGTAGCATCCAAACAAAAGGAATACTGTCTCCGATATAGATGCCAAGTAATGAGATAATATGAACCGTTAGGCCTAGTATTAATCCTAAGCCAGCAAGGATGCAAAAAGTGGTTTTCGTGATTTGTGAGTTCATAGTGTAGATCGTTTGAATGTATTTGATTTATAGGTTATGCCACTCATGGGTACAGCCGTGGTGACATGCTGTTTTTCTTCTGTAGCTATCAGCAGTCTTAAAGATACTTAGCATGATAATAAAGGATTTCCTCATCTCATTAGCAGCAAGCGTTTCTATTTTTCTTAGGGCATTATTCAATGTTTGCGTTTTAAAGAGTACAACAGGAGTCATGGTATCTTTAATGGGGGCTACTTTTACCTTGATATATTAAGTCTTCGGTAGGGTGAGCTTGCTGAATAAAAAAGGCTAATTTTTCAATGATTACTTTTTGTTCAGATAAGCTAAAAGTGTCAAACCAATTCATGATATCTGCATAGGGAAGTTTACCTTGAGCATATTTGTTGATAGTTATATCTATAGCAGTCATTGTCAATGAAATTTATTTACGTTTTATGATCACGTTGTTTATGCTTTTCTCTTTTATAACTTCCTTAAGTTGTATGTCAAAATAGATTTAATTTTGATATAAAATGAAAATTATCAGTAAATTAAGGATGGCTTTCGCTATAAATACTGTTTTATCATTGATGCTTTAAAAATGAAAACCCTTCTATTTTTTACCGCTTTAAGTACTTTGAGTATCACCTCAATTGTTGCTCAGGAAAATCCAAAGGAAAAAAATCAACCAACTGCTGAGCTTAAAGTCAGGAACTGTTATAGTACTAAAGCTCCAGATAGTAATCCACTATTAATTATTGACGGGGTATTTACTCCTTATGATACTTTATCATCTGTTATACACCCTGAGCAGATTGAATCAATCACTGTATTAAAAAATGAAACAGCTATTGCTTTATGTGGATCTAGTGGTGCTGCAGGTGTGATTCTGATTACAACAAAACAATCAAAATCAAAAGAAGAAACGACTTCAAACATTCCAGCCTCCTCACTCACTGTATATCCTAACCCTACCCAAAAGGAGTTCAATATCAAGAGTGATCAGCCTATAGAAAATGTGATCCTTATCCGTGAAAATGGAACGCTTTCAGCAACATATGAGGGAAAAGGAGTATCTGTTTTTACACAAAATATTGAATCATTAGAACGTGGTGTATATATACTATTCGTGAAGACAAAAGACGGTATTGAAAAGCATAGGCTACTGAAACAGTAATATACTGACTACTGGGTATGATGTGTTTTTTCCACCTTCTTTTACTTGAAAATAGCGTAAGGACATACCAAAGGTATGTCCAGAATGTGTGAAAATACATGAAGGTGATTTCATGTACAGTAGCTATAATTTTATCAAATTGCACTGTGTACCATGCTCTTAATAACTCTTCAATGCTTTTATGAAGTAATCCTTTTTACGTTTTCTGGCATAGAAGTGCGCTATAGGAAAGCAGATAGCTCCAGTAAATACAGTCCAATGTGGAGCTTCAAAGCTTGTACCCTCAGATGGAATGCTATTTTCGCTGTTTTCAGAGCTATTTTGTATGGACTTAACAATTCCTCCTGTAAGCATTAATGTCCCTGCAGCCATAAGCCCAAGTTCGAGTATTCTATACTCATTTCCCCTTTTGAGAAATTGCATAGATTCCTGGCTTTTTTTAAGATCTCTCTTCAGGTTTAAGTAATTGGCTTTTTTGATCTGATTGTCACCTATACTATATCTATACCAATCATCTGAGTAAGTATTCTGTGAAATACCCCAATTATAGTGGGAGTAATATACTCTGGTTTGGAAGATAGAAAGCTCTTTGCTTTGAAAACTCCTTTCAGAAAAAATCTCTCTAGTACCTGTCTTGACGACTTTAATGTAACGCTCTTTGTTTAGCTTTGAGTCAAATCCCTCAATATGCTCAATAGCTGAAATAGGAATAGCGCTTCCTTTGGGTTTATGTAAGACAATATGTTCTCCACGGCTAATAGTTACATTATTATTGATTTCAATGTAATTCGTTTCCATTATAGCTCCACTTTTTAGGTAAACCTTGATCGAGTGGTCCTGTCCTAAAGTACTCAAAGGAGCAAGAAGTATCATAAATAGGTAAAAGAATGGTTTCATATTTGTCATTGAACTTAAGATAAAAAGTAAGTAGTATATTAATCGTAAGATTATAATATGGAGTGCAAAGATACTTGAATCTAAGTGTACCGAAAAAGGTTTTTCTTTTTTCTATTAAACAGAGCAAAGTGATTGAATTCTGTAACCAACCAGTAGTCTCGTATTTATAGAGTAAATGATATGTAAAATATTCACAACCTCTATCAAAAACTATCAATATGAAACGAGTCCATTTTTCTCTATTGCTTCTTATTTCGATTTGCTCCTGCCAATGGATGGAACCTGAAGCGGAGTTGCCAACACCCATTGCTTCAAATGTAACGGTAACGTATGATACGGTTTCCATATTTTCAGAACTGACGGGAGTTCCTGAGCGTAATATGTATATGCCCCAGATTTTGCGAAAAACAGTTACAATAAAGGGGGAAAAGAAGTACAATTATCAAAAACAAGGAGATTCGAGATATCAACGTATCCTTGAATTTAATCCCTTGAATCGGCAGTTTTTAGAATATTTGAAGATTGATGGAGCAGCTTGTGATACGATAAATTATCGGTATGGAGAAAACCGTGTATATAAGGTAGAGGGAAGGCTTGTGGAAGTAATAAAGTTCATTCAGAAACGTTCGTGGCCTTCATTTTGTGGGGTTTCCTCCCCTAATAGTACCAGAGAGTTGTATTTTAATGAGGAGTTGGGAGTTATAAAAGATTTCAGAGTACAATGTTTTGCTTCTGAAACATTAGTAAAGAGCAGTACACAAAACGATACTGCCCTCACTGCTTTGTTAGGGCAGTTGGAAAAGGATCAACCTTTTTGCCCGGATGCCTTAGCGGTTCACGAACATTATTATGAGCAAATGATGAAAAGTATCGAGGGGATAAAGGAATACCGTTTACAAGAAGACAATGAGGTGATTAAGGAGGATCTTGATATCGTTTTTTTTGAGGAGGTAGAGGATTGAGAGTAAATGGATTACTTTGGTGTTATACCGTGAAAACCCTGAAAGGGTGACATCACATAGGGGCGGATTTCAATCCGTCACTATACGAAATGCGATGGATAAATCTATACACAAAAAAGCCTTGCTACATCATGCAGTAAGGCTTTTCGTAGACTATTCCTTGTCGTAGTCTACGGTATATATATGGTTTAGAGATGTTACGTAATCGCTCATCGGTTATAAACAATAACCGATGAGCGATAAACATAATTCTATCTCAATTAGAAGATCCAACGAGCTCCTACCTGCATCTGCCACTTCGACATAATTGATACGTCGTTAGTGAACGATTCCTTCAGGTTGGTATCGAAAGAGAACATAGGAACATTTGTTCCGTCCTGGTATCCTTCGAAGTTGATTGGAGAAGTAGTGGTTGGAAGTTGTCTTACACCCCAGTTTGAGTTCAGCATATTCCCGAAGTTCAGGATATCCAATGACAACTGAAGCGTATTCTTTCTTCCTGCCACCGTGAAGTTATAGTCCTGAAGCATTCTGATATCAAACTGTGTATACCAAGGAAGCATTGCACCGTTTCTGTCTGCATACTCACCTCTTCTTGTGCTTAGGTAAGGGTCTTGCTCAATAAATGCATCCAATGCTGTCCATTGTGCGTCTGCCGTAGTAGGATCTGCAAAGACGATATCATTTTGGTCTGCAGGAACGTAGATCAGGTCGTTGTTCGTCGCAATACCATCTCTGTTCATATCTCCTACATACGTATAAGAGTATCTGTTACCTTTGGCTACTTCACCGAATAATGCGATAGATGTCGCTAGTTTTCCACCAGCATATTCTTTTCTGTAGTCTACAGAAGTGATGAAACGGTGACGAAGACCGTATCTTGAGTGCGCAAACTGAGAGTTGTTAGGACCCATTACCTGAGGGTTACGCTGGAATGCATCCGCAGCGATCTCTGCAGGGATAGAAGTAAAGTCCTTAGACTCCTGGAAGGTGTAAGCACCCATGATGTTCAATCCGAATAGGAATTGCTTCTTCACTTGTGCAGTCAATGAATACTGGTAGCCCTTGTCTACGTTCTCCAATACGATTGCTCCTGCATCAAGGAAACCAATAGAACCTTCAGAACCAGAGTAGATGTTAGTCTCATCAAATCCACCGAAGATAGGTCTGTTATCACCTGTACCTTCTGCATTCTCTGAAGGAGCCAGTATGTTGTAGTTTCTGTGTACTACGGCATTCAAGTCTCTTGAGAAGATACCTTCCAGGGAAGCAAACCATCCTTTACCGAATGAGTGATCATAGGCTAGGTTTGTTTTCCATACCTGAGGGAACTTGAAATCATCCTCTGTGTCGTTCACCTGGAACGTATATCCTGGATCAATTTTGTAGTTTGTTGCTTGGTTACCCAACCATACAAATGGGATACGCCCGGTAAAGATACCTGAACCACCTCTCAATTGCTTGCGCTGATCACCCGTGATATCCCAGTTGAAACCAACTCTTGGAGACCATAGTGGTCTTGCCTTAGGGAAGGTCGATGGATCTACATTAGCAGGTTTTCCGTCTGCATCTACCCATCCGTCAAATTCCGCTGTTGTTGAATCGTAAGCTACTTCGCTTAGGTAGATTGGAATATCCATTCTTACCCCCATTGTTAGCTTGAAGTTGTCCGTTACCTGGAACTCATCCTGTACATAGAATGCCGCTTGTGCTACATCTAGCTCAGACCAGAAGTAATCGTTTTTCTGAGCCTCAGTAACCTGTGCATTAAAGTCCATGTCTGCTTTTGTCGTGTTCAGGAAGTCCTCAAGAGAGAAGAACATATGCCATGGATAGTAGAACAGGTTAAACGAGTTGTCAAACTTGAAGATCTCGATGTTTGTACCTGCAGTAAAGGTATGCTTCGCCGTATAGTATGTGAAATCATCTCTGAACTGGAATACATCCTGTGTAACTACGTTGTTGGTTGAGAAGATCTCAGAACCAGCTGTAATTGCCAACTGTCCATTTGTATCGAAGATATCGATTACCGGGAATGGCTCAGACCATGGAGTACGGAAATCGTGGAAGTTCGAGTATCCGATTTGTAATTTGTTCGACGCTTTGTTGCCAAAACGAGAGTTCAATTCACCCATCCATGAGTTAATCACACTGTTCGTTTTGTATGATGAGTTCGAGAATGGCAAACGGTAAGGCGTTGGACCTCTACCAATGATTGCTTCCGGGTGAGGAAGGATATCTTTCCATGCACTCAGGTGGTTGTAACGAATAGAGAAGTTGTGGTCTTTGTTGATGTTCCAGTCCAACTTCACCAATAGCTTATCGTTTGATTTCTGGTGGTTGTAGTTCTCAAACTCACCAGCATCGTACCCCCACTCATTCATCAAGTGGTTTTTCACCGCCATGATATCGTCATAGCTTACAGAAGTAACGTTTCCGCCTACTTCTTCGCCACGGTTGGCAACAAAGCCATGTGCTCTTTCATTCGCTCTTTCTGCCTCCGCATTCACGAAGAAGAACAATTTATTTTTTACGATCGGGCCACCCAAAGAGAAACCAGTTTGGTGCGTAAAGTAATCCAGGTTGTCAATTTGCTGACCTGCTACCTTATTACCGATCATGTTTTCATTTCTACCGAATGTGTAAACCGTACCTTTGAATTCATTGGTACCTGATTTAGTGACAGCGTTTACACCAGCTCCTGTAAATCCACCTTCTCTTACGTCAAATGGTGCAAGAGATACCTGTACTTGCTCAATAGCATCCAAGGATACAGGCTGAGCACCAGCTTGTCCACCTGGAGTCGCTACATCCAACCCAAAAGAGTTGTTGAATACAGATCCGTCAAGGGAGAAGTTGTTGTAAAGATTGTTTCTACCACCGAAAGAGTTTCCGTTCGATTGAGGTGTCAGACGTGTGAAGTCTGAAGTAGAACGGCTGATTGTAGGAAGTGCCTTAAGCTGCTCACTAGAAACGCTAGTCGCTGCTCCTGTTCTTTCTGAGTTGATGTCCGCACTTGCATTGGCGGTAACTTCAACCTCATCCATGTTCACAGCATCTTCTGCCAGCGTAACGTTTAGCTTCTTAGATTCTCCCAGTTTAAGGAAGATGCCACTAAGCTCCAGTTTTTGGTAACCGATGAAGGAGATGGAGATCTGGTAAGGGCCTCCAACTCTCATACCTCTTAGCGTATAGCTGCCATCAAAAAGCGTGGAAATTCCGTATTGTGTTCCGGAAGGTCCGTGGACAGCGATTACTGTTGCACCTGGAAGTGGTTCGCCTGCGCGATCAGTAACAACGCCATTCATAGCTGCAGTGGTATTTTGTGCCACAGCAGTTGCACTGGTGAAATACACAAAGCCCAGTACTACAAGTGTGAATTGTAAAATTCTAACGTGCATTTTAAAGTAAATTTAAGATTAGAAGTGTTTGTAGTTTATTAAGGCACAAACGTAGGCTTTTAAATAGTATCAAAAAAATAGTTAAAATATTGTTTTGTAGAAGGTTGTGTTATTAAGGGTGATTTGAGAGGGATTTAATTAAGTGTCTTCTGTACACTATAGATAATAGGATTATTCTAATTTTATTAATGGTGTTATTGTGTTAATGTATTGTGTTTTTAGATTAATCGTACTAATCATTTTGTCTCATAACCAAAGCGGATGATATACTATTTTGTAATTAATGTGTAGGTTGTTATTTATTGTCTTAAAATAAATGTGAATATATATTCATTTATTATTCGTGTCATAAATACTTATTTTGGCACTTGTTAATAGAAGTACTCAAAGAGGTAATATGTGTTAATGCTAATTGTCGTCACTCATTGCTTCTACTAAATGTTAGAATTCCTAAAAAAGTACGATGGAGCTTGGTAATAATAGCCATACTCATAGCATCGTTATATTGATTATTGGCTTATAGCCCATAACACGGTTATATTAAATATTAACCTATAGCCCATGGCATCATTATATTAAATATTACTTCATAGCCCATGGCACCGCCATGGGTATAAAAATAAATAGTATGTTATCTGAACTACTCACTCAACGCCACACCAAAGAGCAGCTGCTCGCCATCTTGAACGAACATCCCGAATGGACTGAAGAGCTGATTGACTTAGCCGTTTCAGGCCGACATCCGGAAGGGTGGAGGGCTGCCTGGTTATTGGGGTTTGTAGCTGACAAGTATAGACTACAGCAACGGGTAGGAGAGTTGATCGCTACCTTGCCCGATAAATCCGATGGTTATCAGCGAGAACTATTAAAGAGAATACAAGAGCTGACGCTAAATGAAGAGCAGGAAGGTGAGTTGTTTGATTATGCCGTTCAGATTTGGGAGAGCATTGGAAAAATTCCTTCGGTACGCTCTATGGCGATGAACCTTATGTTGGCGATTATTCAAAAATATCCGGAACTGAAAGAAGAACTAACCTATCTGTTGGAAGAAGAATACCTCTCCACGCTTTCACCAGGAATACGCAAAGGGTTGGAAAAGAGAGTAGGTCAATTGTTAATGAAGAATGAAGAATGAAGAATGAAAAATAGGGTTTATCACGGTTCGTTGTTTATAAGCAGGAAAAAGCAGTGAACTGGTCCAAGAGTTCAAATTCCGAACGAGGCACGAGTAAGGAATTGCTCTTGGACCAAGCGATTTACTACATCGGCTCCCCAAGGATGTATTTTCTACTTACATGAAACAAACCGTGATAAAGTCTATTGAAAATTAAAAATTTTTCCAAAAACAGGCTTACTCCCTTCTTCTCCACAATCTCCTTCTCCAAAAACATTATCGCTAATCAGGTAGAGGATATCTCCGATGGGAGCAATGCCCTCTACATTAGTATTGTACCCCTTCTCTCCTTGGGTATTGATAGCTGCAGAAAAGTTATGTTGCCTAAAATCTGCTCTGGAAAGTTCTTCCTGAGTAGGCAGTCCATTGATTTGGGCTAAAGGAAGGATGTCCATACCATAAGTTCCTCTTTTACTTCTGAATAGATAAAGTTCGTTGGAGTTAGGCATGAGTGCCATATCCGTATACCTTTCTCCATCGGGAAGCTGCAGTAAGAACTCTTCATGATCTGCCAAGAGGCTTAAGGTGCATTGACCATTTTTCCATTCGATCTGAAAACAGTACAGAGAGGCTTCTGAGAACCAGAAGTTACTTTCCCTTAGCGCATATAGGATACCTCTTTTTTCATCGATTTCTAATCCTTCAATGCCTTTTCCTCTTTTGAAGTCCTGACATGGGCCGAAAGAGGAATCGACGTCCAAAGGGAGTTCTTTTCCGGTGTGGAGATCGAGTAGATGTATCGTATTGGATGCTTCATTGCTGAAGAATAAGTACTGTTGGTAGAGCGCAATCCCTTCGATGTCATACTCCTGATCGCTTAAAGTTAACGGAAGAATAGTAAGTGTTTCTGTATCAGGGTAATATTTAAATACTGTCGCGCAGTTCTCAGACATAATGTATAAAGTGTCGTCCCTGCTATCCATGGCAGAAAGCTCGTATTGCTGATGCAATGCAGGAGGTAGTTCAGAAAAAAGAACCTCCTGGGCAGAGACCAAAGAGGGGAGAATACAGAAAAGTAACCACAGGTTTTTCATAGGGAAAATACAATTAGAATAAGGAATACTTGCAATTTATAAGTGTTTATGTGAAATAAAATTATTATTTATGTAATATTTCCAATATAATATTGTGGCATTTGATTGTCGTAATGGAAACCTATTAAACAACTAACAACGATTAAATAACATGCAACAAAACGTCAAACAATACTGGAAAGAGAACCTCTTTTACCTGGCTGTATTGCTGGGTATATGGTTTTTGGTATCCTATGTTTTTGGAGTGCTGGCCGTAGAGCAATTGAACATGATTCAAATGGGAGGCTTTAAGCTAGGCTTCTGGTTTTCTCAGCAGGGGTCAATCTATGTCTTCGTAATCCTGATTTTTGTCTATGTCCGACTTATGAATCGACTGGACAAGAAATATAATCTAGAAGAAGACTAAGAGCTTGTCTGAATCAGTATTCTAAACAAGTTCTAAGTACTTAGAAAACGACACACACCACAACAACACACAAACTTATGGATATTCAAACCTGGACCTACCTACTGGTAGGACTATCATTTGCGCTTTATATCGGCATTGCGATCTGGTCCAAGGCCGGTTCAACCAAAGAGTTTTATGTAGCCGGAGGAGGTGTATCTCCACTGGCTAACGGAATGGCTACGGCTGCCGACTGGATGTCAGCGGCTTCTTTTATTTCCATGGCTGGATTGATCTCCTTTATGGGATATGATGGAGGGGTATACCTGATGGGCTGGACCGGAGGGTATGTTTTGCTAGCCTTATTGCTGGCCCCTTACCTTCGTAAATTCGGAAAGTTTACGGTGCCGGATTTTATCGGCGATCGCTATTATTCCAATGCAGCTCGTACTGTCGCAGTAATCTGTGCACTATTCGTTTCCTTTACTTATGTAGCAGGACAAATGAGGGGAGTAGGCGTTGTATTCTCCCGATTCCTGGAAGTAGATATTAATACGGGAGTGGTCATTGGGATGATCATCGTTCTCTTCTATGCCGTATTGGGCGGTATGAAAGGGATCACGTATACGCAGGTGGCACAGTACTGTGTTCTGATCTTTGCATTTATGGTGCCGGCCATTTTTATTTCTATACAGATGACAGGGCACGTACTACCGCAACTGGGCTTTGGAGCAACTTTAAACGGTACGGATGTTTACTTATTGGATAAGTTGGATGGACTAAGTACTGATCTAGGCTTTGCAGCCTATACCAGTGGCTCCAAGAGTATGATTGACGTCTTTGCTATTACAGCGGCCTTGATGGTCGGAACAGCGGGATTGCCCCATGTGATTGTCCGTTTCTTTACGGTGCCTAGAGTAAAGGATGCACGTATATCTGCAGGTTATGCCCTATTGTTCATAGCCATTCTGTATACCACTGCACCAGCAATTTCTGCTTTTGCCAGAACCAATTTATTACAAACCGTATCGAATAAAGAATATAGCTTATTACCTTCTTGGTTTGCGAACTGGGAGAAGACGGGACTGATCGCCTGGACGGATAAAAACGGAGATGGCAAGATACAGTACACCGCAGGAGCAGCCTTGACGGGCAAGCCTGAATTTACAGAGCAACGAGGAGCAAATGGCGAACGCCTGCTAAGTAATGTGAATACGGCGACCACCAACGAACTATATGTGGATCGTGATATTATGGTATTGGCCAATCCAGAGATTGCCCAATTGCCCAATTGGGTAATTGCATTAGTAGCTGCTGGAGGACTGGCTGCTGCATTGTCTACGGCTGCAGGTTTACTTCTGGTAATCTCTACTTCGGTAGCGCACGACCTGATCAAAAAACAATTAAAGCCTAATATCTCTGATAAGGGAGAATTATGGGCAGCAAGAATTGCCGCTGCTGGAGCAGTGGTGGTGGCAGGGTATTTTGGAATCAATCCACCAGATTTTGTAGCCGCAGTAGTCGCCCTCGCCTTTGGGTTAGCGGCAGCATCCTTCTTCCCGGCGATCATCATGGGGATCTTCTCCAAACGAATGAACAAGGAAGGTGCCGTGGCAGGTATGGTGGTCGGATTGACCGTTATGCTATTTTACATCTTGAAATATAAGTTCGGATTTTTGGGTGGAGGAACTAAAGAAGATTGGTGGTTTGGTGTATCTCCAGAAGGATTCGGAACGATTGCCATGCTGATCAACTTTGCCGTATCTATGATCATCTCACGCTTTACACCAGCACCACCGGAGGAAGTAAGAGAGATGGTGGAACATATTCGTTACCCAAAATCAGATGGTACGCCACGAGAGGAGGAGCCTTCTTCTGTGTTGGCCCATTAGCTTTGATTCAAGGCGTCTAAAACAGTAAGAGCTTGTTTGGAATACTGATTTAGATAGAGAAAATTTCTATAGCCTGTTCAAATTGATTCAAATTTGAGAATAATAGTGGTTCTATTTGTCGAAAATTTGAGTCGATTTGAACAGTGATTAGAGGAATTTTCTATCTGAAGACGTATTCCAAACAAGCTCTAAAGCAATACGGGATAAGTACAATTTCTTATCCTGTACTCTTATAGATAATACTAATAACAACTTCACACAAAATAATAGACAACCATAACAAGACATGAACTTAAAGATTCAAACATTAAGTGGGTATTTTCATGAATACCAAAAGAGCGTATTGGAACCAGAGAAATTTTGGGGGAGAATAGCAGAAACGTTCCATTGGAAAAAGAAATGGGATAATGTCGTTGACTGGAACTTTGAGGAACCTAGCGTAAAATGGTTTGTCAATGGTAAAATGAACATTACCGAAAACATGCTGGATCGTCACCTGTTTACCAGTGCAGACAAAACGGCTATCCTATGGGAGCCTAATGACCCGAATGAAGCACACCGTACGATTACCTATCAGGAATTATATGACTTGGTATGTCAGTTCTCTAATACCTTGAAAGCGCAGGGTGTAGAAAAGGGCGACCGTGTGATTATCTATATGCCAATGGTACCGGAGGCGGCAATCGCGATGATGGCTTGTGCCAGAATCGGTGCGGTACACTCGGTAGTATTTGCTGGATTCTCTTCTACGGCATTGGCAGACCGTATTAATGACTGTCAGGCGAAAATGGTCATTACCTCAGATGGAAATTTCCGTGGAGCGAAAAAAATCCCAGTGAAATCTGTTGTAGATGAGGCATTGGAAAATACAACTTCTGTAGAAAAAGTGATCACCCTAAAGAGAACAGGAGAGGAGGTGACCATGAAAGAAGGAAGAGACCTATGGTGGCATGAGGCGATCCAAGGCAATGAAGGACCTTGTCCGGCAGAGGCCATGGACTCAGAAGATATGTTGTTCATTCTTTATACCAGTGGATCTACGGGTAAGCCAAAAGGTGTGGTTCATACTTGTGGTGGCTATATGGTGTATACGCACTTTACCTTTACAAACGTATTCCAGTACCAGGCAGATGATATCTTCTGGTGTTCAGCGGACGTAGGATGGATCACAGGACATTCTTATATCGTCTACGGACCATTGCTGGCAGGAGCTTCTATGGTGATGTTTGAGGGAGTGCCAACGTACCCAGGGCCAGACCGTTTCTGGCAGGTAATCGACAAATATAAAGTAAATCAGTTCTATACAGCACCAACAGCCATCAGGGCGTTACAGGCCTTCGGTCAGGAGCCATTGGAAGGGTATAGCCTATCCTCTCTGAAAGTATTGGGTACGGTAGGAGAGCCGATCAACGAAGAAGCATGGCACTGGTACCACGCTTTTGTAGGAAAAGGAAAATGTCCGATCGTGGATACTTGGTGGCAAACCGAGACAGGAGGGATTATGATCTCCCCAATCGCAGGAATTACGCCTACCAAGCCTTCTTATGCGACCTTGCCGTTACCAGGTATTCAGTTGACGATATTGGATGACCAAGGCAACGAACTAAAAGGGAATAGTGTAGAAGGAAACCTATGTGTGAAGTTCCCTTGGCCAAGTATGCTGCGCACGACTTATGGCGATCACGACCGTTGTAAGCAAGTATACTTCTCTATGTTTAAGGGATATTACTTTACCGGTGACGGAGTGAAGCGTGATGAGGACGGATACTACCGTATCTTGGGTAGAGTGGATGATGTGATCAACGTATCAGGACATAGAATGGGTACTGCCGAGGTAGAAAATGCCATCAACGAGCACCCTAAAGTGGTAGAGTCTGCCGTAGTAGGTTATGATCACGAGATCAAAGGACAAGGCATCTATGCCTATGTGATTGCTGATACTACAGACCGTACCGAAGAGAACCTGATCAAGGAGATCAAGCTGACGGTATCCAATATCATCGGTCCAATTGCTCGTCCGGATAAGATCCAAATTGTAACAGGCTTACCGAAAACAAGATCGGGTAAGATCATGCGCCGTATCCTAAGAAAGATTGCCAACGGAGAAGTAAGCAACTTTGGAGATACCTCTACGTTGCTGGATCCATCAGTAGTCGATCAGATTATTGAAGGAGCCCTTCAAAAGGCGGATTGATTTTAATTTTTAATGAAGAGTTTTTAATTATTAAGGAGTGGTTTTTAATAATTGAAAATTCCTAGAACTGGTCGTAGCGTCCTCGCTACGACCTTTCCATATTTTGAGCGTCCTCGCTCAATAAATAATGTTGAAGGAGAAAGAGGTCTAATCGATAAAAAAATCTATCGATTCAACACATCATCCTTCGTACTCATCGCAATCACCACCACCTCATCAATCAGCTCTTGCGCAACCTTAAGTTCTTGTAGTGTTGCTACCAAGTGCGTAGCCACAGCATTGAAGTGTGCTTCTTCCAGTTGCATATGGGCGTGGGCATCACGCATATTTTTACCAGTATAAGCCATAGGAGCTCCAAAAGCATAAGCCAAAAAGGCTTTTTGTTTTCCCGCCTGAGTAGCCATATTCGTATTTTTGAAAAAGTGGCTGATGCTTTCATCGGCCAGTACCTTGGAATAAAAAATGTCCACGGCTGCGTTTACGGCATCCATTCCTCCGATACGCTCAAAAAGTGTTTGTTGTTCTACCATAGTTCTTGAATGATTAAAGATGAATATTCCTATAATTTAATGGAATATTGTTGGAAAAGGAAATTATATTCTTGTTAGAAAGTCAATGTCTTCTGTAAAGGTAGGATAAAGCATAAACTTGTAGTATTATCTGCTAAATAGTATAAAATACCTTACAAAGAATGCACTATTTAGCGCCTGCTTTCTATGTAAGGTATATATATTCTAGTGATTAAACATAATCTACCCGCGAATATGCTACAAAGTACAGAGGAATATATTAAGCATCTGGAACTTGAAAATGAAGCGCTGAAAGAACAGAATGCCTCTCAGCTTAGTATGTATGAGATGACTACTCTTTATCTAAAACGATTACAGGAGGAGCTGAGGGAGTCCGAGAAAAATCTTATAGCAACGAATAAAAAACTAACGGATAGTATTAACTATGCTAAACACATTCAGGATGCTTTTGTCGTAGGCCATCATTCTCTACAGCAATTGATTCCTGAATCGTTTATTCTATACCTTCCTAAAGATATTGTTAGTGGTGATTTTGTATGGACCCATCAACAGGGTAAAAGTATTTACTTGGGGGTGGGAGATTGTACTGGACATGGTGTTCCTAGGGCAATGCTTTCCATCTTTGTGATCAGTATGCTTAACCATATTGTCAGCCATTTTAACGTAGAAGATCCTGTATCTATTATAAGGCATTTGGATCGTTTAGTACAGGAGTATGTATCGAATAAAACAGCAGACAGTGCCGAGTTAGCAATCATCAAGTATACTCCAGATGAAAAAACACTTGTTTATGCCGGAGCAAAACGTCCTTTGGTACAAGTATGTAATGGGGAAATCATGGTGTATAAAGGGGCAAGGTATACCATCGGTTCTCCAGATAGAAGGATAGAAGATGTAGTGAATCATATCATTCATGTAAAGGAAGAAAGTATGTTCTATACTTTTTCCGATGGCTACTCGGATCAGTTTGGAGGTGAGAATGATCGTAAGCTTAACCGCAAAAGACTTTTTACACTTTTACAACATATAGCGGAAAAACCACTCAAAACACAAAAGAATAACCTTGCTGAGGTTTTGTTAAAATGGAAGGGACAAATACCTCAGACCGATGATATTGTCGTTACAGGACTTAAAATATAAATTCGAACTTATGGAAGTTTCAGAAGTAAAAATTACTGCTAGTGAGGTACTCCCTTTATTACCTTATAAATTCGAGGTAGTCATTCAGAAACCATATGGAAAAGTATTTTTGTTACCAGATGAAAGTATATTGATTTGTGAACTCACGAAGCAGTATGTTCCCATTGAGCAATTCAAGGAAATCTTTACGGAAATCAAGCCCTTTATTGAACAGTTTGGAATCAGGAAATTTGTCTTTGATAAGCAAAACTTACGTGTGTTTCATCAACCTTCAATGGAATGGTATTTCGTTAGCTGGAAAGAAGAAATGTATCGTAAGGGGCTTTCGGTACACCGCAAAGTATTGCCGCAGGATCAACCTGCTTTTAATCTTGCCGTAGAAGCAGGGAGAGCTAAGATTCTAGCCGAGTATAAGGAGAGTATCATCCATAGGCTGGATATACAGTATAAAGCAAGTGTACAGGAAGCAATAGAGAGTTAAAGAGAATTAATGCTGAAGTATTATTCTCAGTTATCGTTGCTAGGGATGGACCCCAAAAGTATGCTAGTCCAAGAATTTTTCTTGGACTGGAAATGACGAAAGTATTTGCTTTTGAGTTGTTATGAAATGGGTAACTTGAAAGCAAATACTTTCGTTATTTTAGGTACAAAGCAACCACACCATGTAAGTAATGGTTGTGTTAACATACTTTTATAAAAAAATGAAAGGCTAACTGAGAATAGCTAGCCTTCTGATCTATTCACATATACTATGTACGAAGAGGGATGATATAGTTTTGATGAAGATCTTTTTTAATACTTGCCTTCAACAATGACTATGGTAGCTGATAGGAAAACATCAAGGGAGTGCACCCTCCATAACCACCGGATGTAGCACCCCAGTAAATCTTGTCGTCTATCGTAAATGTAGTCTTGTAAGCGTTAGAACCCCCGCAGCCCGGGTATGTAGATACTTTTACCCAACTTTCACTTGGAGTGTCAAATCGGAGCAAGTGTTGCCCTTGATCAAGGATATAAGCAGTATTTTCAGCATACACTCCTACAGGGGCTTGTAGGTAATCGTATTGTCTTATGGTATTTTGAGAATTCTCTTGCCAACTATCCATATTAGGGTCGTACAACCAATTGCTTCCGTAAGTGATCAGGTAGATGTTTTGATTATCCTTAAAGGCAAAAGCGAAGTCATAGAAGGTGATGGGGAGGTTATTCTTTTGGGTAAACTCTTCGGAGGAATAGTTGTAGGTCCAAACTTCTCCTTGATTTGTAAGAATATATAATAGCCCATTATACTCAAAGTGAGTGGCTCGTGTGAAAGAGAACGGCAAATTTTCTTTTTGTGTCCAGGAGTTTGTGTCAAAGTTATATTCCCAAAAGTTATGGGAAGGTTCCCCTCTGACAAGACCACCTATTTTAAGTAATTTATTACTTTTGACGACCAAGAGACTGTGTTTACCTCGTTCCCCCGGAAAGACTACTTCTTCCCTTTGCCATGTATCGACAGATGGGTTGTAGCGGTAAAATACTTTGTCGTTGGTCTCCAAAATATAGCCTAGGTTGTTGTACGTAAAAGCTGTATATGGATGCCCCCATGAGAAAGGAGTGGCTGCTTTTGAATGCCATTGCTGCTTGATTTTAAATGAAGTGCTTGAGCTAGTCTCTTTTAAACCGTTGACGATAACTTTTATAGGAGAGAAGTAATTGTAGAGTAAGCTGGATCTAGAGACACTCGGGATAATGACCTTGAGAGAGTCATTCTTGTGCTCGATAATATCGGCGGTATAATCACCGAAAAGGACTTCGAAAGTATTGTCTTCTTGAATATTTTCCATGACTATGGAAATCGTGTCTCCTGAATACCCTTCATTAGCGGAATAACTTTTGATCACCGGACCTTTTATTTCAAGAAGCTCTTCGGATAAAATAACTTGTTTTCCAATGGATAGTTTAATGGGAAGTTTACCATGGAATTTCATGTAGGGAAGCTTAAAAGTAATATGCTCCTTGCTAGAGGTTAATCGCTCCACCTGTTTATCATTGATGAAGATTTCATTGTATCCTATATTATTACTGAAGTTTTCTCCAAAGACCGTGATCTCATCTCCATCAAAACCGGAGATTGGCTCAAAGCGATGGATGCTAGGGGTGCTAAGAATGAAGGAATGAGCATTGCTGACGTTTTGGTTGATAGTCACCGTTACAGCTGTACTATCATCAATGGGAAGGTTGTGTGAAATAAAGCATTGTAGTATAGAATCATTGGAAGCGGGAATCATATAGACGGAGTGATTGCCAAATCGTATATCGGTAGGGAAAGTTTTCTCTCTAAGGCGTTTTCCGTAAATCCTTAATGTATCACCCACTTGTCCTGTATTACTGGAGAGGCTATCGACCTTTGGGGTGTATCCCGTAAAGGAAAAGTTCTTTGTTTCTCCGTAAATGCTGGAGTCCGTAACGATAAATGCTCTGTAGAAATAAGTGATATCGCTGCTTAATCCGGAAGATATAACATATTTGAAGTTCCCTTTGTCAGGACTGTTTTTTACGTACACAACGTTTCTTGAGGTGTCACCGGCTTCTCCGTATTCAAAGCCTAGAGCTTCTATTTCAGTATTATTCATTTTGAGGAACCCTTGGAGTATGACTTCTTCGTCTGCATTTTTAATTGCACTTTCAGTAGTTACGGTAGGGGGCCCCGACCTTAAAAAGAAGTCATTGTCTTGACATGAAAAAAACAGTATCATCATCAAGCTGATGTACGAGAGTAAAGGTCTTTTAGACATAAAGAATTTGAGGTTATTAATTTAAATAAAAAGTAGACTTTATCACGCTGTATTTTGTATAAGCGAAAAAATACATTTCTAGTGGGCTGAATGCCAAGTAAACTTACAGTTAAGTACTACGGTTAAAGGGGTTTAAGGAAGAAGGATCACTATTGAGATACCCTTATTCCTTTATCCTTCCTCCTTTATCCATTATATGCTCACCCGTATCCCTGGCCCCAACATCACAAACCAGGTCTCGGCTTTAATCAGGTAACCAAACCCAAAATAGATTGGCAAGGAGAGCTTTCTTCCTGGTTTATACAGAGGATGTAGAGATAGTAGGGTAACCAATCCCAAGTCTCGGTCAGTATTATCATCACTCAGGTTAAAGGCGTTTAGTGCGATACTACCCACACCAATACGGTAAGGTTGTAGTTTGGCAATCGTTCCTTTCTTATAGAACTGAAACTGTGCCATGGCGGCAATACTTACCCCCCCAAGGCCACCAATGTCGTCTTCATTAAAACGTTTGACCAGAAGTCCGGCAGGAAAAGAAACATCGATGTCAAAGTTATATCTACGGCTTAGGATAAGCGTGATTTTCTTTTCCTGAATAGTGTCTTGGTATTTGTCTCTTTTGTGTTTCACCTTGATCTCTATGCGGGACCATCCCTCTAGGTTATAGGTTTTTGTCGCCAGGTAATCATTGAGTCGAAGGCTGGACGCTGTACAATCACTTTTGTCGTAATGTTGGTAGCGAGGGGAGCTGTCGTCAGGACATACTACAAAATTTTCAATTTTAGCGATCTCAGTCAATTGCATCCTGTCATTGAGTACCCTGACATCAACCTCCAGATACTGTTTTCCATTCATATTACTGGGCTGGTCCAATAGGGCAGGGTTGAAGGAAAGTACAATATCCCTGATATTCGATTCATAAAAGAGATTTTTATCAATTTGATCTACTCGATATTGGTGTTGGTCATCGTATTCTAAAGTGACAAAGTCGAACTTGCGGGGTTTTTGATGTTCTTGAACTTTTAGACTATACCCGGTTGGTTTGTGATGATCATAAATCGGAATTTCTGATAGATTAATATTCATCGGAATTCGGATACGTACCTCGTGTAAGGTAGGGGTATTCAACAAAGAGTCTTCCTTGATCTCGTCAGTACCTGCAAATTTAAAATAACTCTTGTCCAACTCTTCACCCTCAATACGTAAGTCAACAATTTCTCCGGGGTTGACCGTCAGGTTAGTGCTCCAGTTTCTTCCACTTTTTAAGATGCTAACCTTTTGAATCTGTGCAGGCTTACTAAGGGTAAAGTTGGTGAGGAACAAAGGGGTATCCCCATCCTTGATATATAGGTATCCTGTAGCTGCATCGTGTGTACTATAAGGGCGTAGTTCACAAAGGATACGGTTGTTGCTCAAACGTGCCTTAGTATAGAGCTCAGCCATGAGCTTACCTCCCTTGGCTTCTTGTTCTTCTAAGCGGTAGGTCTTTTGTAAACGTAGGTTACGGTGATTTTCAATTTCGATTTCTACACCTTCACTTAGGGCTTCATTGGTTAGGGTGATTTCTTTCTGATTGGCACCCAAAAAGGCTAGTCGGCTACTTTTGACAGAAAAAGTAAGGTTGATTGGATTCGTCTGGTATAATAGTGTATCCGCCAGGATATGAGGGATATAAGTATCGGCACGAAAAGAAAGCTGATCATCCCGGCTATTTTGTGTCATCACATGTAATTGTAATTTTCCTTGTTCGTTGGCAATGCGATAGAAGATGCCATCAGATTCTTTCCATAAATTATCTGTTTTGATATTCTCTGGATGGTTGCTAATCAAATCGAAAACCTGATCTTCCCCCACATATAAGGTTTTGTTACGATAGGTGTGGTCAGCCATTTCGATACGGGTTTCCGTATATGGTAAGAACTTAAGTTCCTGTAGTATTTCTTGCCCATCCATCGTCCAGATGGCAAAAGTAAACGAGGGTGTGTTGGTACGAACCAGATTGGTAAATCGTAGATATACTCGGAAGAATTCCTCATTAACGTTGATGATTTCTCCGTCAATTTCATATTCAGGAGAAAGAATAGGTTTAACGGAAGCAATAGTATGAGGTTTTTTGAGCTTGATTCTGATTTCAAGCAATTCATCAGGCTCTTCAAAATAAAAAGGAAGGAGACGATAACCGTTTTGTTTTACGTCACGCTTACTAAGTTGAGTCCTGCGATTATGGTTGATCACAGTAGCGTCCAGAATTTCCGTTGAGCTGATTTTCTGCACGGTTTGTTCTATCATTTCCTCTTCGTCCTGTTGTGCCACTCCCATCGTAGTGACAAGTAAGGAGATCAAAAAGAGGAAGGAGGCTGTCGTTAGTTGTTTAATGTGATTCATTAGCTGTTTGTTGTTGAAGTGGCTGAAAGCCGTTAGTTAGATTGCTTTTTGCTTAATCAGTCAATAAACACTAGTCGTAGCGTCTTCGCTACGACTAAAGCATAGTGCAAGCGTCCACGCTTGCCTTTACATTTGAGCGAAGATGCTCAAATTATGTTATACTCGTAGCGTGGACGCTACGGGCAGTAGATGGTAAACCCAATAAGGATGTACGATTATAAAAGAATAAAAGTTATTGAAAAAGTCCTATAATTTAATGAATCGTAACAAAACCCTAATTAACTTACCTTTTACCTACTACCTGTGTTGGGGCGACCACGTGGGGGCGCCCCCAATGTTGTCAATTTAAGAAAAGGTAGACACTAGTCTTAGCCTCCAGGCTAAGACTTAAACATAATGGGAGCGTCCTCGCTCCCGTTTTTAAGGCCTTGAGCGAGGACGCTCAAGTTATGATTTTAGTCGTAGCGAGGATGCTACGACCAGTTCTTAGCTTAAATTGACAGCATTGGGATTGCCCCTACGATATTAAAATTCAATCGCATATTGGATTTTACTGCTTTTCCGAGCGATCATTTCTTGAAGAATTTTTCGCAAGGACATCGCAATCTGCAGCATTAATCTTACCCAACCTACTGGATTGGAATACGTGATAACCCATTTAATGATTCTGCCGAGTAGCTTCATACTGAGTTGTAGCCCATTGACTTTCTGATCTGCTTGTTGTAAATGTTGCTGCAACGCTTCCTTGTTTAGCGTAGGAGAGGCAAAGGTGGTGCAATCAAAGTCACTGTCAAAGTGAGAGAATAAAAGTGTTTTGCCGCTCTGATCTGTGGTTCTCACAAATTTGTCTTTAAGGATAAAGTTGAGTCCTTGGCGTAAAATGAGCAACCCTTCCTGTACTTCTTCCTGTAAAGCAAGAATGGCCCCTTCCAGTGTTTCCAAGAGTTTTGAAACCACTTCTTTGGCTTTTAGAACAATCTCTCTGGTTTTTCTGATTAACCATTTTAATCCTTTTATAACAGATTGTGTCAGGGTCTTGATACCGTAATAGGCTCTTTGTCCTAAGGCAGATTGCTCCGCCAGTGCTTTGGCTTTATTGGCCCATTCTGAGCGAAGCAATTGTTCGGCTTCTAGTCGGTCTTCTGCTCGGTCAAGTTGATTCTCAATCAAGGTAGCGATACTCTCTAAAGCACTAGTAGTGGAAGTGACCGCTTCTGTTTCTTCTTCCTCACTCATATCTCTTAGAAGATACTGTATATTTAAGGCCCAGTAATCTTCTCCCATATAATTGATGACTTGCTCTAAAGGGATTTCTTCTCGCTCACAAACTGTAACGATGGATTGATAGGTTGCTTGTTTGACCTGATTGTCCAGTTTACCTTGATAGGTACCCTCCATCCATTGCCATACTTGCAGTAGTCTGATCAGGAAGTAGTTTCCTTTGTTATTTTCAAGTCCCTGTATGTAATCAAAATCTCGTTTATCCTTATTGGCGGTTTTTCTTAGTTTAAGAACTTTATTGAGTGCTCTAAAGCCTTTCCCACTAAGGACATCTTTTAGTTTTCGATTAAAGGCGACACTATTGGCAGGCTTTTCAATTTGCTCATCCTGATAGCGGAAAAAAGCAATGGGATGATGTTCCTGACAATAATCTCCTTGAAGAATTTCTTTGGTAAGTTGTCGGATATTGGCCGTTTTACGTACTAATGTTTCTGTACTCTCATCAGGAAGCCATAACTTTAGTTTATGAATAGCCTCTAGGCTTTGTTGAGAAAAAGGATTTCCTGCATGTCCATCCAATAGGTCTAGGACATCCAATCGATAGTGGGTAACCCTGCTGCTAATCGATAGAACTCCTTCTGTAGGAATTACAGGGATGCGGAACTCTCCCTCTAAACTAAGCATGGAATGCAGTAGCTTTACTTCGATAGGATTGAGCGTATATTTTTGGGCTTCCATATCGACATCCTCTTCAAACAGGAAGTCTTGCTCCAGAAGCTTTGCTTTTTGATACTCTGCTCGAAACTGTTGAATGCCTTGTTTTAATTGATCTCGATCTTCTACTTGATAATCAGAAGGAAGATATCCTAGTTCTTTAAGAGGAGCAATGAACGTTATTTTTTTAGTAGCAGCAGTTTTCTTTGGAGCAGAGAGGTCTATTTGTTCATTGAGCGCATCCAGTAATTCCATGATAGAAGTAAAAGGTAAAAGGTAATAAGTAAAAGGTAAAAGGTAACGGTAGGGGCGACCCCAATGCTGTCAACTTAAGCTGAAAGTAAAAAGGTAGAAACTGGTCGTAGGGTCCTCCCTACGACCTGAAGCGAGTTTGCACTACGCTTTCTACATGTACTATTTCCTTAAATTGATGGCATTGCGTCTCAGGCGAGGACTACACACCAATAGTACTAGCAAGATTGTCAGGAAATTTTAGTTAAGGATTTCCTGCATAAAAGAGAACATGGCCGCTCTAGCCTTTTGTGCTTGTTCAATCATCAACACATGTGTGCCTAGTAGCTCTTTTTCTTGGTCTGTTAGTTGTTCTTTTACGAAGTTGAATGTATCATGGTCAAAATCAATGTGAGTAGCTGCTAATAGCTTTAACTCACCTTCTGTTTTACCACCTTTGGTTTTGATTTCGTTCAGGATATTCTTGAAATCAATTCCCCCTTCGTCGTTGATGTGATGGGTAAGGTCACCCGTAACAGTAGTCACATCAAGGGTTGTCAAGTCAATTGCTGTATCGTTGAGCTTTTGGATAACTCCAGAAAACAGATCTTTAAGATTACTCATATTGTTTTGAGATTAAGCTTTTGAAATAAATTCTTGGACAATTGGTATATTTATATCAGTTTAAGTTTAGTCGATTGTATAATGCCAAGCAAATATTGTACTGGAAAAATTTTTAATAGT
Source organism: Algivirga pacifica (assembly GCF_039543525.1). Classification (NCBI taxonomy): domain Bacteria; kingdom Pseudomonadati; phylum Bacteroidota; class Cytophagia; order Cytophagales; family Flammeovirgaceae; genus Algivirga; species Algivirga pacifica. The sequence goes on from NZ_BAABJX010000042.1 coordinate 57,599, forward strand.
CCCCTAAGTTATGATCTATACCATTGATTTACATTTTCTGGAAAATGAGCATGCTATAGCTGCTTTTCTAGTAGAAACGGATGCTGGACCTATCCTAATTGAAACGGGTCCCTATTCTACGTATCCTCAGTTGAAAAAAGGTGTTGAGGAGCACGGACATAAGATTGAAGAGATAAAACATGTTTTCATTACGCATATTCACTTGGACCACGCGGGTGCTGCCTGGAAGCTTGCAGAGCATGGTGCAAAAATTTATATGCACCCTTTCGGGAAGAAACATATGGCAGATCCTTCCAAGTTAATGGCTTCTGCTAAGAGAATATATAAGGAGGATATGGAGCGCCTGTGGTCTGATATGAAAGCGATTCCTGAAGAGCAAATTGTGGAGGTGGGCCACGGAGATAGTATCCATATTGGTAGTATGGAGATTATCGGATGGCATACTCCGGGACATGCGAATCACCATATCGCCTGGCAGATCCACGAAATTTTGTTTACGGGAGATGTGGCCGGAGTGAAGATAGGAGATGGCCCTGCGGTAGCTCCTTGCCCGCCACCAGATATCAGTTTAGAAAAATGGAAGAACTCTTTGGATATGATTCGAGGAATGCACATTGAGAAATTGTTCCTAACCCATTATGGAGAAATCGTACAGATCAAAGAGCACCTCGATCAGGTAGAAGAACATATGCACAAGATAGCTAACTGGATCAAGGAGCAAATGGATAAGGGGATAGAGGCCGGAGAGATGACACCCTTGTTCGATGAATGGGAGCAGGAAAACTTAAAGTCTTGCGGAGCAGATGATGCCATGGTGGCACAGTATGCCGCAGCGAATCCTTGTTGGATGAGCGTAGCGGGGTTGATGAGGTATTGGGGAAAGAAGGATGCGTAGGACGGTAAATTAAAAGAATGAATGATAATGAAGAATGAAGAATGAATAATTAAATTCATCCTTCATCCTTCATCCTTCATCCTTCATCCTTCATCCTTCATCCTTCATCCTTCATCCTTCATCCACATTTAACTAGCTGCCTTATTATTCCCTGTATGGGAATCAATATGTCGTTCTAACATTGTTTTCAAGCTCTCCAAATAATTCTTCATGGTTTGCAAGTCCAAAGAAGGGTGAGGAGAGTTACCTATTGTAATAGGGTTCTCATCCAAGTACTGATACAGCTCTGGATAATCACGTTCAATCTTGAATGTTAAATCTGTAATTTCCTTTAGTAATCCTTTGAAACGTTCCATCGTCTTTGGGGTAAGATGCGTTTTGATTCGATGAGGCAGCATCTGATGAGCTAGATCTTTCACTATACTCATATTATTGTGCTGACCTTCAACTACCTAACAAGTCATGGAATACTTTGGTTTACAGTAGTATTATTCTGTGATTTCCACTCCTTTCCAGAAGGCAACATAATTTTTAATTTGCTTGGCTAGTTCACTGGGTTCAGGATAGAACCAAGCAGCACCTTCATTTTCTTTTCCTCCGACGTGAAGGTCATAATAGGAAGCCGTACCTTTCCACGGGCATACCGTATGTGTACTATTGTCCTTAAAGTATTCTTCCCGAATGGATTCAGGAGGGAAATAATGATTTCCTTCTATGACAATAGTTTGCTCGCTTTCCGCGATGACTTGATTATTCCAGATTGCTTTCATAGTATAGATAGGGTTAGATCATATAGGAAAATACTATATATCAACGGAGTAAACAAGGAGATTAATCTTGTCTATCCTTCCACCATGCATTTCTTTCTGCTTGATTCAAAAAGGTCCAGGCAATGAAGCGACTTTCTTTTTGTCCTTGTGTCATGACAACAGTTTTTACTTCCACTGCTTTAGCTTTTTTGAGTAATTGCTCAAGTTTTGGTAGGTGCTCCTTTCTCGAAACCAAAGAGGTAAACCATAGACAGTTTTCTTTATAGGAAGTACTTTGCTTAATCATTTTTTTTAGAAAGAGGGCTTCTCCTCCTTTGGTCCATAGCTCGTTGCTTTGTCCACCGAAGTTGAGGTGTACCTCCTTGGAGGATTTTCCCGAAAGCTTACGTTGCTTGCGTAGGTTAGTCTTCTCGGCTTCCTCTTTAGAACTGTAAAAAGGAGGGTTGCACATCGAGAGGGCAAAGTGGTCTCCTTCAAGAATAGCGCCTTCTATCACCCCGGCTGCAGAGGGCTGTTTTCTTAATGTAATACCCCCTTTTAGGGAGGGGGAAGTGCTATTTTTTTGAGCGATTTCTAAGGCTCCTTGCTCCAGTTCTACCCCTACAAAGGACCAACCGTAGATACGATTTCCTAGAATAGGATAGATACAGTTTGCTCCTGTGCCTATATCCAGTACATGTACCGTATTTCCCTTGGGAACCTTTCCATCAAGATCATCTGCCAGTAGGTCTGCAGCGTAATGTATGTAATCAGCTCTTCCGGGGATAGGAGGACAAAGGTAGCCTTTTGGAAGCTCCCATTCCTCTATATCGTAATAGTGTAGTAGTAAAGCTTTGTTGAGCGCCACCACCGCATCAGGATTAGAAAAGTCAATACTTTCTTCACCACCAATGGTAGAGATAAGGTAATCTTTTAGAGGAGGGTAGGTTTCGACTAATGCCGCAAGGGGATATCCCTCTGCATGCAGGTTGCGAGGATGTAATGCTTTCTTAGGGGATGCTGCTGCTTTCATAGGATTGATTAGGAGAAGTAAGATGAAAGATAAAGGAAGAAGGATAAAGGATTTAAGTATTGTGTGTAATCCTTTATCCTTCTTCCTTCAACCTTTATCCATATGATACCACACATTATTTTGAGAGCAAAGATTGTATTTTTTCACGGAATATAGGCTCTTCAATAAGCTCAAATGCAAAATCATGCATCAGGGCAGATAAATCAATATGTTCTTTTCTGCTGAGTTGCTGAAATACACAGACCAGTTCTACGTGTTGACCACTTTTTGTTTTACCGTAAATAGCGATAGACAAGGAAGTAGGGGTGCTGCTACTCAAAAAACCACAGTATGAAAAAGAACGTTGAATTTCAGGAGATTTCATTGGAGTACTTTCCAGTGCATAGATCAAGGGACGGAAAACCTCTTTGGAGAAATAGGTCCTGCGGTTGATATGGTGGAGTGTTTTGAGGAATACCTCAGGAGTATAATGCGGTGCCCGATCATACCAGAGCATGAGGTACTCTTTATGGTATTGCTCTGCATTAATCAATAAACTATCATAGATTGATGTGTACCCTTTTTGAAGGTTTTGATGGACCTCCTCACTCATTTGTCCGAAGGTCTCATTAGAAGTGTTGGGGAGGGTACGGATATATTGTTCAGGAGATACCTGTGTAGGGTTGAAGCCAACAACTTTTCCTGAGACAGGGTAATGATATGTTTGTTTGGGAACCCAAGGAAGCTTTGTGATTTCCTGCTCAATTCTATTGATCCCTATTTGGTCCATGAGGTATTCACTGCATGGATCCAGACTGAAGGCCATCATACCGGCTGCTACATCTTTGGTGCGGATTCTATTCCCTCTTAGTTTTTTGTAAATCCGAATGTATTGTTCCCAGGCATCAAAACCAGGGTTATGAAGATTGTACTGACGAATATTTTGAATGTCCAAAGGAGCTTCTGGCTCTATGGTTCTTTGGGCGGCTTGCTGTGCATAAGCAATGGCGATAAATAGGTTGTACAAATTACCTGTTGGAGCCATCAGGGTTGGTTGTTGGGCAATCTCGGTGGTGTCATTGATGGAGATAATAAGACTGATTTTTTCAGGATTTTTTTGAAGGAAATCTAGTAGGAAGGCTTCGTCTGACTCCTCCTGAGCACGGAGAGTAGTGATCGACAGAAAGCAAAAAAGAAAGAATAGATAAGGTCTCAAAAGGTAAAAGGTAAAAGGTAAAAGGTAAAAGGTAAGGGCGACCCTTGTGGTCGCCCCACTACAATCTAAAAGTAGGAATACCCTTGTGGTCGCCCCAAACTTAATATAAGCTTACAGCTCTACTGCTGCATTTTCCTTAAAGGCCTGTCTAGGCTGTAGTCCTAGTAGGTCAAACATCATCTGGTCTTGGTCCACTTCTGGGTTTGGAGTGGTCAGTAGCTTATCTCCAGCGAAGATAGAGCTTGCGCCAGCCAAGAAGCAAAGTGCTTGCTCAGCGATAGGCATTTCCAGACGACCAGCAGATAGACGAACCATTGCCTTAGGGATAAGGATACGTGCTGTTGCAATCATACGAACCATGTCCCATACCGGTACACGCTCTTGATTTTCCATTGGTGTCCCTTCTACAGCAACCAATGCGTTCACAGGAACAGATTCAGGGTGTTTTTCTAGGGTAGATAGCGTATGCAACATGCTGATACGGTCCTCTGTAGTTTCTCCCAAGCCAATGATCCCTCCGGAACAAACGTGGATATCCGCTTTTTGTACATTTTTGATAGTTTCCAAACGGTCATCAAAAGTACGGGTAGTAATTACTTTGTCGTAGTACTCACGGCTAGTATCAATATTATGGTTATAAGCATGAAGTCCTGCTTTCTTCAATTGTACTGCTTGATCTTCCGATAGCATTCCAAGGGTACAACATACTTCCATACCCATATCATTGATATTGCTGATCATCTCTGTAATGCGCTCGAAGTGCTCGTTTTCACGTACTTCTCTCCAAGCTGTACCCATACAGAAACGCGTACTGCCGCTGTCTTTGGCTGCCTTGGCTTTGTCCAACACATCCTCAACAGTCATCATTTTTTCAGGAGTGACATTGGTCTTATATCTAGCAGACTGTGAACAGTAAGAGCAATCTTCTTTACACCCTCCAGTTTTAACAGAAAGTAGCGTACATACCTGTACTTCATTGGCATTTTGATAATGACGGTGTACCGTAGCCGCTCTATAAATCAAGTCCATAATGGGCATATTGTAGATCGCTGCAATCTCCTCTCTGCTCCAGTCGTTTCTAATTTTAAAATCGTTCATGATGTGTATTCAGTTTAAATAGATTTATTTTTTCTTTACAATGATATATATAGGGTGATAAGTTAATATTACTTCTTGATTTTTATTCTTGAATTGTCTGTTGTATTCCTCTTGAAAGTGTAGTAGATCTTGCTTTCCCCATCGTTCGTTTGCCGTGCCTCCTACACCTGTTTTCTTAATGTGTTTTAGTACTTCTATAGGATTGGAAAATGTCTTGCTGAGGATTTCTTCCTGAGCTAGGCAGATTTCAAATTCTGTTTCCAAAAGCGCTGTTAATCCTTCCATATCCCAATAATGCAGCCCTTTACCAGTTAGGGTTTTGATTTCTTGCATATTCATTGGACCAAATGTAGAAAATGCGAAGGTGCCCCCTGTTTTTAATTGGGTGTGAATCTTTTGCAAAAAAGTCGGGAGATCCTCAATCCATTGTAAGGCCGAGCTGCTTAGAATGAGGTCCAGGTGCTCCGGCAAGGTCACCTCTTGTTCAATATCACCAGGAAGAGGAAGTGCATCCTGATAGATATGTTGACAGTAAGAGACCGCCGCTGGAACAAGGTCATTCAGGTAGAGTGTACGATAGGGAAGGGTGCTGATTTTTTTACTTAAAAAACCGGTACCGCAACCAATTTCCAGAATACGTTCTGACGTAAAAGGAACCTTGTCTAACAAGCGAAATAGCGTATGAGCAATGTTTTGCTGTACGGATGCTTCCTTGACATAGGTCTTCATACTCGCCTCAAATTTTTGGGCGACCAGAGGTTTGTTAATGTGCTGGGTGATCATGGGCTGTAGTGCTTAAGGTTAAAATATCTTCCCAGTATTTCCATTGATAAAAAGGAAAGTGGGAGGATTGCTGAATTGGTAATGTCTTTGTGCCAATATGCTCCCAATAGGCTTGTTGATTTCCTGTAGGGAAAATCAAATCTTTATCACTAATCAGGGCGATATCATATACATCTTTGGATGTGCTAATAGATGATTTTTTGTCTAAGAAATAATGCAGTTCTTCCAATTGATTTTCCAATGAGCGTTCAGGTGCATTGGCTGTAAATTGCTGGAAGCTGGTACCACACATGCGTCGGAAGAACTTGTGTCGGTTGCTGACTGAAAAATGGGAAGTGGTACCTTCAAAGATACTGACCGGAATTCCCCATTCATCATGAATAGGGGCTCCTGTGCCATTGATGGCTATTTTATGCTGGAAGATATCAAGTAGCTCTTTTGATAGCTGCATGCCCACCCATACGCCCATAGACCAGGCGATAAGGGAACGTTGAGTATACCCCTCTAGAAGAATAGTTAGCTCATCTTGAAAAGTGTTGATGTCTGTGAATGTATAATCATAAATCATCAATACGTCTGTTCCTTTACTATCTAAAGACTGAAAAGGAATAGCGTCTTGCCCCCATCCGCATAAAAATACGATCAGGTGTTCTTGATGATTCTTGTATAGCCACTGATGTTGAAATGATTTCTCCATGATATAATGTCGTCAGTCAGTTTACGGTTTCTTGAAGGTAGTTGTCTTTTCCAATAGCTGGAATAAAGGAGTGAAGTCCTCTATGTTCATGCTGTCGGTAATAGACATTCGAAGTCGGGCTTTCCCCTTGGGTACCGTTGGTGGTCGTACCGGAAGTACCCAGAAACCTTCTTCCTTGAGTTGATTGGCCAGTGCCACGGTATGACTGACTTCTCCGGTAATGATCGGTACAATATGGCTTTGTGAAGGCATTTCATACCCTAGATGAGCAATTGCTTCTCGTACCAATTGACTGGTATTCTTTAATTGTTCCCGTTTATCATTAAAAGAAGGCATTCGCTCCCAGATGTAAGCTGTCCAATGAATATTAACAGGGGGTAGTGCCGTTGAAAAGATGAGTGTTCTGCTTCTATTGACCAGTATATCCTTTACAGCTTGCTCACAAACCAGCCATGCGCCATAGGAAGCCATCGCTTTTCCTAGAGGACATAACAATAGGTCGATGTCAGCGATCACACCTTGTTGCTCAGCTTCGCCCATTCCCAAGGAACCAGAGGTACCTACAGCATGAGCCTCATCTACATAAAGTAAAGTATCATAGGCCTGCTTGAGGCGTACAAGAGTAGCTAAATCGGCAATGTCTCCATCCATACTAAAGATCGATTCAGTAACGATAAATACTCTCTTATAAAGATGACGTTTCTGTTGGAGAATTTTTTCCAGATGCTCGTAATCCAGGTGGCGGTAACGAATCAGGTCAGCGGCAGATAGTCGCATACCATCAATCATACTGGCATGATTGAGCTTGTCAGAAAGAATCAGGTCTCCTTTTTCTGCAAGTGCTGGAAGGATACCCAGATTAGCATGATAACCGCTGTTATAGAACAAGGCAGCGGGTTTTTGATAGCGGCGGGAAATGCTTTGCTCCAGTGCTTCATAAGGGAGGTGATTTCCACCCAGTAGTCTGGAGGCGGTGGCACTGGTCCGGTATGCTTGTGGACAATCCTGCTGCTGGGCATAGAATTGTTCCTGCAAGTTCGGGTCAGAGGCCAGCGATAGATAATCGTTGGAGATGAGGTTGAAGTACTTTTTTCCTTCGTGGGCAATATGTGCTCCGTCCAATACAGTGGTAGTATTTAGGGAACGAAGCATATCCGCTTCCTCCAGGGTTTGAAGGGAACGTTCCAATTCTTGAGTCCATCCGTTCATATGCAATTCCCATTAAGGTGTTGCTTTCTGTGTACACATAACAGAAACTCCCACCGGTTTAACCATAGGTAGATTAGCCTTCTCGTATTAAAATCACTGATAAATTGGATATAGCGCGTCCATCTCCGAACCATACTGGCTTGTGCCTCCAGTATGGACACGGAAAGGCGTCCTATACGCACTTCTTTGCCAAGGGTGCGGAATAGGGCGTAACTCTTTCTGGACCAACGCTTAAAATTCAACATAAGTGATTTGTTTTTATCGCTTATCGCTTATTATTTATCTTAGATACTCTTAATGAAAAGGTTTAAACGATAAACAATAAGCGGTAAACGGTAAATTACAGATTGAAAAGATGCTCGATAACCCCGTAAACTTGCTCCAACTCCTCATCCGTAATGACATAAGGAGGAAGAACGTAAATCACGTTACCAAGGGGCCTTAAAAGTACACCTTTGCTAATACAAGTTTCGTATAAAAAATCTCTTTTTTGATTAAAATAAGAAGATTCTTCCTGGGTGTCAAAATCTAGGGCAAGGATAGTGCCTCTTTGACGAATGTTACAGGCATTTTTAAAGCCCTTTGCCTTCTCTGCAAAAGCTGCGTGTCGTTCTTCGATGCGACGAAGGTTGCTTTGGCACTCCTCGGAAAGGAGTAAATCCAAGCTGGCATTAGCAACAGCACAAGCTAGAGGGTTACCCGTGAAAGAATGCCCGTGGAAGAAGGTTTTCATAATGTCATCCACTAGGTAGGCTTCATAGACTTCCTGAGTACAGGTTGTCAACCCTAGGGCCATCGTACCTCCCGTTAGTCCCTTGCTCAGACACATAATGTCAGGTTGCTCTTCCATATGCAAGGAAGAGAAATACTTGCCGGTACGTCCAAAGCCGGTCATTACCTCATCAGCGATACAAAGTACGCCGTACTTATGGGCAATTTTGATGAGTGTATTAAGCGTTTCAGGGGTGTACATACGCATACCTGCCGATCCCTGTACTAATGGCTCATAGATAAAGGCAGCTACTTCTCCCGTTTTTGCTAATGCCTCAAAAGCTTCAATAGCGGTATTAGCCTGGTCTCCTCCCGGAAATGGAATGAAGGATACATCAAACAGGTAAGGAGCGAAAGGCGCACTGAAGGCATTGCGGTCGCCCGCAGACATGGCCCCAAAAGTATCGCCATGGTAAGAACCGTCAATGGCGACTATTTTCTTTCTATTTTTTTCCTGCTTGTTCCAAAAGTACTGCAAGGCCATCTTCATGGCTACCTCTGTAGAAGTACTGCCATTGTCAGAGAAAAAGACCTTGGCCTGCTTGCTTGGTAGAATATTGATCAGACGTTCTGAAAGGGTGATAGCAGGTTCATGGGTGAATCCTGCAAAGATCACGTGCTCCAGTGTACGTGCTTGCTTGCTGAGCGCATCGGCGATATATTCATTGCTATGACCGTGAGTGTTGACCCACCAGGATGAGATCGCATCAATGATTTTTCGTCCGTCTTCCAATTCAATGACACATCCTTTGGCACGCTTTACAGGAAGCATCTCTAAGGTGCTTTTCTGAGGGGTGAAAGGGTGCCATACATATTGTTTATCTTTAGCGAGTAAGCTTTGCATCCGTTTGTTTATTTGTTCAGTTCAGAAAGATTTTCAGCGAGGATTGCTGCATATTGTTTGACGGTTTCTGGAGTAACCTCTTTTAGCGTCGGCACTCTTAACAGTACAGGGTAGCCACTGTGAGCTTCTATAATGCGCTCAGATTCTGGGTTACTGTCTCCATTAAAAATAATACCGGCCACAGGAATATTACGTCGCTTTAGTTCATTGATCGAAAGCAAGGAATGATTGATGCTTCCTAAGTATAAGTTGGATATTAGTATGACAGGGATTTGTAGTTTCTCTATGAGATCCACAATATATTCTTCATCATTGAGGGGGACCATCAGTCCGCCAGCTCCTTCTACGACCAGATTATTTGCGTCTGGTAAGGTGATTTGATCCAGATCGATTGTGACCCCATCAATACGCGCAGAGGCGTGTGGAGACATCGGTTCGGTCAATAAGTATTGTTCAGGATAAAAGGTCGAAGTAGTATTTGATACAAGCTCCTTAACGGATTCCGTATCTCTAGGGTACCCTGATTGTACAGGCTTCCAGTAGTCGGCTTGGAGCGCTTCTGTGAGTATGGCACTGCACAGAGTTTTCCCACTGTCCGTATGAATGGCGGTTACAAATATTCTCATAGGTTCCTTGTTTGTTTAGTCAATTCGATGCCAAATATAACAGATCAATTATGATTTTGTTAATGTAGAGAGTATTTCTGTTTAAATGGAGGGTATGAGAGAGGGATTGTGAGTAGTAGGAAGGAGCATAACCATCTAATTTAATGAAGAATGAAGAATGAAAAATTATGAGATACTGGTCGTAGCGTTCCGCATGTCATGTAGTGATACGACCTAAAAGTACTTTTGCCGAGTGTTATTAACGTTGAATAAATAACCGTCATACTACCCAACATCTTTGTTGAACCGTTGAATCGTTGAATTTCACCTTTGGTGAGTTGATTCGAGTTGATTCGAGTTGATAAGTTGTATGAGTACATATATTTATTATCAATCAACGGTTCAACTCGAATCAACGAGCGAAGCTCAATTCAACGATTCAACGATTCAACGGATCAACAGAGCTGGCTAGTAGTATGACAGTTATTTTTTCAATCTTAATCACACTCGGGTGGTGTGAGTAGAAAAAGGAGGTTGGTTAATCGGTTGAATAAATAATATTGGTCTTTCTCACCGTTGAGGTTGGGGAAAAAATAACAACTATATAAAAATCTTACACACATAGAGTACATGTACATTTGAAATGACTCTTATTATATTTTCCTTAGTTAGTAAATCCGATAAAAAGCCCACTAAATAAAAGCTCTGAGTCAAATAGTAGTGGGTAATTACAGACTTTATTTAACTATCTTATGGAAATTAGAATCATAGCACTTTTGCTGAGTGTTTTGTTGATTCCGCAATGGATGTATGCCCAAAACAATCCAGCGGCAGAATTAGAATTGATTGATCAGATACAATTTCAAAAAGAAAAACAGTATTCAGAATTGTCAAAGATTATCAAGGTAAGTAAGTATGAAGAGGGGACCTTTCAAAGACCTGTTCTCCCAGAAACACTATTTAATATTCATCATAACAGTGTGGATAAGGTTGAAATCTTACATAAGCCCAATTGGATGAAGAAATCTTATTTGAAAGGAGGGGGGCTACGGATTGCAGAAGCCATAGACTCTCGGATAGATAGTGTTTTTTATGAGGAATATAGTATTCAAAAAAGAAGTTGGAGTGCTACCCAAAAAGTAGAATTACATTATAATTCCTCAAATGAACCGATAAGGCAAATTAATTTTACTCGAATTGCCGGCATAGGATGGAAGCCGGAGGAAATGGCCGAATACGATTATGATGACAATGGACAGGTTATTTTGATGGCTTTTTATTATTGGAATATGGAGAGACAATCCTGGGAAGGAGATATGCGCTTTCAGTATGCTTTTGATGAACATGGGAATAGGGTGCTGTATGAGTATGCTATTTGGGATAATAAGCAATGGGATTGGGACCTGAGGGTCAAAGAAGTATTGACGTATAGTTCTAGTAGTATGCTATTGAGTGAATTGAACTATACATGGGATAAGGAGCTTCAACAGTGGTTGGGTACCTATAAAAAAACAATGAAATACACCCAAGCAGATAAGATAGAGAAGAAAAATTTCTTTGAGTGGGATGGAGAGGGCTGGCTGCAGTATAGAGGGGAGGATTATACTTATGATACTCAGCAAAAACTATTGAAACATAATGTGCTGAAGAGGAATGAAGAATATGCTCGTTTGGAGGAAGTAGAGCAGTATATTTATAAGTATCAAGATACAGCATTAAGTCAAGTAATGGTCTATCAACAGGAAACGGGAACGGAGGGATGGAGTCCTTTTTATCAGATCCTTTTACAGGACTCTACGGATAGGCAAGTTCAATTGGAGTTTCAGTGGGATCAAGAAGCAGAGCAATGGCAGAAAAAATATAAAATTTATCGTTTTCAGGATATAAGGGGGTATGATGGAGGGGAAGAGCATTATCTATGGAGAAAAAGTATTAGTGATTGGGCAGGGAAAGAAAAAAAGGAAAAGGTTTATAGTGAAAAGGGAGAGTTGTTGCGTGAAGCTTCTTATGCTGAATGGTCAGTTGACACAGGTTGGATAGGATATGCACAAAGTACATGGCAGTATGATGAAAAAGGGAGGGTTATAGAAAATGTCAGACAAGTATGGGAGGAGCAGAACGGTGACTGGGTTAATTATGAAAAATTGCAAGTGGGGTTTGATCAAAATGATTTTTTATCTGCTTACCATACGTATAATTGGGATAGGCAAACAAAGCAATGGAAAGGTATTTCAAGGGAGGAAGCGCTTTATCGACCGGATGGGCAATTGGATGATTTTATAAAGTACAAATGGGATAACAATCAGGCTGATTGGTCTTTTGAGTTGCGACAAGTATTTACTTATGAGGGAGAGTCATTATTGGCCAAGGTGGTAGTATCTCTTTGGGATATGACAACTCAACAGTGGCAAAGCCAATTACAAGAATTTTTCCGTTATGATGAACAGCAGGTGTTGGTAGAACAAGAGCAACAGGTATGGAGTGAGGCGGCGGCTGATTGGAATAATTATAGTCGATTAAGACGCTATACTTCAGAAGCTACGGTTTGTGAAGGGGACTTTATCAAGGAAGTAGTGCAGGAGGAAAAGGAATTGTCCGTGATATTATTGGTAGAGGAAGAGGGCATTAGCTATCAATGGTGGAACTGTGACCTGAGGATGAGAGTGGATGGAGCTACAGCACCATCTTTTAAGCCTGCTCAAAGTGGGGTTTACGCCTTGGAGGTGAAAAAGGGTAATTGTATACAGCAGTCTTCTTGTATACAGGTAATGGAACAAGTTGTTGGCGTGGAAGTAGGTTCTATTGATGAGAAGCTAGCGATATACCCTAATCCTATACAGAATATTTTTAGCCTAAAGGGTGACGTAGATATATTAGCCTTACAGCTTTATGACTTAAATGGTCGATTAATTAAGGAGTTAGCGCCTAATGTCCATGGGAAGTATTCAGCAGGAGCGCTGCAGGAAGGAATGTATTTCTTAAAGGTAATAAAGCAGAATGGGCAGGTGAGTACGTTGAGATTACTCATTCGTTAGGTCTTAGTTATAATCCTTTGTTGAATCGTTGATTCGTTGAATTGAGCTTCGCTCGTTGAATCGAGTTGATTTGTTTGCTGATTTAATTCACTCAACAAATCAACTCGAATCAACTCACCAAAGGTGAAATTCAACGATTCAACGATTCAACAAAGTATTAGTAGCCTAGAATTTTCAACATATCTTCATGAGACTGATGATCCCTATACATATAGTCTACCAGATTACCATTTTCATCCTTATCAATAACAATATGACGAGGATCTGGAATCAGGCAGTGGGAAGTTCCTCCGTAGCCTGCTAGTGATTCCTGATAGGCACCCGTATGGAAGAACCCAATATAGAGCTGCTCTCCTTTGTCCCGATCAAATGATGGGAGGTAGATGTTAGCATTGTGTGCCTCAGAATTATAGTAATCATCGGAGTCACAAGTGATCCCACCGAGATGTACTTGCGTATGGTTCTTGTCCCAATGATTCAGGGCTAGCATCACAAACTTATGACTCTTTCCCCAGGTATCTGGAATATGTGTGATCAATGAGCCATCAATAATGTACCATAGCTCCTTGTCATTCTGTAATTTTTGTTCCAGGATAGAATAAAGGGTTACCCCTGTTTCTCCTACCGTATAACTACCAAATTCCGTAATGATATTTGGAGTGGCAACGTTGTAGTTATCGCATTGCTCCTTAATGATCTTGACAATGGACTCTGCCATATAAGCATGATCATACTCCATACCCAATGAGTAAACGATAGGGAATCCTCCACCAATGTCGATACTGTCAATGGTGTCACAGATTTCTTTTAACTCACAGTATTTATTGACAAACTTGGTCAGTTCGTTCCAGTAATACTGAGAGTCTCGAATACCGGAGTTGATAAAGTAGTGGATCAGTTTGAGATCGACCTTATCGTTATTTTGTATCTTTTCTTTGTAGAGAGATAGGATTTTCTTGTAACGTATACCCATTCTGGAGGTGTATACACCAAAGTCAGGCTCCTCATCGGCTGCTACACGCATCCCTACCTGAAACTTGTTTTCTATGTGTTCCAGGTAATAGTCAATTTCCTCTACGTTGTCCAGGATAGGAATACAGTTGGTGAAGCCTGAATTGATCAGGTCAACCACTGCCTTCTGATAGTTTCTAGGCTTATAGCCATTGCAGAGAATCAGAATGTCCTTGTCAATTTTACCCTCCTTGTACAGGCTTAAGATGATGTTGATGTCATAGGCGGAAGAAGTTTCCAACTGACAGTTTTCATCCAAGGCTTTTTCCAGTACAAACTTAAAGTGATTCGACTTGGTACAATAGGCATAAACGTACTTGCCTTGATAGTCCAGGGTGTTGATGGCATCCTGAAAGATCTTTCTAGCCCTTTGTATTTGTGAGCTGATTTTTGGCAAATAAGAGATTTTGAGTGGAGTGCCATATTTTTTGACCATCTCCATCATGGGAATGCCGTGAAATGATAATTCGTTACCTTCAACTTGAAAATCCTCGTTGGGGAAGTAGAAGGTATGTGTGATAAGATCCCAGTATTTATTCATTTTATTTTTAAACCTAAGGAAAATAAAAAACAAACCCTCGGAAGCAGGACTTTCCTGTTTCCGATATATAAACACACCCTTTCAGTAATGCTACTTATTAAGGGGCGCAAGTATAGTTAATAATCTTTAGATATTTATTTAACAAAATGAAAATATTTATAATCCATAATGGAGGGATTATCTTCCGGAAGTAATCACTGCACTATTCTTATTTTTCTTATTATCTGGGATTACAGGAATACTTTCATTAAACAATCGATCTAAACTAGTAATCGCATAGTAAAAAGAATTGGTACTACGGGCTTCGGTGTCAAAATAATAGCGTTGAGAGGCCGGAATGACCGCAAGGATGTCCAGTGGATTATTAATGTCTGGTTTACGGCTTTTGGTGCTGTAGATGACGTAATAAGAGGGAGTATCTCCATCGCTTGCACGTATAGGAGCCTGCCAGGTAAGTACTACCCCTTTCGTAGTTTGACTTACTTGCACGTTATAGGGCTTATTGGGAGGGACGTTGTCAATCCAAGGCATACGGGGAGGTAGTGCCGGAACATAAAACAGGTTATTGCGAATAGAGTCGGTAACATGTTGTCGGTTCATTAATAAAGAACTGGAATTGTACATAATACTTCCATGAGCCTTATTGGAACGATTGATACGGACTTGTGTCGGGATTTCCTTGTTGCTATCCCATCCATCTTCATACTTGTTTCCTACCCTGTAAGTGGCGTGGCCTACGTAAAGATGTTTTCCAAAGGTGTTTTTTGCCCACCATTCAATAAGTGGTTGATAAGGAATACGTTTATGGGAGGTGTTTTGGTATGCCTGAGGAGCGATATAGTCAATCCAACCTTTCTGTAGCCATAAGCGCGTATCGGCGTAAAGGTGATCGTAGCATGTATAAGCTGAGTTGGTAGGGGAACCGGCTTTGCTTTCTTTTTGATTCCTCCATACCCCAAAAGGACTCACGCCAAACTTTACCATAGGCTTGTTTTTGACAATGACTTCATGCACATCTTTAATAAACTCATTGATATTGTGTCTTCTCCAATCAGCGATATTACTGTAAGCTCCCCGATAGGTTTTGTAGGTGCTATAGTCACTTAGAGAGGCTCCTTTGATAGGGTAAGGGTAGAAGTAGTCGTCAATGTGAAGGGCATCAATATCATAGTCCATTAAGAGTTCCTTAATGACTTTTATAATATGCCTACGAGCAGCCGGGATGCCCGGGTTGATGATTTTGAGGTCTCCATAAGTAATGATCCATTCAGGGTGACTACGGGTAATATGATTGTAGGCAGGGTCTTCATTGACATAGTTGGATAAAGCACGGAAGGGATTGATCCATGCATGAAACTCCATCCCCCTTTTATGCGCCTCTGAGATCATAAAGCGTAGCGGGTTATAGTAAGGAGTAGGGGAAACGCCTTGTTTACCTGATAGAGACTTGGACCAAGGAGTATACTTACTTGGGTAGAGGGCATCGCCTTCTGAACGGACCTGTACAATAACGGCATTCATCCCATTGAGTTTGTGAAAATCCAATAGGCTGATGAATTCTTTTTTTTGCTCATCGGCACTCAAACCTTGCTTGGAGGGCCAGTCAATATTGTCAAGTGTAGCTACCCAAACGCCTCTGAACTCTCTTTTGGGATAGGCATATTGTGCCCACAAAGGGCTTGTAAAAAGTAATAATAGTAGAGTAGTCAGGACTCTGTAATATTTATAAAGCTGCATTCGTTATTGTAATTCGCGCGTATTGAAGGTCTATGGTTAAAGCTAAAGTGGTAAAGCCCCCAACTTAATTGTTAATCTTATAAAATAGCTTTTATATTGGCAAAATAAAGTAAAAAAAATGCACCTATCGTATAGTTTTAAAAGAATTACTTAAATTTTTGTATGTTCCGATTACAGACCGTTTTTACTTGGATCGCCTTGATTGGCTTCTCACTTTTTTTACCTTCTTGCTTTTCAGATGCTTATGATCAACTGTTGCTGGCAAATGTGGATTTTGAAGGAAATATCGTACTTCCTCTAGGAACTCCATCAGGGAGGACTGTACAAGTTACGGCAACAACCACATTGTTTAATGCCGATAGCGTTTTGGAAATTAACCTAAACGAGGAGGAAGATATTGCAACGGTAAACTATACCTTACTATTGGCTGAAATCGTGGCCCCTTCTGACTGTACCTTGTGGAATATAGATACGTTGTCCGTTTATCTGACAGATGGAAATGAACGATTGTTAGTAGGAACCTTGCCAGAAATTATTTTGGACGGAGAGCAGGTGGTTCCATTGAACTTGCAAACGACCAATGTGCGAGAGGTGATATTCTCAAGAAATGCAGTTTATGAAGTGGAGGCGGTGGTCAACAAATCATTGATTTTTCCTCTAGAGGTAGGGTTGAGCGGGAAGGTTCAATTGAAGAACCCTTAAGTGCTCAAGAGAATGTAAATTAAAAAACCCAGTAGTTCTGCAGAAGTAGGGCTACTGGGTTTTTTAATTATAATGGCCAAACAAGCTCTCTATTTTGACGATCGATGTTCAGGAATATTCTGAATGGGTTTGGCAAGAAAACCAATTTGGTTGGTTTGTCAATGTAGTCATCTACCTCAACATACACTCCTTGCTGATAGTCTACCTCATAAGAATCTTCCCCATTCTTGATATACTTTTGCCCAATATAGCTTAGAGGAGAAAGTACGTCTGTATCCGGGCAAATTTCATCATGAACATCCATTAGGATATCCTCTAATGCGTCTCCATAATCGCTGACAAAATCATCTTCCAGGTCATGTAGCTCATCCTCCAAATCGTCATACTTTTCATCTTCGTAGCTTAGGCTGTTCAGTTCAGATTTTTTCTCGATGATGGCCACTAAAGCCTTATTGATCTCCTCTGTGTTCATTGTTCGTAGTATTTATAATGGTGTTACTCAATTACGCAATAAAGGTAAGAGGATCGTAGCAAAAGGGAAAGGATTAAAGCAATTTTAAGGTAAAAGGTAAAAGGTAAAAGGTAAAAGGTAAAAGGTAAAGTAGGGGCGACCCCACGTGGTCGCCCGAACATCAGATAATAAGTAAAAGGTAAAAGGTATAAAGTTTAACTACCTTATACCTTTTACTTATTACCTCTTACCTTATATCTTTTAATCTTCTAGGACGACTGCCCTACGAACAATCTGGAAGTTTTGCTCGGCTTTCTGTTCCATCATGATTTCATCAGAGTCCAGTCTTGCTTGTCGGATTGTTTCCTCGTTGTAGTTTCTTAAGGTAACCAGTTCCATACCATCTTCTACAGTGATATTGAAATGATCCTGCAGGACATGAATCACTCTTTCAAATTTGACAGGACGTGTGTCTGTACAAATCTGTATAGACAGGGCGCTGTTACGCATCAAGTTTATGTTAACGTGATGTCTTGCCAGTTCGTTGAAGATCGACGCTATATTGGCGCGGTTGACATTCAAGAAATCCTTCTCCTCAAAAGTGATCAAGGATTGCTTTTTCTTGAAAATAATAGCCGGCTGTGTGGTATGGCTCTTAAAGTTGCCAATGATTGTGCCTTGGTCTTCCGGCTTGATAAATGATTTTACTTTTAAAGGAATCTGTTTGACCGCCAAAGGACGAATAGTCTTAGGGTGGATCACAGAAGCTCCATAGTAAGTCATCTCTGCGGCAAATTTATAAGACAGTTGGTCAAATAATATAGCTTCAGGTACACGCTTAGGATCTGCGTTCATAATACCCGGAACATCTTTCCATATTGTTACATCCTCAGCGTCCAGGCAGTATCCGAAGATGGCTGCACTATAGTCAGAACCTTCTCTTCCTAGCGTAGTGGTTTTGTTACTGATGGTGCCGCCAATAAATCCTTGTGTGATGATGACATGGTTTTCCAGGATAGGAGGTAGCTCCGCTTTAACCATTTTCTCTGACCAGTCCAGATCTACCTGTCCTTCTCTCCAGTTTTCGTTCGTTTGAATATAAATACGAGCATCAATAAACTGTGTAGGAATATTTTCCTGATTCAGATAAGCGGCAATAATATGAGAAGATAATAGCTCCCCGAAAGAGACAATCTGATCATAGTGCTCGTCTGCGTCCTCGTAAGTAGCAATCAAGTTTTGCTCTAGCAAGTAGAAGATTTTCTCAATACGCTTGAAGATAGTAGCTTCCTTGTTTTCAAAAAGCGCATTGGCAATGTCCATGTGAAAAGCCTTTAACTCTTCCATAGGTGTTGCATAATCTCCCCCCTTTTGTTGTGCAGAGAGAATTTCTTCTAGCTTATTGGTTGTTTTTCCCATAGCAGAGACGACAACAAGCAGCTCTTTCTTATCGGAAAAATCATTGATAACTCTTCTAACATTTCTAACGGCTTCAGGGTCTTTGATCGAAGCACCACCAAATTTAAAGATTTTCATAAATTATCGGATTTTATTGTTTGTGAATGAGATAGTAGGATTGATAAGTCTTTAATGGTATTGGTTGGTAATGGGGAGGGAGGTGTTTAGTTGTTAGGGGTTAGAAGTTAGGGATTAGTGTTCAGTGGTTTATCGGTTATTGCTTATCGCTTATCGTTGATCACTTAAATATATTATCTTAACCGATAACCGATTATAATTCCTAAGTTCTAATCCCCAACCCCTAATAACTATCCTTTAATCAAACGAATCGCTTCTTTAGGGTCTTCGTGCTTAAATACATAGCTTCCTGCAACCAAAATGCTAGCTCCTGCTTCTACCAAAGCTGCTGCGTTGCTATTGTCTACACCTCCGTCAATTTCAATAAGGGTATTAGCACCAGCTTCTGTGATGATGGCTTTTAGTTGTCTTACTTTATCGTAGGTTTTTTCAATGAACTTTTGTCCACCAAAACCAGGGTTTACAGACATGATACATACATAGTCAAGTTCTGTAATGATATCCTCCAGTAAGGTAACGCTAGTATGAGGATTGATAGCTACCCCTGCTTTACAACCTAATTCTTTGATGCGCTGAATAGTTCTGTGCAAGTGTGTACAAGCCTCCAGGTGAACAGAAATCCACTCGGCACCAGCATCTCTGAATGCTTCCAGGTACTGATCCGGGTTGTTGATCATCAAGTGTACATCCAATGGCTTCTTTGCGTGCTTATTGATCGCCGCACATACCGGCAACCCAAAAGAAATATTAGGAACGAAGGCGCCGTCCATAATGTCAATGTGGAAGAAGTCAGCTTCACTGCCATTAATCATTTCTACATCTCTTTGCAGATTTGCAAAATCAGCGGCAAGTACCGATGGGGCAATCAATGTTTTCATGTTGGTGTATCTGTATGGTTATGATTTAAATATTGAATATCCTTTGCTTATAGCATAGAATAACGCAAAGATAGAATATTTCTATTGGTGAATTCCAACCGAATCATGATTAAATTCAATAAACTCTCTCCAATTTGGGACAATTATAGGGATATTTGTCATTGCGCTGTATTCTTTAGTTTAAAAAGTGGTATTAGTACTTTATTTTATGTGAATATTTTAAGTACTTTCATACGATTTACATTGATTAGAGGATTTTATTCAAGTCAGGTTATGACTGAATAGGTATTCCGAGCACGCTCAAACCACAGAACAAATCAAATTTTCCATACTGAATCCTTACTAAGATTGATCCACTTATGAAAACATCAGAAAAGCGACAGGTACCACAGTTGGTGGTGGATGACCCATGGCTAGAACCACACGAAGAAGAGATAGCGAACCGAATTAAACGATACCAAAACTTAAAAACACAACTAGAAGAAAACTATGGCTCCCTGTACGATATGGCAGGAGCGCATCATTTTCTGGGAATCAACTATGATATCTCGGCAAATGGATGGTGGTATAGAGAATGGGCTCCAAAAGCACACGCCCTTTACCTTACCGGAGAGTTCAATAACTGGAGAAAAGATTCCCATCCATTGGTGATGAGGGAAGACGGGGTATGGGAGATTTTTTTAGACCATACGACTTATTCTCAAACATTCGTACATGGCGGAAAAGTAAAAGTGGTCGTACATGGAGAGAATGGAGTACATGAACGTATTCCTGCCATGATTCGACGCGTAGAGCAAGATGCTGATAGCCCGAACTTTTCAGCACAGGTGTGGACACCTCCAATTTCTTTCGATTGGAAAGGTGATAACTTTGATCCTCGTTCTATTGAGAATCCCATCATTTACGAGTGTCATATTGGAATGGCACAAGAGAAAGAAGGGGTGGGGACCTATAAAGAGTTTGAGAAGAACGTTTTACCAAGAATCAAGGATTTAGGATATAATACCATACAAATGATGGCGGTGCAGGAGCACCCTTATTATGCTTCTTTTGGGTATCATGTATCGAGCTTCTTTGCGGTAACTTCTCGTTTTGGTACACCAGAGGATCTGAAAAGCTTGATCAGAAAGGCCCATGAGATGGGGATTGCCGTAATCATGGATATTGTACACTCCCATGCGGTAAAAAACTTCAATGAAGGCTTGACGGAGTTTGACGGTACCGATTACCAGTACTTCCACAGTGAAGGAAAAGGTGAGCACCCGGATTGGGATTCCAAGCTATTCAACTACGGCAAATGGGAAGTATTACAGTTCCTATTGTCCAATGTTCGCTATTGGCTAGAGGAGTTCCACTTTGATGGTTTCCGCTTTGATGGAGTAACTTCTATGTTATACCATCACCATGGACATGCAGCCTTTAATAGCTATGATGATTACTTTGGAATGCAGGTAGATATTGAGGCTTTAACTTATTTGCAACTGGCCAATACATTGGCGCATGAAGTGAAGCCTGGTTGTATTACCATTGCAGAAGATGTAAGTGGAATGCCAGGATTGGGACGTCCAGTGCTAGAAGGAGGAGTAGGATTTGATTATCGTCTGGGTATGGGTATTCCGGATTTCTGGATTAAAGTGCTGGAGGAGCAGGAGGATGAGCAATGGAATATGTGGGACTTCTGGAGTGTGATGACTAACCGCCGTTGGAATGAGAAGACAGTGGCTTACTGTGAATCTCATGATCAGGCTTTAGTAGGTGATAAGACCATTGCTTTCTGGTTAATGGACAAAGAAATGTACTGGGGAATGGATAACGCCAGCGAAAGCTTGGTGATCGACCGCGGTATAGCGTTACATAAAATGATCCGTTTGTTTACGTCCTCATTGGGAGGTGATGGGTATTTGAACTTCATCGGTAATGAGTTTGGACATCCAGAATGGGTAGATTTTCCTAGGGAAGGAAATGGATGGAGCCATCAATATGCTAGAAGACAATGGTCGTTAGCAGATAATGGTTTCTTGCGTTACCAAAAGTTGAATGCATTTGATAAGGCAATGGTGCATATGCTACAACAGTATCACGTACTACAGAGTAAAGATGTAGAGATGCTTAATATTGATTCTGACAATAAGACGATCATCTTTACAAGGGGAGAGCTGTTGTTTATCTTCAATTTCCATCCAGATCATTCTGTAATGGACTATGAATTTAGTGTGCCGGAAGAAGGAGAGTATCAAATTATATTGAATACTGATGCGTTAGATTTCGGTGGCTTCGAGCGCATTGAGCCAGGGAATCATTTCTTTACGGATGGAAATAAAAAGCTGAAGATCTACAATACCAATCGTACTGCATTGGTTATGAAAAAGATCGGATAAATATTGTTGAATCGTTGAATTTTACCTTCGGTAAGTTGAATTGAGCTTCGCTCGTTGATTCGAGTTGAATTGTTGATTGAAAAAAGGTACTACCCTCCTCAAAAAAAAAAACAGTTCAACTCGAATCAACGAGCGAAGCTCAATTCAACTCAGCAGCTTGCTGCTGAAATTCAACGATTCAACAACAAATGTAGGATACCTTGAAAAAAGGGAACTTGATACTTGGGGAGCTGAAAAGCATAGTCCCCATTTTTTGTATGTACTTTTACACCGTTCTTGGCAATGGTTTTTAGTGCGATAACATCTTGTAAAGGTACACATATAGGGTCTTTGGAAGGACTATCAAAGACCATTTGTTGAGAGGAAAGATAGAGTGTTCCTTTCTTTTGTTGTACATACGATAGCTGGTCAATACCTTTTTTCTTTAAAGGTGAACGATGTGCCTGTGTTTGATAGGGACGTTCCAGTTTGACATTGGCTCTGAAATGTACAGTCTCTTCTTTTGCTACCGTTTCTACAGGAAGTTCAATTTCATTGTGAAGCTGAATGTTCTGCAGGTTGAATGCCCTGTCATCATAATGGGGAAGTTGCTTTTCCGTTAAAGACTTTTGTGTGATCAGTTCATTGAGCTGTAATAGCTTTCGTTTAGGAAGATAGTTTTGCTCGCTTAACGAAAAGGCTTGATGCATTTTTAGAAGCCATGCAATATCTTCTTGAGAGAATTTTTTGTGTAGTAGCGCTCCTTCTACTTTTTGTCTACAGAGTAATTTAACGTTCGTAATCAGTTTTTTAGGAATTTTCTCAAATCGTTTTTTAAGCTCCTCAGGTGTTGGTAAAGCATCCGTTTTGAAATCCTCTATTCCTTGATAGTGAGTCCTTTTCTTTTTGCTAAATATGATCAGTATACTCAATAGTGTAATGAGTACAGTGTGTACGATAAGTGTTTCTATATCGCCTAATTCGGAAAGTGTGATGATGAAAGCAATTCCCTCAATAACCGCTAGGTTAAGGGAGAAGTGGTATAGGGTGAGATAGAAGCGAGCTTTCTTTCGTTTGTATTGCTTTCTTAAGAAGAATACACTGAGTCCTGCAGTGAATAGTGCACCTAGGGAAGCGTCCCAAGAGTCATCGGTAAGAAAAGTCAGTGATACGAATACCGATAGTAGTAATATAGTCCAGGCCGATAAAACTGCTCCGTTGAGTATGGAGGCCTTTTTTCGTCTCCAAAGGCCATAGTTAGCACCTGATAGTAACAGAAATGTAGGCAAGGAAAAAGCCAAGGAGTCACTAACTATGATTAATAGTAATAAGGAACCCACCATCATATTGAGTAAGGTGGAGTGAAAGAGGGAGCTGAAATATTTTCTCATAATTAATGAACGCTATTTCGTTAGTATGGAAGAATCTTGAAGTTTAGGGAACTGATACGTCGTACTGCTATCATTAGAGGTGGAGGTATCATATTGATTTTCATAAAATTCAAATGTGTCAGCTGATTGTAAAAACTCCGTAAGTGCAGTGTCATCAATATTGTTAGGAACATAAAGTTGATCCCAGTCGATAATGCTTAGATCCCACACATCGACAAAGTTATTTACCCTTACTTTAAAGTGTTGTTGGTCTGTTGTAAAGTCAATACCGTTGACTTCTACTTCTTCTCCGTAGCTAATGCTGCTCAAATTATTACCAAATTCATTCATGAGCTGTAGATCTTGGCTTTCTGTGAGTAATAGCATTAATCGTTTGGATTCGAGAAAGGCAAAGTCTTTTAGATCGTCTCCATAGTAATTATAGCTATCGATAAATCGTAAGGAATCCTCTTCCATAGACCATTGTTGAATGCTTGTGTTTTTTGCGATGAGGACTTGTCTATTGCCTATAGTCTGAAAAGCAGTAATGTCTTCAAGTTGGCGAGGTGCTTCGTCAACGTCCTCTGGATAGGCTAGAGGTAGATTTATAAGAGAAGGCTTTTTCCCTTTTTTCTTTTGAAAAAAGGAACGTTCCATTTTATAGTAAGTAGTTTTAAAAAGACCTTTTGAGGTAATTCCTGCCAAATCATAGGACTGATTCATGTCCCATATTTTCAGTTTTCCTTCTTCATCCAGAGCCATTAAGTATCGATTGTCAGAAGTAAATTGTACTTGTCTTAGCTCTCCTTCATTGAGAATTTTCCTGACAATTCGATCAACTGGAAAGCTTTCCAAATCCCATAGTAATAGATCGCCGTCAGTAGGAATAATAGCCAAAAGGGTATTATCCTTAGAAAGTACTACTTTTTGTATTCCTTGATCTACTTGAATGGAATAAAGGGTGTCTTGCGATAAGTCCCACAGTCTTAGAAGACCACTTTCGGAGCCGTAGCAGAGCCATTTTTTGTCGGTAGAAAATGCCGTTGAATTGATCTGTGAAATGTCTACGGTTTCGTAATCCGTTTCGTCGTAATACTCTCTAATGATATTGTTTTGCTGATCATACAATGTAGGATATGGGGATGGCATGGCTAATATATATTGGCGGCCATCTGCCGTATATAGCACGTCATCTCCATACTGTCGATGAATAAAATCAGAAGATGCTTTGTATCGATCCAGCTTTTCTGGGTTTTTCTCAAAAGCCACTTTGTCGAATTTATTTCCCAAGGCATGACGGCCATGACTTTTACTCAGTTCTGCCAAGGAATGAAAGACCATGATCTCATGGTTTTCAGCCTCTACCTCAGCATCCTGTTTTTCATTGATCAGATAAGCGGTGGCGATGAGTACCAGAAATACAGTTGCATAAAACCCCCATGTCAGGATATTTTTTCGTTTTCGATCGAATAGTACTTGACTTTCTTCCCGAAGGTGGTCTTCCTGACTTGCTTCAATAAATGCTTTTTGTAAAAGCGTAGGGGCAGGATTTTTATGTTCTTTTTGGGCAGTCTGTAGCCAGAGGAAGGCTTCCTGTAAAAGGTCTTTTTTGAGGTAAAATTCTTTAGCCCAGGTGTTTTTTGCCCACTCTCGGGCTTTTTTATCCCAAAATGCATGAGACTTCACGTGTTCTCTATCCGTATCCAAGGCTCTTAATAATAAACCAATAGGACGGGTGAGATCGGTTTGCCCTTCAAAGTCAATCCAGTTGATTTGCTCTAGCTCTTTAGGGAGTGGAATATCCTCAATAGAACGATGCTTTACCGTTAGAATTCTTTTTCCTTGTTGTTGTGCATATTGCACCTCTTTAGTGCAAAAGGGGGAGGTGATGGAATCTGGGGAGATAATAAATAGGTAGTTGTCAGAGGCGTCGATGCCTTTCTTGATCTCTTCCCAGAAATCCTCAGCCCCTGCTGGAATATTTTCCTGATCAAACCAGGTTGTACGGCCGTGTAGCTCCATGAGTTGGTTGAGCTTGCGTACAAAGTCCGCATCCTTTCGAGAATAGGAAATAAATACCTCGTATTCTAGTTCATTTCGACGAGCATCACTTTGCTTGATAAAGCTTTTCTGGATCTCTGTAGGCAGGTGTGTATTTCTTCCTGCTGCTCCGTCTAACCAGGCCAGTGCTTTTTCCAATGCTCTTCCCCTTAATAAAATGGCAGGGTTTTTCCCTTGCCTTTCCCACTTGAGGGCTTGGTTGAGGTAAAGTTTATGTAAGTAGAAATAATCACGCTCCGCATGAAGCTGCTTGATTAAAAGCGTATCCTCATCATGGTTCCACTGGAAGTATTGAGCATTGGCAATAAGGGATGGAAGTGCTTCATCCGCCGTAGGAGCGACAAGTATAGGGATGATTTTCTTGTGAAGGCTATGGGCGTATGCTAGCTCTTTGAGGCAATATTTGGATTGTACAGATTTTGGAGAGATTAAGAAGAGAAAGTAATCAGCCCTTTCGATACCTCCCAGGATTTCCTGATTGTACATAGAGCCTTTTTCAATATCCTCAAGGTCTACCCAAGTGGTGATCAACTGTCGGTGCAAGGTATTGACAATTTGTTGCGTTTCTTCTGTGTATTGTCGGGCGTAACAAATAAATACATCAGTTTGTAGGTTTTCACCATTCTTGCGAGATTCAATAATAAAGTCTGTATGAAGTTGAGAAGGGAGACAAGGAGGCTGTTCTCCATCTTCAAATTCATGCAGCAACCATGCTTCTGCATATTCTCTTTCTTTCCCTACTAAAAGATATTGGGAAGATTTTTGCTTCTGCGTCCACAATCTAGCCTTGTGTAGAATATCAGTATGTTGATAGACATAGGTTGCTTGTTTTTCAATACTATCTATAACTTTTTGTACTACACTGTCTATAAGATCAATGGCTTTCCATTGTATAGGACAGTTCCATTTTTTTAGGTATTCTGGTTCATTATGTCTACTCCATTCATTCTCATACCCCTCTTTCCATTGGGTATAGGTTTCTATATTTCCAACCGTCTCCCTTGCGTAAATCCAGTCTGTTTTGGTAATCTGTTCAATAGCTTTCTCAACTTCCTGGCATAAGGCTGTGTTTCCTTTTGCTTCTTCTTTACGGTAGGCATAGGCCCAATCATCATCCTCAGGCATAATATGGAGGATAGGGATAATTCGTTTTCCACAGCGTTGGGCATGGATCACTTCCAAAAGACAATAAATAGATCTGATGGAGTGGGGAGCAATGACAAAGAGGAAGTTCTGTGCATTTTCTATCCCGTGGTCGATACGTTTTTGATAGTCATCTCCATGAGGAATATTGACCTTATCAAACCAGGCATACCTTCCCGATAGGGTGATTTTTTGATGAAGGCGCGCAGCAAAAGAGAGACTTTCTCCTCTTCCATAAGAAATAAAGACATCCTTGTAAGAAGTATTTATGAGAGTATTGTCAGGAAGAGAGGTGTCAGTAGTTTTTAGCTCAATCGTATTGTCCATGCTGTTAGGCTATGATTTCGTGAGTACAGAAGAATGTTCTGTAAACAAACGTAAATATAGTTAAGATTTTTAGAACATTACTCATTCCTCTAGATCATAGTTTTTTGTAAATTATTTTCTTTAACTAAGTATAGATATTACTATGGCAGGATCTTCAAAGAAAGCAATTTACGGGGCTATCATCGCCAATCTAGCGATTGCAATAAGCAAGTTTGTGGCAGCATCATTTACGGGAGCTTCCTCTATGGTTTCAGAGGGGATTCACTCCTTAGTGGATACTGGTAACGGCATTCTTTTGCTTTACGGTATTCGTCAGAGTCACCGTCCCCCTACACCTCAGCATCCTTTTGGTTTTGGAAAGGAACTCTTCTTTTGGAGCTTTGTAGTGGCAATTCTGATTTTTGCTTTGGGCGGAGGAGTCGCTTTGTATGAGGGAATACATCATTTACAACATCCCAAGGAAATAGAAGATCCTATTTGGAATTATGTTGTGTTATCTGCAGCGATTCTCTTTGAGGGTTCCTCTCTATTAGTTGCCTTGAGGGAGTTTAAAAAGTTAAGAGGGGAAACGCCTTTTTTTAAGGCATTGAGGGATATCAAGGATACTTCCACTGTAGCTATTGTCATAGAGGATACTGCCGCATGTATAGGGTTATTGATTGCCTTGATTTGTGTTTTTCTGGGGGACGTTACAGGGAATCCTTATTTTGATGGGGCGGGTTCTGTCCTTATAGGGATCCTGTTGATATGCGTTTCGACTTTCTTTGCGATGGAATGTAAAGGGTTGTTGGTAGGAGAGGGCTTAATGCAGGAGGACTTACAAAAGATTAAAAATATTCTGGAGATGGATAGCAGGGTAGAGCAACATCGTGCGCCTCTAAGTATGTATTTAGGCCCTCACCAAGTATTGCTGAACTTGGATGTTGATTTTCGAGATGAGTTAACAGCAAAAGAGGTAGAAGAGGCTATTGACGAGCTGGAAATGAATATTAAAAAAGCGATTCCAGAGGTTAATAGGATCTATATTGAAGCAGAACGCCTATTGAGGTCAAAGAATAAAAAGTGACAGTTATTGTAATATTCTTTGGTGTTAGAAGCGCATTATGTTAACTTTATGGAAAATCGGCTATCCCGATTGGGATTGCACCTTATCAGGGTTGTTAAGGTGTCCGAATATATACGTAAAATATAGTCAATGGGAAGATCTAAGGAGACATTTAGTAAGAAAGAAAAAGAAAAAAAACGTCAGAAAAAGAAAGAACTGAAAGAGAAAAAGCGCATGCTGCGTAAGGAAGAGGGTCCAGGAGGAAGCGATCTGGATTCGATGATGGCTTACGTGGATGAGTTTGGTAACATTACCAGCACTCCTCCAGATCCTGAAAAGATAAAAGAACAGCGTGAGCTTGATGCCCAAAATATCGAGATTAGCGTGAGTAAGTCGGAAGACTTGGAAGAAGATGATACACCTAACGAAGGAAAAGTAGAATTCTTCAATCACGGTAAAGGTTTCGGTTTTATCCGCGATAAGGATACCAAAGAGAAGCATTTCGTGCACGTGAGTGGACTTATTGATGAGATTGATGAGGGCGATTTGGTATCTTTCGATTTGGAAGAAGGCTTGAAAGGAATCAATGCGGTGAATGTGAAGCGTATTGGTTAGTCGTTGGAGATGCTTAGAGGTGGCTGCTTAATTCATAGACTTTAGTGTTGTTATGAAAACGAACGAGAAGTATTGAATGAAGTAGCTTTTTCATTTTTCAAGACGTAATAAAAATATTAGGGGACTCTTTTCAATAAGAGTCCCCCTTTTTATTACCAGATTCTTACTCTTTCTTCCGGTTTGATATAGTTTTGATCTCCTTCATTGATGGAGAAAGCCTCATAAAAGGCATCTACGTTTAATAGTGGTTGAATACCTCTAACCATAGCAGGGCTATGAGGGTCTGTATTGATCAACTCTCTTAGACGAGCCTCTCTCATTTTGGATCTCCAGATAGTAGCCCAAGAGATAAAGAAGCGTTGCTCAGGAGAGAAGTTATCGATTGCTTCAGGACGTCCATTATCGTTAAGATACATCTGTAGTCCGTCGTAAGCAGCCAATACACCACCTAAATCACCAATGTTTTCCCCAAGTGTAAGGTCTCCATTTACAAAAACACCGTCCAGTACTTCAATAGCACTGTACTGTTCAGAAAGGGCATTACCTCTTTTTTGAAACTCTTCAAAATCAGAAGTATCCCACCACATTCTAAGTTTACCGTTGGCATCGAACTTGGCACCGCTATCATCGAAGGCGTGAGAGATCTCGTGACCAATCACAGCTCCTATACCACCAAAGTTTACAGCAACATCAGCATGTTGGTTATAGAATGGAGGTTGCAGGATAGCTGCCGGGAATACAATCTCATTTTTCAATGGATTGAAATAAGCATTTACGGTTTGAGGAGGCATACCCCATTCTGTTTTGTCTACCGGCTTTTTGTATTTAGCCAAGTTGGTTTTTAATGCCCATTTTCCGATAGCCACTTTGTGAGCATAGGCAGAACCTTCCTCGTTGATCTCAAGTGCAGAGTAATCTTTCCATTTGTCAGGATAACCAATTTTCACATCACATTTGGTAAGTTTCTCTTTGGCTTTTTCCTTGGTTTCAGCTTTCATCCACTCCAATTGATCGATACGGTTCCCGAAGGCCTTAACGACATAAGAGATCATTTCTTCTGCTTCTGCTTTAGCTTCTGCAGGGAAATGCTTGTCTACGTAAAGCTGACCGATAGCCTCTCCCATCATACGGTTTAGGCGAGATAGGTTACGCTCGTCCATAGGCTTTTGCTCTTGCGCACCTCTCAAGGTTTGCATGTAGAACGTCCAGTTTTGCTTCTCAATGTCCAACGATAAGTAGTTGGCTGCGTCGTTTAGCAATGTCCAACGCATATAGGTTTTAAGTTCTTCAATAGGAGTGCTTTTTAGCACTTCATTCAGTTCCTCCATATAGGCTACCTGAGAAACCAATACTTCTTCTAGGTTCTGAATACCTAGTTCCCCAAAGATTTTTGTCCATTCTACAGCAGGAGTCATCTGAGACAGTTGTTCTAGTGTACGGGGGTTATTTCGGTTATCAGGATTTCTTCTGGCAACTTTATCTAGTCTAGGGCGAGCTAGTTTGGTTTCAATCTCTAGAATAGTGGCTGCCTCTTTGCTTGCAGTAGCTTCATCTGCTCCAAGGTATTGCATCATCTTGGATACGTGAGCCAAGTATTGCTGACGAAGTTGTACAGATTTTTCATCTTCCTTAAGATAGTAGTCTCTCTCTGGAAGCCCCAATGCACCTGGTCCCAGGTAGATGGTCATGAGATCAGGATTATTTAAGCCCGCATAAGAATAAAGAGAGAAGAACGAAGATGTAAGTGCTACTTCCTCGCTAAAGTAGTCGTTTAAGTCTGTTAGGTCTTGAACGCTCTCAATTTTATCCAGATAAGGTTTTAGTGGAGAGACCCCTGCCTTGTTACGGGCATCAGCATTCATCATAGCCTCATAGACTTTTAGGGCTTTGTACTGGTCGGTTTCCTTACCATATTGGTTGTTCTCTATAGTTTCTTTCAGAAGTGCCAATACATCACTGTCAGTCTTGTCTCTTAGCTCCATGAAACTTCCCCAACGAGTTTCTTCTGCTGGAATTTCAGTGTTTTTTAACCAGCTTCCGTTAACAAATTGGTAAAAATCGTCTCCCGGAGTGATTGAATGATCCATGTGTTCAAGGGAGATAGCTGCAGTGAGTTCCTGCTTCTCTTTGTGGTCTTGAGTTCCTTGCTGACAACTCATAGCTACAGATGCAGCAAGTAGAGTTCCTAAGGTTCCTCTTAGTTTGTTATTCATTTGTTGTTAATGTTTATCACTGATAAAGTTATCTCATTGGTCATAAGAAAACCTTATCGGCAGATATGATGGAATAAATAATTGAACCATCAAAATATGAAGAAACTTTCATTTTATGTTAATAAATAATGATTTTTTTAAAGAATTTGCAGTTGTTTCAGTAGGTATGACCAATCGATATTTTCTGTATTTTCTATAGTTTCGCAATACTCTAAGAGCCATTGATCTTGGGCTCTTCCTTTTCGCATCGCCTCCGAATAGGGGATATTGGGGTTAAAAGTAACCAAGGAATACTTGGAGTAGTACTCAGGGTATTTTTGTTCCAAGAGTGTTTCTAATTTTCTTTTTAGAATAAAAGTAGGGTTGGCTACCTGATCTCTCATTTCGTAAAAATTTTCTTCGGCAAGATCAGCGATAGCATCGGTATCTTTCTTTCTATTTTGTTGGTAATCCTCGAAAATGGCTTCCCAGTTTCCTTTGTATTTATCTAATGATTCAAGGAAAACAAGACAGTCCTCGAAAGAACAGTTCATTCCTTGCCCATAAAAAGGAACAATAGCATGAGCGGCATCTCCTAGTAATAATGATTTCCCTTCCACCTGCCAAGGGTAACATTTGATGGTAGCCAAACTACTGTTTGGGTTGTTGACCCAGTCTTGCTCAAAGGTGGGCATCAACGCTAATGCATCGGGAAACTCTCGTTCGAAGAATGTCTTGGCCTTGCCAGTATCTTCTAAGGCATGGAGTCCCTCTTCTCCCTCAAAAGGATGAAATAGCGTCACGGTAAAGCTTCCATCTTTGTTGGGAAGGGCAATCAACATAAAACCACCCCTAGGCCAGATGTGTAAGGCATTTTTATCTAGGGCAAATCCTCCATTTGTTTTAGGAGGGATATGTAACTCTTTATAGCCATGTCCTAGATAGGTTTGAGAGAAGGAAAATCGTAATCGAGGTGCCTGTTGCATCATTTGCTTCCTGATGGCAGAGCTAGCTCCATCTGTTCCTATAACAGCTTCTGTGCTTATAGTATAGGTTTTATTTTTTTTGGTGTCCTGAAAAGTAACTGCTTGTTCTTGGTAATCCATCCCCATGCACTTCTGATTGAAATGAATACACCCACCTATAGCCTCTAGTTTATTCATTAGGGCAATATTGAGTCCCCCTCTGGAGATAGAGTAAATGCATTCGTCCTTTCTTCCTGAATAGGGTTGAAATTGTTCTCCACCTTCAGCAAGGTGGATATGTCTTCCGTACATAGGTACGGCTTCTTGCAAGATAGGTGTACCTATACCTGCTTTTTGGAGGGCTCTCAGGCCTCTTTCAGAGAGTGCTAGATTAATAGATCTCCCTGCGGTAATATTTACCTGACGCATATCCGGTCTTCTTTCGTATACTTCAACGGTATACCCTTTTTGTTGGAGCATGATGGCTAGTAGTGTGCCAGATAGACCGGCTCCTATGATGGTTATTTTATTCATTTTAAGAGGTAAAGTAGGGGCGACCCCACGTGGTCGCCCGAATATCAGATAATAAGTAAAAGGTAAAAGGTAAAAGGTGTACAGTAGAAGGCTATAGGGGAAGTTTTTAACCTTTTACTTTTTATCTATTACTTTTTACCTCCTCCTGAAGTATTTGTGCAAACTGATAAACGTCTTCATAACTGTTGTATAGAGGTACAGGAGCCACTCGAATGACATCAGGCTCTCTCCAGTCAGCAATAACACCTTTTTGGGTAATCGTTTGAAATAGGGTTTTGTTTGCCTCTTTTACTCTGATGGATAGCTGACATCCTCTTTGGGTAGGGTCTGCTGGAGTGATTAGACTGATTCTATTGGTATCGATTTCTTTTAATAGGTACTCCATATAAGCAGTAAGATGCCTGGATTTTTGAATTAATGCAGGCATTCCTACTTCTTCAAAAAGACTTAAAGAAGCATTTAAGGCTGCTAGTGGTAAAATGGGTGGGTTACTCAATTGCCAACCTTCAGCTCCGGACATAGGATGGAAATCTGGCCCCATTAAAAATCGGGAGGATTGATCGTGTCCCCACCAACCTGCAAATCGAGGGAGGTCATCTCGTTTTTCATGACGTTGGTGTACAAAGCACCCTGCAATACCCCCTGGGCCACTATTAAGGTACTTGTAAGAGCACCAAACAGCAAAGTCTACCTGCCAGTCATGCAGTTTTAAAGGAACATTGCCCACAGCATGTGCCAAGTCAAAACCTACAGTACATTGTTTCTCTTTTGCCTTTTTGGTAATCTTCTCCAGCTCAAAATATTGTCCGGTATAGTAATTCACACCGCCCATCATGACCAAAGCAATCTCATCACCTTTTTCTTCAAGGGTTTGTAGAATATCCTCTGTTCTCAGCAAGGTTTCTCCTTCTCTGGGAATCAGTTCAATAATAGCCTCCTCAGGATCATAGCCATGATATTTAACCTGGGATTGTACAGCATATTGGTCGGAAGGGAAGGCACTATACTCCATCAGGATCTTAAAGCGTTTGGAGGTCGGGCGATAGAAGGAGACCATCATGAGGTGTAGGTTTACCGTAAGTGTATTCATGACGACTACTTCTTTAGAGTGTCCTCCTACAATACTGGCCATCTTCTCTGTCAGTAAGGCATGGTAAGGCATCCATGGATTTTTAGCATGGAAGTGCCCTTCGACTCCCAGGTTTTGCCAATCCAGCAGCTCTTGCTCAACATAGGCTCTAATTTTCTTGGGTTGTAACCCCAATGAATTGCCGCAAAAATAAAGATAGGGACGGTTGTCGCTTTGTAAAGGGATATAGAATTCATCCCGGTACTGTCGGAGCGGGTCTTTCTGATCCATCTCCAAAGCATAGTTGTTAGAGGTGTTCATCATGGTGTTTGTGTGTTTAATAGGCGTGTATTTCGTTATCGTGGTTTAATCTCAATCAACAGTTCAACTCGAATCACACGCCATGTAATGGTCACCGAAGGTGAAATTCAACGATTCAACGATTCAACAGCGTAAAGAATAGGTCTACTAGGACTAGCATCCGTTTCAAAAGGAGCAATCTGTAAATTAAGGAAATACCTTCCATCAGGAATATCATCGGGAGCATAGATCATTTCTGTAATGGTTTTATCCATACTATGTTCGGCTGGAATATGACTACCCTGTGGTATATCCCAGAAAATATGGTGGGTGGATAATCGTCCTTCATCATAGGTGCGATCTACAGATGGGAGATCAATCAGTAAATGTTTAACCCCTATGGTTTTTATATACTCCATAGCCTCTATCGTGAAGAAAGGAGGGAGAGCAGAAGTATAGTCTGATGATTTTTTAAAGTCTCCATTAGGAAAGGTACGAATAATGAGTGCCTGAATAAAATCCTCGTCAATAGACGTCAATGCAGATTGTAGTACTGAGGCTGTGACGACAACATCATCAGGAGTAAGTTGAGGAAGGTAGGAGTCTTGAGTCTTACTACTTTCTACTGCCTGTACACTGATCAAGGTAGCGGGAATAAAGGAATCTTTTAAGAGATTATTGACAGAAAGCCGATCATAGGTAATGTGTCCTATGCATTCCGTATGGGTGCCATTACAATGTGGAATTAGCTCATAATGCTCAAAGTTACACCCACTACCTTCCCGCACATCTCCCACCCAGCCTTCTCCACGATAAGGGGAGGAGGAGGCTTTAGGGACACCATAGGTATTGGGTTGCTGATCATTAAAGTGTAGAGGGATACTGATGGGGATAGGGTTTTGGAGGTTTATGGAGTATTGGTTTTGATGAAGTTTTACTATGATTTCCATAATGGTTAGTTTGAGAGGTATAATAGGGTTTGGTAGTGTGACAGATAAACATTAGACCTTGTTTAAACGATAAGCAATAACCGATAATCATACTTCTCTGTTTCTAGAGAAGTACAGGATTAACCTGGGATGCAATAGTATAATTTAGGGTTGTTTTATTGAATATAAAAAAAAGCCTGAACTTTTGAGGCTCAGGCTTTTTAGGGTAGGAAGCTTTAATGGTTATATGATGAATATATAAGCTTCCTCGTAATAAATTGTTGAATCCAATAAATTTCACTGCTCACTGCTCACTGCTCACTGCTCACTACTCACATTGAGATACAAATGGAGCTTCATGCCCTCTTTTGGATCCTTTATAAGGGTTATACCCGTTTTGCTCCTTGGCATAATAGCCTTCCGGATTGTAAGCTCTTTTGGTAGGGGCACTTTTACATTCATCTGAACAAGTACCTTCCATTTCGTCCATACAGCTTTCACAGATGATGGTGTGCTTGTTACAAACCGTATTAGCACAGTTAACCATATGTTCTGAAGGCGTGCCACATACCGTACAAGTACTTACGATCGAAGGATTTATTGTATTGACATCAACAGCAACGCGGTTGTCAAATACATAACATTTCCCTTCAAAGTCTTCACCACCTTCTTCCAGACCGTACTTGATAATACCACCGTGTAGCTGGTATACGTCCTCAAATCCTTGTTCCAACAAGAACGCAGAAGCTTTCTCACATTTGATACCACCTGTACAATACGTTAAGATCTTTTTGTCCTTGTATTTCTCTAGTTCTTGTACTTTCTCTGGTAGTTCACGGAAGTTGTCGATATCCATACAGAAGGCATTCTTAAAGTGCCCCAAGTTGGATTCATACTTAGAACGCATGTCTACAATAAGGACATCTTCATTGTCTTTCATAGCCTTGAACTCTGCTGGCTCCAGATGTTTTCCTGTACGCTCGTAAGGTTTGATCTCCGGCAATCCTGCATTGACGATTTCCCTTTTGTAACGGACGTTCAGTTTACGGAATGTATGGTCTTCAGCCTCTTCGATTTTGAACTCTAAAGCTTCAAATCGAGGGTCGGCTTTTACGGTTTCCATGTATTTCTCACAATCTGCTCGAAGACCTGAAACGGTGCCATTTAGTCCCTCGTCTGCTACGATGATTCTACCTCTCAGGTTGAGGTCCAAACATAGCTTGTGGTGTTCTTCTCTGAACTTTGGTGCATCCTCAATAGGAGTGAAACAATAATACAGTAGTACTAGATACTCTTTTGGTTGATTTTCCATCTTGCTTAGTTGCATGCTAAGTGATTGATTTAAATTTTTTGCAAAAATAGGGTTTCAGTATGGTTAATCCAACATATTAGGAGTTGCAATTGTCTTTAATTAGTGATTAATTGTATAAAACGAATTTAGCTGACAATATTTCATTTTATTACAATCTAAAACCAATGAATAGAAGAATAGCGCTTGCAGCATTGCTGTTAGTCAACCTATTATGGTATGGGAATACCTATGCTCAGACCAAACGGGCGTTGCTTATTGGTATCAATTCCTACGAACATCACAACAAAGAAAATGGCGAATGGAAAAACCTTGAAGGGGCTGTCAATGATGCGACTTCTATGGAACGTATCTTGCGTCATAAGTATCGCTTTAAAAAGCGTAATACAAAGCTATTGACTACAGTGGAGGAAACGACTCGTCAAGGGATTGTAGAGGCTTTCCAAAAGCTTATTGCTGAGGTGGAAAAAGGTGATATTGTGCTGTTTTACTATGCAGGACACGGAGCCAGGGTGAAAAATAGTCTGTATGATGAAGGTGACCGTACCCATGAGGCTATCGTGCCTTCTGATGGAGCACTTTCAGTACATAATTATATCTTGGATGTTGAAATTAATCGCTTTTTGAGTATCGTGACAGAGAAGGGAGCACACCTGACAATGATCTTTGATAGCTGTCATAGCGGATCGAATACCCGGGCTTCAGTAAGTAGTGCTCAGTTCGTTAGCCGAAATGGAGTTGATGCAACAGAAGACCTTAAGAGAGCTTTTAAGAAGCCAGGGAGCTTGGCGGATAAAGGAGGTTTGGTGATGGCTGCAGCGCTGGATAAGCAGCCTGCATTGGAGATCAAGGACCCTTCCTCAGAACTGTCAGCAGGTGCTTTTACGAATGCATTATTGAAAGCGATGCGTTCCGGAGATATCAATGAGCCTGCGGTATCTTTGTTTAAGAGAACCAAGGTGTTGATGCAGCAGCAAACAGGTCCTGCACAATACCCTGTACTGGAGGCAGCAGAAGACCGAAGAGGGGTACCTCTTTTTGGAATCAGAACAGCGGTAGAAGCAGTACCTGTAGCTGTGGGTATCTCCAAAGTCATTAAAGATAATAAGGGCGTAATCAAAGAGGTATGGATTGATGGAGGGTATGCCGATGGTCTAGCCAAGGGAGATCGCCTGTATCAAGAAATTAGTAAACGAGAGCAGGTGGTATTAGAGGTGATCGGGACACCTACTCTGACTTCTGCAAAAGCTAAGCTAGTGGAGGGAAATACGCTGGATGAAGCCCAGTTGCTGAAAGTGAGTTCCCGTAGTTTTGGAGGGGAACACATTACTAATGTACATATCCCTAAGGTAGAAGGAACCGAGAAGCAATTGGGGAAATGGGTAAAAGTGATTAGTGATTTTAAAAAACAGTATCCTGAAGTCAAGGTCAAGCATAACAAAAAGATCACGCCGTCCTCCCTCTTATTGCATTTTGAGGAAGGGGATTGGGTAATGGAGAAAGTAGGGGGAGGAAAGTACCATCTATCAAAATTTTCAGTAGAGGCAATTCACGAAGGAATGCAACAGTTGGATGCCTTGAAAGATGAATTAGAGGTAAATTTTCCAGTGTTGTCGTCTATACAGCAGTCTATAGAGGAAGAATTGAAAAATGGGAAAGCAACCACAAAAATGGTAGAAGACCCTGCTCAGGCTCATTACCAATTGGTTGGACGCTTGGTCAATGGACAACTGGAGTATGCCTGGATTAGTATGAAGTATATGCAGGAAAGTTTTGAGAGTGCCGCTCCTGTAGCCAATATGATTCAGCGCTCAAGTTGGTACAAGGCCGATGATAGAATAGGAGTGAATTTGTACATTGATTTGCTACAGCTCTCCAAGATTCGTTCATGGTTGACGCTGGAGTCTCCGGACGACCCCAGAGGATTCCCATATTATCCTGCTTTAGTCAATGCGACGACCAATAAAGTCCATACAGACGAATATATAACAGAAGGAGAGGTTTATCATATTGCGTTGGTGAAAGATCAAGATAAGTTTACGCGATGGAACCGACAGGATCGCTATGTTTACTTGCTATATGTTGACTCTCAAGGAGGGAGTACGCTGCTCTATCCTCAGCTGCATGAGGGAACCGAAAGTTTGGCGAGTGTAGCTTTGAAAGATCAAAACAATACTTATGTAGACCGAAAGTATATCTATAAAGATGTCCCTATTGAAGGGCCTTTCGGAGCGGATTACCTTTTCCTAATGACAACAAAGCAGCCGATTGCAGACCTATCGATTTTTCAGACTAATGCTATGCGAGCGGCTAATAAGCGGGTCAGAGTAAATAAGGATACTGAAACCCGTTTAAGGGGACTACCAATCAAGGTAGAAAATTATGTAAGTGCCCCTACCTGGTCAGTACACAAGGTGTTCTATATCTCTAAACCCAAAGCCCTGTAATAAGGTGTATTGATTGAGCTTCGTTTGTTCTTAGTTATTTCTAAAATTAATGGTTGAACCACTGAACATTATGAACGAGCGAAGCTCAATTAAACAATATGAACAACTGATGAAGTCTAAAATTATACGATAAGAAATGAGATACTTTATTCAATTATTATTAAGTACAATACTCTTGTTGGGAGGGCCTTTTTCTGCTTATGCCCAAACCAAAAGAGCATTGGTGATTGGTATTAATCAGTACCAGCCAGAGGGAGCCGTAGGGGTATGGAAAAACCTGGAAGGAGCCGTGACGGATGCGCAAGAAATAGCGACCTTGATGAAGGGGAAGTATAACTTTAATGAGTTAACATTACTGGCAACTCCAAAGGAAACAACAAAGGATGCTATTCAGCAAGCTTTAAGAAATCTTAGTCAACAATCACAAAAGGGAGACGTAGCTTTTGTATACTATGCGGGACATGGAGTGCAGGTGCCCAATAGCCAGTTTTATGAGGATGATAAGCGCCATGAGGCGATTGTCCCTTCCGATGCCAGAGAAGGAGAACATAAGTATTTTCTGGACGTGGAGATGAATATGTATCTGCACGAGTTAGTGAACAAAGGAGTGAAGTTAGTGATGATTTTTGATAGTTGTCATAGTGGATCCAATACGCGTTCAGCAATGAGCAGTGCCAAGTATAATATCAGAGCGATACCGGGAGCAACACAGGATTTGAATCGTAAGTTTACTCCTACAGAAAGTTTGGCAGCCAAGGGAGCGGTGATTTTTGCGGCAGCGGATGATTTCCAGCCGGCAGCAGAAGTATTTGTGCCTCAGTATAAGCAAGTGAGAGGAGCATTTAGCTTGATGTTGGGACAGGTACTTAGAAATGCCTCTCCAGATGCGACAGTGGAGGATATCTTCCGAAAAGTGAAATCGTATATGGCGCATCAGTTAGGACCACAGCAAACGCCTTTGCTGGAAGCATCTGCAGAACGAAGAGCAAGAACATTGTTTGACCTGGGAGGAAAGGGAGTGAATTCAACCTTGAAAGCTGCCGTATTGAATGGTAGTAATTCAAGTCAGGTAAAAGTAGATGGAGGATATGCCCTTGGGATACAGAAGGGTAGTAAGTTAGTGCTGAAAAAAGGAGGACGTTTGGTCGAATTGAAAGTAATAGAGCAACCTACCTTAACCACGTCTGTGGCTAGGGTTGTAACACCCAATGCTCAGGTAGCAACAGGGGACTTATTGGAAGTGGACCCTTGGAGTATTGCAGCTCCGAATCCTTTGCAGGTATACCTTCCTGAAGCGAGTCTAACGACAGAGGAGTTGGTGGCTGCGATTGTAGAAGCAGAAAGATTAAAACAAAATGGCGTGCAGGTCATCATGGATCGAGGGCTGAAAGTAACACCTCTTTTACTTTCTTATAATGGTGCGCAGTGGATATTGAATACCACTACCCAGCAGGCGATTCCTGTAGGGAAGCAGTTGAATGCCGATCAGGTGATAGGTATACTGCGACAGGTGAATCCTGCAATGGATCAGGTATTGTCAGTGAACTTCCCTCCTTCCCAGTTTTTCTGTGATAATCTTAGAAAGGAGATTAAGGAAAATGATAATATTAAGTTAGTAAGCGATCCGGCACATGCACATTATCAGTTGGTGGGCAGGGTACAGGATGCTAAGTCTTATTATGCTTGGGTGAATATGAAGTATTCTGGTCAGGGGCAAAATGCGGAGACTTCCTTATTGACAATGAAAACCACTTGGTTGCATTTGGCCAATATGAACAATATGTCGGCTGACTTATTTGTAGATTTGAAAAAGTTGATGAAGCTAAGAAGTTGGCTAACATTAGACTCTCCGGCTGATCCTGAGAACTTTCCTTACTATGTAGCCCTGAAAAGAGAATCGGATGGTAAGATTATCACTTCCGGAAAAACCTACGAAGGGCAGGAAGTACGAGTAGTATTAAGAAAGGATCCCGTATTGTATGATCGCTGGAACAAAGCCAACCGATATGTTTACGTTTTTTATATAGATGCGCAAGGAAAATCCCAACTGATCTTTCCAGCGGCTAGTGAGGATAGTGCAACAGGAGGAGAGGCATCAGCTCGAAATTTTGCTATGCAACAAGGGCGTTATGTAGAAGAGTATGACGTATTTGGAAGCCCACTCTCAGTATCAGCACCTTTTGGTGTGGAGCATTTGATTATGATGACTTCTAGTAAACCAGTACATGATATTGGTAAGTTTGAGGGGGCAGGGTTTGAAGAAGTAAGGGAGGTAAAGGGAGGTACTCGTTCCGCAGTTGCCAAAGATATATGGACGATACAGAGAACAACGGTTGAATCTGTACCCGTAAAATAAATCGTAAAGCATATTGTTTCTCTACAAAAAAGAAGGCTTTTCCTTTGTTGGTAAAAGCCTTCTCTTATTTTTATTAAAAAAAGTTTTAAAAATTTAACCATCGCAATTTTTGTTAAATTCTTGAGGCTATTATCAGTATAGTGAATGGAGTTGAATGTTTGATGAACTTGAAAAAACAATTCAACAGTTGGATTTATGTGAAGTGTTGGAATTTAATGATTCAACAGGGTTGGTAATTTGGCAGTTTAAGATTCAACATTAATGAATGAAACACGATAAGATGATGAAAAGCGTTAGATGGTATCTGTTTTTGGTGGCGTTGATGATGGGGTGCTTTGGTCCAACCCCAGAAAAACCCCTCTATCAAGTCGATAAAGAGCACTTAAAGGATATAGAAGGGGCTTACCTGCCTGTCAATTTTATTGATCGTTTGAAGAATACGAAGTCAGCATATGAAGCATCGGATGAGCTTTCTCACGTTTCAGAGTTACTTATTATTGGAGAGGTTCCCAAGGAAGGAGCATTCCCTGTTGATGGTGGATGGGGGAATTTTGAGGGAATTAATTTGTCTTTTACCGTAAATGACCAAGAAAGGTTTGTGACTTTATATGATTCTGTGATGAATATGTGGATGATCGTTAATCAGCAGAAAGGAGCTCCTCAGATTACCTTGATTGATAGTTTGGATAATACCAGAATGCAAAGAGTCTATACTACAGAAGAATATCTGAATAATGGAGAAGGAAACAACCTGAATGTGGTGAACTATTTTGTTAATGAGCAAGTTATGAGAGGCGTGTATGAAACGGAGAAAGGAAGGCTCATTCGTTTGTATGCCGATGGTCGTATACAAGGACTTCAAGATTTCACAAACTATTATGTATTTACGACTTTTTCAGGAGAGCTTCCTCCAGATGATGTGCTTCAGGTTTCAGGTCCTAATCGTGAAGCAGTATTTGTATACCGATTTTCTGACGAACAGTTGTACTTGAAGGAAGTTGAAATTATTGAAGATTTAGGCTCTCCTTACGGGGGATTAAAGATTATAGAGACAGGTGTGGAGTATCACTTAAAGAAAGTGAAGTGATTTTACTCCAAATTCCACTCTATGGAATGTTATCTTTGTATGATAAATTGTTGTAAAGAAACCTTTTTATAGTTTTTATTTCTGTTTAACCTTTTTTACTATCCTATTACCCTTATAGGTTTTGTATTTAAATGATAAAAGTATTTACTTTACAGCGTATGGTTAATGAAATTCATATGAAATACTAGCTTTTGTTAAATAGTTGATAAGTGTGGACTGCGCCAAGAGTATGACGCATTTATTTTTAAAATATAAAACTATAAACCCTATATAGTAAGTAGAGTATAAAGCATTATGAGAAGTTTTAGAACTGAACTAGAGGATCCAGTAGTAGAGCAGGATATTCTTGACCTGGAAAAAAAAATAGCCTTATTTCATGAAGGTAAAATTGATGATGAGAAGTTTCGTAGCCTTAGGTTAGCTCGTGGAGTTTATGGGCAAAGACAGCCAGGGGTGCAGATGATTCGTATCAAGATTCCTTTTGGGAAATTGACTGTACGTCAGTTGCGTAGAATTTGTGAGGTGTCGGATGAGTACTCAACAGGGAACTTGCACATTACAACCCGTCAGGATATACAGATCCATTATGTAAGCTTGGATCGTACGCCAGAGCTATGGGCAGAATTGGAGCGTGATCAAATTACACTTAGAGAAGCTTGTGGAAATACGGTAAGGAATATTACAGCCTCAGCTTCTGCGGGTGTAGACCCAAAGGAAGCATTTGATGTGTCTCCTTATGCCTATGAGTTGTTTGAGTACTTTTTGAGAAATCCTATATGTCAGGAGATGGGACGTAAGTTCAAGATTGCATTTTCTGCCAATGAGGAAGATTCAGCCTTGTCGTTGATCCATGATTTAGGAGTAATTCCAAAAGTAAAGGTGATTGACGGGAAAGAAGTTCGAGGTTTTAAAGTATTGATAGGGGGTGGCTTAGGAGCACAACCTTCTTTAGCAGAAGTGGCTTATGAATTTTTGGAGGAAGATCAACTGATCCCATTCTCGGAAGCCTTGGTTAGAGTTTTTGATCGTTACGGAGAGCGTAACAGAAGAACGAAGGCACGTCTAAAGTTCTTGATGCAAGATCTAGGGAAGGAAGGTTTATTGAAGCTGATTGAAGAGGAATGGCCTTCAGTAGCGAATAAATCTAAGCTGATTGATCGCAACGCAGGAAAAGCAGCGGATGTGGTATTCTCAGAACAATACGGGAAGTATCAGGCAATAGCTGAAGAGGTAGTTGATCAGAAGAAGTTTGAGTTGTGGAAGGAAACAAATGTTTTCCAGCAAAAACAGGAAGGATATGTAGGGGTATACCTTCGTATTCAGTTAGGAAATATGACCACGGCTACGGCACGTAAGTTGGCTGAGATCGTAGAACGTTTCGCTGCTGATGATTTGCGTTTGACGATTAATCAAGGAGGGATGCTTCGTTATGTAAAAGAAGATAGCTTGCCTCGATTATTCAATGCTTTGGATACCCTAGGGTTTGCTAACCCAGGATTTGATTCCATTGCTGATATAACGGCTTGTCCAGGTACGGATACTTGTAACTTAGGAATTTCAAGTAGTACAGGAATTGCAAAGGCATTGGAAGATGTTATTGCAACGGAATATCCGGAGTTGGTAAAAGATACACAACTAAGCATTAAGATTAGTGGCTGTCCGAATGCTTGTGGGCAGCACAGTATAGCTAGTATTGGTTTCCATGGTAGCTCTCAGAAAAATAGAGCCAATAAAATGGTTTTCCCGGCATTGCAGGTATTGTTGGGTGGTGGTATTGATGGTGATGGAGCAGGACGTGTTGCTGATAAGGTCATCAAGGTACCAAGTAAGAGAGGACTGGATGTTTTGAGATACGTACTAGATGATTACGATACCAACGCCAATGAAGGAGAATACTTTGTAGATTATTATGGTCGCCAAGGTAAAGAGTACTTCTATGAGCTATTGA
This sequence comes from Algivirga pacifica, assembly GCF_039543525.1. Classification (NCBI taxonomy): domain Bacteria; kingdom Pseudomonadati; phylum Bacteroidota; class Cytophagia; order Cytophagales; family Flammeovirgaceae; genus Algivirga; species Algivirga pacifica. The sequence continues at coordinate 101,423 of NZ_BAABJX010000042.1, forward strand.
AGCCTTTGGCAGATGTGTCGACATTAGAGCCTGCCGATTATATCGACTGGGGAAGTGAGGGCAAGTTTGAGGTACACAAGGCTGTAGGTGAGTGTGCCGGAGTTATTATTGACTTGGTACAAACGCTGATCTACGAAACGGAAGAGAAAATGGAATGGGCAGAACAAGCGTTGGCTGCTGAAAAATATGCAGATGCTATCTACCATGCTTACAACGTTATGGTGAATGGAGCCAAAGCATTATTGCTATCGGAAGATGTGAAGTTGAATACACAGAAGAAGGTGATTGAGGCATTCGATGAAAAGCTGGTAGCAGCAGGAGCATTTAAGGTTGCTGAAGGTACTTTTGAAGATCAAGTACTACAGATCAATAAAGAAGAACCTAATGCTGATTTTGCCCTTCGTTACGTGGCTTTGGCTAAAGGATTTTTGACACAGGTACAGGCTTATAGAAGTAACCTGCAAGAAGCCTAAAAGTCTAGTGGGCTAAATACTAAGTTTTTAGATAAAGGAGAAAGGAAGAAGGATAGATAAAGGAAGGGGATTTCCTGTAGTCGCCCTGACGAAAGGATAAAGGCATAGGAGCCTCTGGATAATAATCCTTCATCCTTCTTCCTTAAACCCTTTGAAAGTAGGACTTAACTGTAAGTTTACTTGACGTTTAGTCTGCTAGCAATAAAGTACATTTTTTATACCGTCTAAGAAGTATTATGATTAAGGAAAATGAACACCCAAAGTTAACACTGGTTGGCGCAGGTATTGGTGATCCGGATTTGATTACACTAAAGGGAATCAAAGCGTTGAAGCAAGCAAAGGTGGTTTTGTATGACGCTTTGGTAAGCGAAGAGTTGTTGGAGTATGCCTCTCCAGAAGCAGAATTGGTATTCGTAGGGAAGCGGGTTGGAATGCATAGCTATAAGCAAGAAGAAATCAATAAGTTGATCGTTTCTTATGCTTTTTCAAAAGGACATGTCGTTCGTTTGAAAGGAGGAGACCCTTATATTTTTGGGAGAGGACATGAGGAGTTGACTTATGCTCGAAAGTTTGGAATATCTGTAAATTATGTACCTGGAATTAGTAGCTCTATTGCCGCGGCAGGGTTACAGCATATTCCGTTGACACGTCGACATGTGAGCGAAAGTCTTTGGGTGTTGACAGGTACTACCAAAGATGAACAAGTATCTTCCGATATTCATTTGGCTGCCAAATCAACGGCAACTATTGTTATCCTTATGGGTACTCGCAAGTTACGTCAGATTATGGAGGTATTCGCTGGAGAAGGCAAAAGTGAGACGCCGGTAGCCATTATTCAAAATAGTTCGATGGCTAATGAAAAAGTGGTATTGGGAACGGTGGACACTATTGTAGAAGAAGCAGCGAAAGAGCAGGTGGCATCTCCTGCTGTTATTGTAGTGGGAGAGGTGGTACGTATGCATCAGCAATATCCTGAGAAACTTCAAGAGTTGGTCGCACAAGCGGTGTAGTACCCATTGTAATTTTATCTTAGACTGTATACATTTAAAGGTTTACTGCTAGTCGTAGTGGTAAACCTTCTTTTTTATAACTAATAGATCGTTATACCAATGAATTATTTATTTCCAGTTTTCTTGAAATTAGAGCACCTCAATACCTTAGTAGTAGGTGGAGGAAATGTTGGCGAAGAAAAGCTTTCAGCTATTCTTAGGAATAGTCCGAAAGCAAAGGTGACAGTAGTAGCTACTTACTTTAAAGAAGAAGTAGTTGAATTAGCAAAGAAGCATACTACCGTGACGCTGGAGGAACGCTCTTTTGAGTATGATGACTTAGAGGGCAAGCAAGTTGTGATTTTAGCAACTGACAATAGAGCATTACACGAGGAAATTAAGGCTGAAACCAGTCAAAGAGGGATTTTGACTAATGTAGCGGATACTCCTGATCTTTGTGATTTTTATTTGGGATCTGTAGTGCAGAAAGGAGATTTGAAAATAGGTATTTCTACCAATGGTAAGTCTCCTACGTTAGCTAAAAGAATTCGTGAGTACCTGGAAGAAGCGTTGCCGGATGAGATTCAGGAACTGATGGATGGCTTGACTGCTTTCAGAAATCAACTGAAAGGTGATTTTGCTGTAAAGGTAAAAGAACTAAATGCCTTAACTCAGAAAGTAATGAAGTCTAAAAAAGTACAATAAATTCATGTTTTAGTGAATAAAATCCTTAAATGTTCATAAAAATACTGTGATTACATAAAGTTGGCGATAAATTTGACGTTCTATAGATAAAGCTATTTGATTTACTCATTGAAAAAAGGCTGTCTTTCATTAAGGTGTAAAAAGGCAATCCGTTTGGAGATAATTATCTGATGAATGAATAAACTAACTATAGGTATTATTTTTTCGCTATTGCTTCCATTTAATATCCTGTTGGCGCAGGATGCAAAAGTGCTTTTTCAGGAAATTCGTTGGAAACAGGGGAATAGTCAAGAGAAAAAGAAAGCCACAGAATTACTTTGGGAAAGAGTGAAGTACAAGATACAGCAGGCTGCTTGGGAAGGCGCACTGAATGACCTTGATAAACTACATCTTATGGATAGCAGTGACCATTGGTTATACGCTGTTCGGGCTCGTGTATATGAGAATACGTACCATCCTCTAGAAGCATTGAATGATTATCGCAGGGCATTGGTCCTTGGAGGAGATAGCACCCTTATGCTTACAGGAATGGCTCAATCAGCGTTGTATCTTGATCGTTATGATGTGGCCTTGGTATATTTAACTGAAGCTATTGAGTATGGGGAAAAGGATTGGTCTTTGTTTTCTCAGAGAGGAAAGGTTTATGTTCAATTAATGCGTTATGAAGCAGCTGAAAGAGATTTTGAACAAGCGGTCATGTTAAATCCTGATGCAGATGAGGTGTGGTATCATCGAGCGTCTCTGGCTGTAGGGAAAAAAGAGTATCAGAAGGCATTAGGGTTTATAGCGAATGCCAGGCATCTATCTCCAGAAAAAATGGAGTATGCTATTATGGAAGCCTTGATTTTAGGGGAAGCGGGAGATTTACATTGGGCTGTTAATTCTTATTCTTCTCTCTTGGAAAGAGATCCGGTCAATTTGGTGGTTTTAAATAATCGAGCATTGCTGTATATGAAAATGAATCGATTTACAAAGGCGATGGCAGATATTGAAAAGGCCATTAGGTTAGCTCCAGAACAGCCGGATTTGTACTTGTCAAGAGGGCTGATTAAGGAATTTCAATTTGATTTTGAGGGCGCTTGTCAGGATTGGCTAAAAGCGTCGGAGTTGGGGAGTAAAGAAGCCGAAAACTATTTCTATGATGATTGTAGGTAAAAAGCAGTTGCTATATCTATTGAGATGTAGTGGCTTATTGGTGTTTTTTTGTAGTCTGTTTATAGGGCAGGTAGTAGGGCAAGTTGCTTGTGATACCTGTGATGTAACAGAAGAAGAAATGTCACTATTTGTATTGGGAGAAGCAGAGTTACAGGCAGTAAGTGAATTGGAACGCTTGGGAGATGAGATGATGTTTCAGTTTGCTCAACCCGATGAAGCTCTTAAGTATTATATGGGGGCATATGATTATAAAAAAGAGGATTTTGATTTAAACCTTAAGATTGCCAAGTGTTTATTGAAATCTGTTTCTGAGCAAAAAACATCGGCTATTCTCTATTTGGAAAGGGCGATGGAAATCAACTCCAATTATGACAGCTTATCCCTCTTATTAGGAATGGCATACCATCTGGATGGGCAATGGCGAAATGCTATTGACTATTATCAAAAATTCAAATTGAAGGCGGTAGAAACTGATGAGATAGAAAAAAGGATTTATGAATGCGTATCGGGATTACAACTATCTGCAAAACCTGCGAATGTACATATCCAAAATATGGGGCCTGTTTTAAATTCTCGGTTTTCAGATTTTTGTCCACTGGTAGAGGGCTCTGGAAATGTACTATATTTTACGAGCCGAAGACATGAATTTAGAAGTGATAACCCTGATATAAGAACTCACCTGACAGAGCATATCTACATTTCTCGTAAATACGGAAAGCGGTGGACAGTACCTGTTCCTCTACAAGGGATTAGCATGGCAGAGGACCATAATGGCACAGTTTCTCTTTCTGATAATGGTAAGCATATGCTGGTGTATCAACACGCAGATATTATGATTACACATTGGGAAAAAGGAAAGTGGCAGACGCCTAAAACACTCCCTATGGCAGTGAATTCTGATTATATGGAGACTTCTGCATGTTTGAATAGTTCAGGAGATACGTTATACTTTACGAGTGATCGCCCTGTACCGGAAGCAAAAGGAGGGTTGGATATTTATGGTATTGCGAGAGATTCTACCGGACGTTGGGGACGACCGTATTGCTTGTCTGAAGCTGTGAATACACCGTACGATGAAGAGGGAGTTTTTCTATCAAAAGATGGGTCAAGAATGTATTTTAGCTCTAGAGGTCACAATACCATTGGAGGGTTTGATGTCTTTGTGAGTGTCAAACAGAAAGATGGAACTTGGGGAGAAGCAAAAAATATGGGAATACCACTAAATACCCCAGGAGATGATATTTATTTTGTGTTGTCTAGAAATGAGCGTGTAGGGTATTATTCCTCTGAACAGAAGGATACCTATGGAGAAAAAGACCTATACCAGGTACTGTTAGAGCCTAAAGAAGAAATGTCAATACAGCTACCAGTACTAAAGCCAGAAAGAGTAACCACTTTTGCATTTCCCGATGGTACAAAAATAACATCTAGTGAATAGTAATAGGTTGAATTTATTTAAAATACGATATTTTATTACAAAGTGAATGAATCTTAATAATGCTTTATTACCTTTGGGTTGTATCCTGAAATAAGAATTACTAGAAATTTAGGAAGAGATTTCATTCTTATCTGCATTATTCTTATTTTCAATTATACTTTTATAATCCTAAAGAGACCAACTATATTTGTAAGGTATATTTTCTCAATAGTCGAAAGTATAGAAATTTACTTTGCAATCATGCTGTGGCATAACTAAACTGGCTTGTACTATGTATAAGTGTATTAATGAAGGCGACCAAATACGGGTGAAATTCACCTATCAATTTTATAATCAATACCCTTTTCTTTTAAGTACCGAGAGAGGAGTAGAGATCACGGGCTATGGTTTACTTTCAGCTCAAGAAGTAAAAAGAGTAGTGCGTGATTTTCTTAGTCAACGTAAAGCACGATGGCTAGTGGAAACAATCATGGATAATGAGTTGAAAGTGAAGAATGATGAGTTTATCCGAGACCATATTCAAGATGCTTTACAACTGTTTGAGGAGCTGGCAACTGCGGTAGAAATTAAAAATCAGGAAAAGAAACAAAATGTGGATGTTCATGGCCTACAGATGGAGGAAGTGAATACTTTTGGCCCTTATCGTCCTGTTCCTATTTTTGTAAATACCTCCAATCATCCTGAATATCATGGGATGAATAAGACAAAAAGAAAAACCTTTTCGTTTATGAAATCGCCCATTATGATGGGGTTATATGTTAGCTTGTCTTTATTGGTGGGGGTGATCATGGGACGCTTGTCTTTTGTGCCTAGTAAAACTGTATCTGGCTTAGAGATGCAGGTAAAAAAGATGCGATCTACCATTGAGGCATTGTCAGAGGAGCGAGGAGGACTGGAGTTGGAAGCGGCAAAGCTCAAACAAGATAAAAAGATGCTTCTTGGGAAATTGGATTTGGAATTGAAAACCTCTCAACCTATAAAAGAAGAAGTAGAATATTTAAGGGATGAGAAAGAAGAGCATGTTTCTAAAGCATTTAAGTATCAGCAAGATCTTGTTGTATTTGAAAAAGAGAATGAGAAGTTAAAACAAGCATTACTTTTATCAGAGCAAAAATTAGAAGAATCTCTAGAGCAGATTCAACAACAAAATTCAGATTATGAGGTGCTGAATAATCGATTCTCAGGGCAACAAAAAGAATTGGAAACTTTGTCAGAAGATTATAATCTAGCAAAAAAGAATTTACAAGATACCTATGCGACCCTTGGCCATTTGAAAGAGGAATATAAACAGCAAAAGGAAGTTTTGGATGAGCTTAATGAGGAGTTACTTCGTTACAAGAAAGATAATATGGTGTTGGAGAAAGCGGTGAAGGAAGCTCAACAGGATGTCGTGAAGTTGCAAAAGTCCAAGCAACAGGTAGATCAAGAGTTGTTGCATCAAAAAGAAGAGAAAGAAAGCTTGTGGGATGAGAGTGTAGAGTTGAATAAACAGTTGAGACAACGTACGCTTGCTTTGAAGAATACAGAGAAGAAATTGTTTACGATGCAAGAGAAAGTCAAGTGTTATATTAATACACAAATATGGACACTTAGTTCACCAGAAGAGGCTTGGAGAAGTTATTGTGTAAAGAATGGTATTGCTCTGGATAATGAAGGGTATATTATGAACATTTCCCGATAAAAAAGAAATCGTTATGGGGGATTAGCTCAGCTGGCTAGAGTGCTTGCATGGCATGCAAGAGGTCATGGGTTCGACTCCCATATTCTCCACATATTTTAGAATAGATGTGAATGAAAACTACTTGTATTTGATTTTTCATAATAAAAGTGGTATTATTCCATCATATTTAAAATCTACATGAAATTACAGTCTAAACATATCGTCACGCTAATGTGCTCCATGATTGTCCGCCAATGGACGATAATGGCTTGGCTGATTATTGGGTAGACTGAACACAAATACTAGATTTAACCCTATTGGCCGGTCATTGTTATAGATAAAATAACAGTGACTGGCTTTTTTTATTACTTACCTTAAATTGACAAAACTATGAAAGCAAAATTCACCTTTGAGATCAAGACAAAAGAAGGCCTGTTCTTAACCTTGGATATTTTAAATTCTAAGGGAATTGCTCACGCAAAAGAGGTCGTGCATAGGCAGTGTCCAGGTGCAAAAGTGATGGGTATTTCACAGTATAAGAATGGTCGAATGGTGAGTAGAATGTCTTAGTACTTGCAGTAGTATTTAGAAGTCATAAATTAATGAAGAGGTTAGAAGGTAACGATTGTCAAAATTGTTGCCTTTTTTCATTTTTGAGTTGTGTGTATTGTTTTAAATAATTTTTCAATGGAAGGGGGAGGAGAATTATTTACTTTGAGTGCAAAGGTTTTCTTGAAATTATTCAGTTTTGAAAAGCAAACACTAAACATTCTCTAAACGTAGGGAAGGAATTACCTAAAGAACAACCCTAACCAGCTATTTATGATATCTAAAAATGTATTAGCAAGCAGTGTACTCTTGGTATACTTCTTATTAACTTCTTGTACTTCGGAGACCGGAGATTCGTTGACTAATCAAGAGGTAGCCCCTCAAAGGGAAACATATATTATTGTTATGGCGAGGGATGAAATAAAATCCGCCAACTTTGGAGAGAAGGTTGCTCAATTGTCTATAGGAGCCCAAAGTTTACTCTTGAAGTATGGGATTAATAAGGCTATTCCTAAGGATATATTTGTGTCTTCTGGGAGTTTTATGGTTTCCCTTACGAAACAGGAGTACGAATCTTTATTGAAGTCTCCAGAAGTGAAATCCATAGAAAGAGATCAAATTTTTACGCTCGGGAGTAAGAAGAGTATCCGTAAACAGAAGCAGGTAAAAATGAAAGAACAGTTGTTGCCTTGGGGGGTAAGCCGAATCGGAGGTAGTAGGGTATATAAAGGAGATAAGAAGGTTTGGTTACTAGATTCTGGAGTAGATTTGACTCATCCTGATTTAAATATATTGGAGGAGTATGGGTATAATGCTTTTACGACAGGAAAAGATGGGGGAAGTTTACAGGATTACGAAGGACATGGTACGCATGTTGCAGGTATCATTGGTGCATTGGATAACACAGAAGGGGTGCTTGGAGTAGCTGCTGGAGTAGGTATTATTCCTGTAAAAATAGTGGATCAAAATGGAGGAGGGAGTTATTCTGGTATTTTAGGGGGCTTAGATTTTGTGTTTCGCAATGCTACACCTGGAGATGTAGTCAATTTAAGTGTAGGAGGATTAGGCTCTGATGCATTGGATGAGGCCGTTAAAGCAATTGCTCAGAAAGGGGTTTTTGTAGTGATGGCAGCAGGAAATGCTAGTGTAAACGTTGCTGATACTTCTCCAGCAAGGGTAAATGGAAAAAATATCTTTACGGTGTCGGCTATTGATGAACAAGATTATTTTGCTTCTTACTCTAACTTTGGACAATCAATAGATTTTGCAGCTCCTGGAGAAAATATCTTATCGACATCACTAAAAGGAAGGTACAGTATAAATAGTGGAACATCTATGGCAGCTCCCCATATTAGCGGGATGCTCTTGTTTGGTCAGCTTAATATAGTAGGGAATGCCTTGGAGGACCCTGATAATTGGGCAGATCCTATTGCTGGTTGGAATCCTTCTGAAATGTAACAAAGGCTAGATTTTTTTCTATGTCGAGGAGATTTCCTAAACTTGCAGCTTGAAAAAAATCTAAAGTAAATGTTGGAGCAAGAAGATAAAATAACCAGAAAGCTGAGAAGAGGAGTTTGGAATGCCCTTTCTGATTTTCAGATGATTGAAGATGGTGATAAGGTGATGGTATGTCTTTCGGGAGGAAAAGATAGCTATACGCTTTTGGATATTCTGTTACATATTCAGAAAACGAAAAAATATGATTTTGAGATTATTGCGGTCAACTTAGATCAAAAACAACCAGGTTTTCCAGAGCACATACTTCCAGAGTATCTTACGGAATTGGGAGTGCCTTTCAAGATTGTAGAGAAGGATACTTATAGTATTGTGATGGATAAGATCCCTGAAGGAAAAACAATGTGTAGTTTATGTTCTAGGTTGAGAAGAGGAACACTTTATCAGGTAGCAGAAGAGCTAGGAGTAACTAAAATAGCCTTGGGGCATCATAGGGATGATATTATAGAAACATTATTATTAAATATGTTTTTTAGTGGTAAGATAGAGGGTATGTCTCCTAAGTATCGAACAGATGATGGTAAGCACGTGGTGATTAGACCGTTGACGTATTGCAAGGAAGAAGAAATTAAAGAATTTTCGGAGTTTAAGCAGTTTCCGATTATTCCTTGTAATCTCTGTGGTTCTCAGGAGAATATGCAACGCCAAAACATTAAAAAGATGCTTAAGGATTGGGATGCGCAGTATCCAGGACGAAGTGAAGTGATCTTTTCGTCAATGAAAAAGGTTTCTCCATCTCACTTAATGGATGATAATCTATATGATTTTGGAGTTCTTCAGCATAAATTACTTGAAGATTGATTGAAAGGTTTTAGTCTTAGAGTAAAAAAAGGTGACCCATTATTGGTGTCACCTTTTTTTTGCTACATGAGTTTGTTAATAGTTAAAGTAGAATCCTTTATAGAGAAAGTACAATAAAATTTTAAGGGTATTATTCTAACGGGATTAAGTATGAGAATAAAGGTAGAAGTAGGGCGGTATTTAGAATGGATATTATTATTTGAAATAGGTAGAGAGACAATGTTATGAGTAAGTTGTGATATCTTTAAAATGTACTATCTGCAAATATTCTAACCTTCTTTATAGCGTAATGAATATATATCTTGCGTTAAGCAGTTGAAAAAAAGACTGTTATTTAAACCCAATTTACCAACAGATTAACTATCAATCATGAAAGCTCAGAATGAAGATTATCAAATCCTGATAGTGGATGATGAACAGGTAGTGACTCAATTTGTCAAGCATGCATTGTCCCCTTATTTCAATGTGGCACAAACTCGCAGTGGCAAAGAGGCGATTGAATGGCTTAAGGATAACCCCTTACCTAAGGTTATAATTTCTGATCTGCATATGCCGGAAATAGATGGTTTACTTATGCTAGATGTTCTTAAGTCTAATCCATTATGGAAGGAGATACCGGTATTATTGCTTTCGGGAAGTGAGCTTAGTAAGGATCGTATCGCTTGTTTAGAAAAAGGGGCTTCTGATTACTTATCAAAGCCATTTCATCCTGAGGAGCTGCTGTTGAGAGTAAGGAAATTGGCGGCTATGACCAATGATGAAATTGTTCAAAAAAAAAAAGCATTACAGAAGTTGTTAGATGAGGATTATTTGTCGGATTTATCTTTCTCAGAGAGGGTAGGGTTATTTTGTAAGCGAGCCTTAGATATATCCGTATCATTTAGTCTTCTACTCATACTGTCTCCCTTCATGTTCTTAATTATGTTGGCTATTCGATTAGAGTCAAAAGGGAAAGTGTTTTACGCCTCCAAAAGAGTTGGGAGAGGGTATGAGATCTTCGATTTCTATAAGTTCAGAAGTATGTACGCCGATGCTGATCAGCGTTTGGCAGCAATGAAGCATCTGAATCAGTATAGTGAGGAGAAGAAAGTGGTAGCAACGACAGCAGATGGCTTTAGTGAAGTAGTTCAATGTTCTGTGTGTGGTTCTGAGAACGGAGTGTGTGAAAGCAAGGTGTGGGGAGAAGGAGGAGAACGTTGTGAGGCAGAGTATATAAAGGAACTGCATCAGGGAGCCGCATTTATGAAAATTGCGAATGATCCAAGAATAACAAAAGTGGGTAAGTTTATTCGCTCTACTAGTTTGGATGAATTACCTCAGTTAGTTAACGTATTGAAAGGAGATATGTCTTTAGTGGGGAATAGACCATTGCCACTTTATGAAGCGGAGAAGTTGACGACAGATGATGCTATTGAACGTTTTCAAGGTCCGGCAGGAATTACAGGATTATGGCAAGTAACTAAAAGAGGTAAAAAAGATATGAGTGAGCAGGAGAGAAAAGAATTAGACAATAATTATGCTCGCAGTTGGTCTTTTTGGAAGGACATAAAGATTTTACTGATGACAATTCCAGCATTATTACAAAAGGAAGATGTCTAATGATAGAATAGTATTATAAGCTCAAAAACTAAAGGTAGCAGAAAATTTATTATTAATAAAAAACTACAATCTATTATGCTACGATCTATACATAAGGTCATGGGTTCTTATCAATATAGTATGGTTGTGCTGATTCTATTATTGGCTCAGTCATCCTTTGGACAAGAAACATTATTCCCGTTTCAAGAGAAACTACATGTAGTCGATTCTTTATATGAAATGGCTCTTTCGGGAGGGGCAAATAATCCATTACTAACCGAGCGGCAAATAAAAGAACAGGAATTAGCTGTAGCTAAAAAAAGTTGGTTAAAGGGGTTGAATTTTGGGGTACAAGCGGTGACAGCTTATCAATCAATTGGAGAAACAGCGAATGGAGGAGTGACAGCATATGCGCCTTTAACGAATGTGCAACCAAGTTTGGGAGCGAGTATGAGCGTGAATTTTTTCCATATTACGGCGAGAAGGAATGAAGTGAAAAAAGTGGAGTACGAACTTCAGCAGTTGGATATGAGAATGAAAACAGAAGAGCGAAGAGTTTATCAGTTAGTAGAAAAGCGTTATACGGATTATCTAATAGCATTAGAAGAAGTAAATTATAATCAACGTCTGTTGGATAATCAGCAGCAGCGTTTCGAAACGATGAAAAAACACTTTGACTTAGGTAAGGTCCGTTTAGTGGATTTGATTGAGGTTGAAGAGGTCGTAAATAGATTAGAAATTAATATAAAGAAAAGTAAGATACAGGCTTACCTTATCTATGCTGAACTGAAAAGAATGATCGGCGATACTGCTGATCCTCAAAGCCAAGAGCTGCCTGTCTCTCCCGAGCAAGAACAAAACTCTGTAACAGATCCTGTACCATCAGGTCAGTGATTTGTATATATAACTTTCACAATCCAGCCAATTTTATTTAACTAATTATCATTACCATGCTACTGTACAAAAAGATTGTCAAAGGTCTAATCAGCCGATGGTATCTATTGCTGATACTACCAATTATTGCTGTTGCGGCTACCTTTTTAATGTTAAAGGTTACTACAAAAGAGTACAAGTCTATGGCTCGTTTACAGGTGGCCATTCCGAGGAATGAGCTTAGCTTTACCGATGAGAAAATACAACATTTTCAGATTGCACCAATCTATCAAAACTTGATTCAACTCCTTCAAAGTCAAACAAGTTTAGAGAAAGTGAGAATGAAGTATTTGATTGATCATTTCAATGATAAGAATAACTTTCTGGAGTATAAAGGAATGGAAGAGTTGGGGGCGACAGAAATCCAGGAAGTGATCAAGGATAGAGCTTATACGATCTATGATAGAGAGATAACACTCAATTTAGAAGAAACCTTAGATGGTCGAATCAATAAGTTATTGGAATCTAATAAGCTTTCTTATGACGATCTTCAAAAGAATATGAGTATTAAACATATTGAAGGGAGTGAGATGATTATGGTAGAGTATACTGCTAATCATCCGAAAAAAGCACAATATGTACTCTCATTATTGGTCGACGTAATGAAAGAGCGTAGGGAAGAGATGACGTTGGAACAATTGGGAGAGAAAAGAAAACGTCTAGAAAAACTATTGGAAAAATCAGCGGGCGATTTAGCTTATAAGGAGCAAGAGCTACAAAATATCAAGCAAGATAATAACTTGATTAACTTAGAAGAGTATACTAGGTCAGTAGCTACAAATATAGCTCAATTGGAAGGGGATCTGGTAGAGGTATCAGAGTCTATTCGAATGCATGAGAAGGCAATAGCAGCTATAGGGAGATCGATAGGGGAGCAAAAGGAAGTCTTTGAGGAGCTTGCTTCGCGTAACACTGTAGTAGACTGGATGGACTCTCTATCTCACTTGCAAAAATTAGAGGTTTATGAAGACGCATTTTACTCTCAAGCTTCCTATGATGAAAGGGAGGAACTCTCTCGGAAAAAAGAAAAACTGATGAGTATGATTGTATCAGCTTCTGAAGGAGCTATAGCTCAAAATCAATCTCCTTTTAAACAGGATTTATTTGAAGAGTATATGAAGCATAAACTAGCCGCTCAAACAGAAAGAGGTCGTTTGCCTTTAGTACGTCTAAAGCTAGAAAGAATGAAAGAAGCTGCTAGAAATTATGCACCCTTGGAGATGGATATGGATGAGTTGGAAAGAGAGATTGAAATAATGAAAGGAAATTACGTAGATCTCCAAAGTAAATTCCGTAAGACATTGATGGCTGAAGAAGAAGCTCATGGATTAGATCTTAAGGAGATAGATCGCCCGACTTACCCATATGAGTCTGTAGGTAAAAGTAAAGAATTGTTTATGATAGTGGCTACAGGTGCTGGAATGTTAATTTTAGCGATAGCCATTATATCATTATTAGAGATCATCGGCTTCTATAAAGGTGAGATTAATGAATTTTTAAGTTAAGACATATCTATGATTTTCTATCACATCCTCGGGACATATTTTCTATTCTATTCTATTTATACTTCTTTTCATTTACTGAATGGTAGTAAACGTGTGAGCAGAGAAAAGAAGGGTAAGAATATAGATATTTCTTATCAGGAATGGGTGGTATTTTTACCAGCTTACAAACCTGGTAAGGTGTTTCTGGAGGTATTAGAAGCAATACAAAATGCAGCTTTCCCAGGGAAGCTGCACATTTACGTTTTGCTTCAGGAAGCCTCAGAGGAAATCGCATCTAAGATTAAAGCTTATGATGGTGTTTATGTAGAAGAGAAATCTTTTAAGGAGGTGATAGGAAATCCTTATCATGAAGTACTTCGCTATATGTGTAGACAAACAAAGGATAGAATATCTAAAGGAGAGCTACAACCCACACATGTAGTATTACTAGATAAGGATAATATTGTAGCGTCGGACTTTTTTGAAGTGATGGCTTCTAACATTCAGGATTACGATATAGTACAAGGTCGTAGAGCTCCCTTAAAAGTTGAAACAGCAGGGCAAGCATACGATGCATTGGCAGAGGCTTTAAATGATGCAATGTTTCGTATGTCTCGAATGAAAATAGGGGCTTCTCCTGAGTTTAGTGGTAGTGGACTGGTGTTTGATTTTGCATCTTTTGATTATGCAACCACACACCTCGACCCTAAAGCTCCAGGAATGGATAAAAACTTGTTAATACAGTTATTACTGAGGGATCAGCCACCTTTAATAGGGTATATTCCAGAAGCAGTAATTTATGAGGAAAAAACAGAAAAGCTAGAAGCATTACAAAGTCAGAGAGTACGTTGGTTTGGAAATCAGTATTATAATGCGCTGTATTATTGGAAAAAATTATTTTCTAAAGGAAAGCTAGATACAATTGATTATGCGATAGCATTATTCCGTCCTCCTCGCAGTGTTCATTGGTTATTGTTGTTGTTAGGAACAGGATTAGAGCTTATATGTTGGATGTTTTTTGGAAGTTTTTTCCCTTTATTCTCCGTGAGCCTACTAGCGACAGGCTTAGGGATTACAAAGTTTGTCCTTTCAGAAAAGAAGAGAGGAAAATGGTTTAGACAAATTATGAAAAAGGTGCCATCTATTGCTTTGAACAACTTGCTTAGTGTATGGAAGGGGATACAAAAAAAGTCACAAGGGAAGTTTATACACACAGAGCATTGATGGATATAATGGCTTTTTGATAGGTTTTGAATTAAGGTGGTGACGGCAATATTTACATTTTAGCATCTCTTTAAAAAGAGAGAAATATTGCTTTTGTTGATAGAACTAACTGAAGTATCGATATCATTAAATATAAATCGCAGTGGGATCCTTAACAAATGAGAGTATCGGGAAAAAAGTACTGATAGCAGGAGGCTTGCTTATGCTTGCTATGCTTCTAGCTTTATTTTCTGTGAAGATATATTTTGCATCAGGGTTATTGGTCATTTTGGGTATTGTAGGATTACCCGTTGCCTTATTGATTGTTTTTCGTCCTGCTTTCGGTGTTAAGCTTTTAGTCTTTTTGGTGTATGTCATGGGGACGCTTATTATGCTTTTCCCTTCTCTTCCTATAGGAATTGTAATAGACCTCTTTATCTTATTGCTGACTTTGGGAAGAGTCTTACAGGATTTGAATGACAAGAAATTTCGTTTATTCAAGGCACCTTTGGTATTTAGTCTTGCTTTGTGGGTGTTATGGCATTTGATTGAGCTCTTTAACCCTATAGCTGCCTCTAGAGTGGCTTGGTTTTATGTAGTTAGACCGGGGATTGGTTACATAATGCTCTTTTTCGTTACGTACGGTTTGATAAAAACGAAAAAAGATGTAAAGCAAATGGTTTACCTGTGTTGGGGGTTATCTGTATTATCGGCCATATGGGGGATTATTTCAGTAGGACAAAATTACTTCGATTTTGAAATGCGCTATTTGGTAGCTCAGGATGCTTTGAAGCTTGTTTTTATTGCAGGAAGATATAGAGCATTTGGAACAATGGCAACACCTGCACAATTTGGTGTAATTACAGCCCAGATGGGTATTTTGGCAATTGTTTTATTAAGTGCTAAATATAAATGGTATCAGAAGCTAGTCTTTCTAGTGGGCATAGGAGTATTATTCTATGGAATGGCAATTTCAGGAACGAGAACAGGAGTTGTGATGATTCCTGTGGGGGCCATATTTGTCGTTTTACTAGCTAGAAACGTGAAGGTTTATATTTTAACTCTTATAGGAGGGGCATTTTTTGCAGTGTTGATGGTCTTACCCATTCAGAATTATCACGTAAGACGAATGCAAACAGCCTTTAGTCCGGAAAAAGATGCTTCTTATGAAGTAAGGATGAAAAATAGGGAGCGTATTAAACCATTCATTTACTCTCATCCTATGGGAGGTGGCTTAGGCACCACTGGCGTATGGGGAAAACGATTTAGTCCGAATACAATGCTAGCTAACTTCCCTCCAGACTCTGGTTATATGAGAATTGCAGTAGAGATGGGATGGGTAGGTTTGATTATTTACCTCATTTTATGGGCAAGTATTACTATTAAGGCCATGTTAGGAGGGTGGAAAGTAAAGGATAAGGAAATGAAGGTGATTGTGGCAGCTATTATTGCAAGTATGTTACCGTTGTCTGTGGCAGAGTACGCTCAGGATATTATTGGTAAGTTGCCTTCTAACTTATTGTTTTGGGTATGGATAGGAATCCTATTTAAGGCAATAAAAATTGGACAAGAAACTAATGATGACGATGAAAGAATATTAGAAGGACAGCAAGAACCTGAAAACGCTAATTAACTACGATCATGCCTTCAATAAAAAAAATTATCTGGACACTTGTCAATAATCTGGTTGATGCGCTCATCAGTATGGGATTATTAGTGTTGGTAACTCGCACTTATTCGACAGAGAATGCGGGACATTGGATCGTATTTATCACGCTATTTTTCATGATTACCCGTATTAGAGAAGGAATGATACAGATAGCCATGTTTAAATTAGCGGCAGGTAAACCTGATGCAAGAAAATATGAAATCTTAAAGACAAACTTGTTGATTAACATGGGGGTAGAGCTGATGGTAATGTCTGTGATCTATGGCATAGGTATGTTAAATGTATTTTCCTCTTTAACACCTTTCTTTTTACTCTATCCAGTGACACTGCCTTGGGTTCTTTATCGTTGGCAAAATTATGTGCATTTAATGCATCACCATGTTGAGAAGATCTTTAAGGTTAATGTTTTTGTCTTGATTGGCTTGGTAGCGGGAATGTTTGCAGTGGTATATGGAGCTTATCCCATGACTCACCTTTTGTTTATTTTGGGGGGAGCAGGAATGTTGGGTACATTGGTTGGCTTCAGTCAACTAAATCTTTCTTTATTATTTCGTTCTTCAGTCTTGGTAGAAGATGTAAAAGCGATTTTTTATTATGCTTTTTTTGGTGTTATGAGAAGTGCTATTGGTACAATATCACAAAGGATACATGTTTTTTTTACTGCAGTATTGTTAAGTAGTACAGAGACAGCTTTTACAGGGGTGGCACAACGATATACGCAATTACTATTGATGCCTAATATAGCTATTCAAACATTGGTGTTTCCAAAATTCTGTGAGGCAGCAGAGGATGGTCGTCTTGAAGAGGTTAAGGTATTATATGAAAAAACAGTTTCTTTGCTGCTTAGTATCTTTCTTCCAGCAGTTTTTGTTTTTATACTTTGTGCTTCTTGGTTAGTCCCTTTTATTAATGGAGAAGACTACGTATTAGCTATTCCATTTATTATAGCACTATTGTTGGTGACGTCTTTATCAATCCCTTTTGGATATGCTTTTGGAAGTGTAACAAATGCAATTGGGAAGCCATATATCAATACATACGTTATGTTATTCACTAGTTCTATCAATGTGAGCCTCTCTTATTATGCTGTAAGTCAATGGGGGTTATGGGGGATTGTTATAGGACCTTTAGTAGCTGAATTCTTAACATTTTTTATCTATTCTTATTTACTACAAAAAATATTAGGAGCTAGTACTATGAGATGCTTTCAGTTGATTCCATCTCAATATGCATTTATGTTCCAAAAGGTATTAGCTCTGCGTCATAAAGCAAGCAGGTGATATTGGATTTCGTAAAGTGTGTTTTAAATACAATAGGGATTCTAATAACCTGTTAGGTTAATGACTCAAAACCATGACCCAAACATTATCACTAACTTGATTACTAACTATGATTTCAAATGAAAAACCTTGCATTGTGATGCAAGCTTTACCTCGTTGGGATGGACCTTATGCGTCTACTTCTCTGACGATTGCCAAAGAACTCTCTAAATATTACAGAGTGTTTTACGTTGACCACCCTTTTACCTGGAAAGATCAGTTAAATGATCAAAATAAGACACAGTTGCAATTCAGAAGAAAGTTTTGGGATCAGGGGATTTTTCATTACTGGCCTTATGAAGAGTATCATAATTTGGTGGTTATTAGCCCCAAACCCTTGTTGCCGATTAACTTTTTGCCTCAAGGGAAAACATATAACACTCTCGCTAAATATCAAAATGCACATGTATGGAAATATATTGATTTGGTCTTGAATTTATTTGAGGAAAAAGAAATTGTTTATATTAATTCATTTGACCCTGTTTATAGTCAAGTTCAATCTCGATACGAAATTAAAAAAGTGATTTATCATTGTGTGGATTTGATTGAAGGAGAGCGATATATAGCTAAACATGGCATATCTGCTGAGAAAGAGTTAGCAACTAGAGCTGACATGGTAATCACGACCTCTAAAGCATTGAAACAGAAGTTATCCGTTTACAACGATAATTGTGAATGTGTTGAGAATGGGGTAGATTATACCTTTTTTACAGAACAGGGAAAGACTGCTTCCGTACCATTAGATATACAGGGTATACCAACCCCTAGAGTGTTGTATACTGGAAATATAGGGTTAAGAATAGACTATGAGACTATTGAAGAAGCAGCTAAAAAATTACCTGATTATCATTTCGTATTAGTTGGTCCAGAAAATCAAAGGGAGTTTAAGGGGGAAGGACTTAAAGCATTGTCCAATGTGCATTTTTTAGGAAAAAAACCTTATGAAGAGATTCCTGCCTATGTGAAAGCTGCCGATATATGCTTTATCCCTTTTTTATGTAATGAATTAACCAAGCATATCTATCCATTAAAAATTAATGAGTACTTGTCCTTAGGGAAGCCGGTGGTTTGTAGTGATTTTGCACAATTAGAGGACTTTAAAGGAGTCATTTCTTTATATCATCAATCCAAGCCTTTGTACCAGGTATTACAAGAGGTGTTAAAAACGCATGATGAATCCAAGGCTCTTAAATATAGAACAATAGCTAAGAGTAATTCATGGAAACATCGAGCAGAAGAGTTTAATAACCTTATCAAACAACTACTACAATATGAAACAATCGATCCTTCATAATATTAAATCTTATCTTGATAGTCATGATAAGTTAAAAGCACAAATTCATTGGCTTCTTGTTAATGATACACAGCCTCGATGGTGGACCAAAGTATTGGTGAACCGCTTTATTCATCACAAGGGTAATGGAGCAAGAATACGTAGTTCTGTTCGCATGGATACTTTTCCTTTTAACCCATTCTCTATAGGACAACAGTCAATTATTGAAGATTTTGCTGTTATTAATAATGGGGTAGGAGGAGTTTGTATAGGAAGCCATGTCCGTGTCGGAATAAGTAACGTAATCATAGGTCCTGTAAAAATTGGAGATAATGTAATTCTCGCTCAAAATGTAGTGATGTCAGGGTTGAATCATCAGTATAATGATATATCGCAACCAATCAAGAATCAGAAAGTTTCCACTGATCCAATTACTATTGGGCAAAACACATGGATTGGAGCTAATGTAAGTATCACAGCGGGGGTGACAATTGGAGAGCATGCTGTCATTGGGGCAGGGAGTGTGGTAACTAAATCCATACCTCCCTATCATGTAGCTGTAGGGAACCCAGCCAGAGTTGTTAAGCGATTTGATTTTGATACGAATGAGTGGGTAAAGGTAGAGCGTAAAGAAAAACAGTCTGAGTCAACAAGAAAAGTAATTACACCGGTAGAAGAAAAAGCGATGGTAGAGATGAAAAAGTCTATCATCAATCAATGACCTTCAGAGTGACCTTTTATTTTAAAGTCTTTTTATTCGAGGAATTGTCCCAGTATCTTTGAGGCAATTCTTTTTTTAACCATTTGAATTATGAAGACAGTAATAATAACAGGATGCAGTTCAGGACTTGGTTGGGGGATGACCAAGTATTTTTTATCCAAGGGCTATAGTGTATTGGGAATTAGTCGACGAGTACCTGAGGATTTAATACAATATCAACAGTTCAAGCACGCTTCCATAGATTTAAGTCAGTCATTAAATACTACGAAATTAGATGAGTTATTTCAAGGTATTGAGCAAGTTGAATCGGCTGTACTGAATGCTGGAATATTGGGAGAAATCAAAGATATGAAGGAGACTTCCTTGGAAGAGATTGATAAAGTAATGCAAATCAATGTTTGGGCAAATAAACAATTCTTGGATTATTTATTAGCTAAGGTACGAGTAAAACAAGTAGTTGCCATTTCTTCGGGAGCAAGTATTAATGGAAATAGAGGTTGGTCTGCTTATTCTATCTCAAAGGCAGCTTTGAACATGATGGTGAAGTTATATGCCGCAGAACATCCTCAAGTACATTTTACATCTTTAGCACCAGGGTTGATTAACTCGGATATGCAGGATTACTTATGTCATCAAGTGGATGAAGAAGTATTTCCAAGTGTTAATCGATTAAAACAGGCTAAGGAAACAGGTGTAATGCCTACTCCAGAGGAAGCAGGGGAAATTGTAGGGTCGTCATTAGAAAAGTTGATGGCTTTAGAGTCGGGAGCTTATGCTGATGTTCGAAAGTTATAGAGTCTATTAAGTTTGGTAAATTACTTTAAATATTCTCTAAGATCTACCGATAATACTCACCTACTTGGAAAAGAGATTTTTGGTAGATCTTTTATTTTTTGTCCATAATGAGGGAACGATAAAGCTTTCCAAAAGCACCATCTGATTTTTTATTGAGGACATCCAAACGTTCCCAATCTTGCTTGGATACATCTTTGGAAGGTAGAATGATATTATAAAAACCAGATTGTCTTCGATCGTATCGGGCTTTTTCAATAAGATATTTTTGGTAGCGATACTTATCTCTTTTCTTTCCCAGGTCAAAGTCTATCATGATACGAGTAATGGAAGTTTAAAAAAAATATGAAAGGGTCTTACTTTTCAGCTTGATTGTCTTCATCCAATCCTTTTAGAGCATTTTCTACTTGTTGCTCTGCCTGTTGTAACTTTGATTGACAAAGATGGTAAAGACGGGTAGCTTCTTCGATTTTGGTAGATAATTCATCAATTTCTACATTTCCTTTTTCTAATTGATCAAGGATGACCTGAAGCTTAGCTTTGGCTTGTGCATAAGATAATTCTTCCATATAAAGAGTACTTGTCGTTACAGCTATGTTTTTTTAATGACTTTACTGCTTACTTTTCCATCTGCAAATATGGAAGTTATTTCTTTACCAATAACAATATCATCACTACTTTTTATGATTTTTCCATCTTGCTCTACCATCACAAACCCTTTTTTGAGTAAATGTTTAGGATCTAGGTACTGTAGCTTTTGCTGGAAGAAAGAAAGTGTTTGCTTTTCTTGAAGTGTAATTTGCACTATGTTTTTTCTGATATCTCTAGATATATCTGCTAGTCTCCTTTGTTCTGCTGTTAATAAAGTAGACTGTATTTGTAATTGACTTTTTAGAGAAGCCTTGAGTTTGTTAGTTTCAAAGCCCCCTTGTTGTAGTGTTTGTTTGGTAGAGGATTGGACTTGCTTGATAAGAAACGCTAAATCTACACGACTTTTTGCTGTAAGCTGAGTAGTATTCGATAGCATTTGTTTGCTGTGTACTAACCAAGCGGTTTCATTGACAATAAAATGGTGTGCTTGCTGATCCAATCGATAACGTAACTGATGAAGTTGGTTCGCTTCTTTATTGGTAAATAAATCAGTAAGTGCACGAATTTTATTGGGAAGTTGTTTCGTGTTTTGTTTTTCCGTGGTTAGTAAGTTTTTTGATTGAACCAATATAGATTCAAATAAATGCTCAATAGTTGTTTGGAATTGTAAAGCTCTATCGATTAAGAATTTAGCAACTCCTGTAGGAGTATCGCAATTCTGAAAACTTACTTCATCAACTACACTAAGATCATTGGTATGACCTATACCAGAAAGGACAGGGATTGGAAAACGCGCTACAGCTTGCGCAACCATTAACTCATCAAATGCACTAAGGTCAGTTTTACTTCCTCCCCCTCTAATCATGACAACCGCATCAAAGGTTTCACCTTCTTGCATAGCCTTCCATACCCCAATCAATTGCTTTCGAAGGGCTTGTCCGGCATGTTTTCCTTGTACTTCAGCAGCGAATAGCTGACAATCAAAATGAAAGCCACTATGTTCTATTTGACTCATAAAGTCATAGTACCCTTGGGCTTCTTTGGAGGAGATTACTGCGATACGCTGAGGGACCTCAGTCAGTACTTTTTGTTTGTTGAGCGGATACTCTCCTTTTTCCTTGAGTTGCTGAATTACCCAAGCTTTTTCCTTGTGTATTTCACCAAGTGTAAAGGAAGCATGAATGTCGTCAATCGATAAAGATAGACCATATTGAGCATGAAAGCGTACCGTAGCGTGAAACAAGATTTTTAATCCCTCACTAAGGGAGCGTCCTGTGGTTTCCTGAAATTCATGATGAATCACAGCAAACTCTTTTTGCCAAATGGTAGCTCGAGCTTGTGCAATACGAAGCTGTTGTTGGTTAGTCTCTACCAAGTCTAAATAAGCATTGCCTTTTCGATCAAGCTTGATAGAGGAAATTTCTGCTACTACCCAAAAAGAAGGAATACGCATAACACGTTTATGGATTTCCTCATTCAGCTTGGACAATGAGATGTGTTTGATACTGGTGCTAGGCATAAATACAATCTGTAAGGTCAGTTAGGCTTCCGCAAAAATATGAAGATTCCCCTTATGTATTTGGTTAAGGTAAAGGTGTTCTAAGGCAATTTCCTTGTATGTATTGCGGTCGTACTTTAAGATTTCTACTTCCGTAGCCGCTAGCTTAAGGGCTTCGCTTTTATCGGTAATGGTGGCGGCAAGTCCTAACATATTTTGCATGATGGCTTGCATAGATTGCTCCACTAAATGATAGTCTTCTTTTTTGAGTCGACTCTTCAAAAGTTTTAATATTTCATCTTTGTCTGTTAAGCTTTTGTTGATCATTTCAGCTACATACTCTGACGTTTTTCTCTTCTGCTCCATACTTCTTCAAATTTTCCACTTTATACACCCGTTCGTAAGTTAAGCAGGTATTTTTAACCTTTACGAAAGGTAGGCATTGATTGTAAAAATTGAACTAAAAAATATCACCAAATCGTGATATTATGACAAAAATCCTCATTAATTGGATTTTATCTAGTTAATAGACTTCAATTTATAGTTGATTTTTCTCATATTAGACGGCTAGTGACCTGAAAAGGTGTTTTTAGGGTGTTTAGGGCATTCTTAAAATCATCATCGCATTTTTTGGAGACGTAGAGAATAGAAAATGACTAACTACCATATAAACTTTATCTTGTTGCTTATAATAAAGCTATTGATATCCTCTGTGACATTAGGAAAATCAATGCCGTCACAGCAACCTACCCTATATTTGACCGATGACAGTACTGAGGTGCTTTTATATCCATATTTATCAGAGCTGATAGAAGAGAAGGGGGAGAAAGTATCCTTTGACCGAATTTCAGCGACTGACTTTGAGGGGTTTCAGTCTTGTCAATCCCCAAGAATGAACTATGGTTTCGATGAGCGAGCTCGTTGGTTTAGATTTTCAGTGGATAATCAGGCGATTAGACATAAGGAGTGGTTTGTATCGCTAGCTTATTCCAGTTTGGATGATGTTTCAGTATATATTATTGAAGAAGACGGTCGTCTGGTTTTTGAAAGCTTAGGAGATTTACTGCCGTTTACAGAGCGGTTGATAGACTACAGGAATTTTATTATTCCCCTTAATTTTAATATAAATGCAAAGCAGACGGTATATCTACGTATACAGACTGAAGGGTCTTTAAGGGTCCCTTTAAAGATCTATCGAAGCGATGCCCTTCTGACGAGTTTGTTACCATTGGAGTTAGGATGGGGCATTTACTTTGGGTTCATATTGGTTATGGTACTGTATAATTTGATGCAGTATTTCCTTAAAAAAGATAAGATCTATGTATACTATACTTTACCAGCATTGATGTCTACGACATTTTTACTATCGGTAAATGGCCTTTATTTTCAGTATATTTTCCCTTGGAGTCCTTGGTTAGCGAATAATATTATTGTTTTCTCTATTGCTGGATGGGTGTTGACTGCTGCTTGGTTTGCATATAGCTTCCTCAAAGTGAAAAATACACTTATTAAGGTATTGCTATGGATTGCTATGGGACTGGGGATACTTGGGTTGCTATTAGCAGTATTTGCTCCCTATAGTATTGGAATTCGTTATGCAGCTGCCGGAACCATCGTAAATGCTTTATTGGTATTACTATCAGGGGGAATAAGCTGGATAAAAGGATATCGCTCGGCTAGGTTTTTTGTATTATCTTGGTTCTTGTATTTATTGGGGGCTATTGCCTTTGCCTTGAAAAGCGCAGGAGTGCTTCCCGATACTATACTGACTGCCAATTTACTTCCTATTAGTATGATGATAGAAGTACTGTTTCTCTCTTTTGCAATGGCCGATAAAAGTAGCTTTCAGATGGAGGCTATCGCTACCGAAAAAGAAGAACGTCTAAGGGTACAGCATAAAGTCAATTTTATGTTGGAAGATAAGCTCAATAAGGCGGAGCAGGAAGTAAGTAGTTACCGAAAGCAACTTGCGGAGTATCATGAGGAAGTTTCAGCAATGGAAGAGAAGTTTAAAGAGCAGCAATTGTTGACGGAAAGCGTAGAGAACAGATCGTTATTGCTGAAACGAAATATTGAGGAGCAGAATAGAATCGTGAACATGGCCAAAGAGAAAGAAGAGTCCTTAATGGATATAGCCTTGCGCTATGATGCTCAGAGTATAGAAATGGATTATAATCAATCTATTATTGATAGCTTTGTCTTGAGTATTCCCAAGGAGCGGATCAGTGGCGATTTATCCATGATGCTTGAAAAAGACGATGATTTATATATCCTCGTTGGAGATTTTAGCGGGCATGACCTAGATGCTGCTATTCAGAAAAATGGTGTGGAAAAAAGGATTCGTGTACTCATGGATAGGAATATCCTCGATCCAGGAGATTTATTGAGGTACCTGCATGAAGAAATACTTAATACTGGAGAAAAGAACTTTCAACTTGGTATTCTAAGGTATACTTCATCGATGGAAAAAATTGATTATGCATCAGCTTCCATCCCTATGTTTGTGATTTCTAATAATAAGACTTACCACCTTAAAGGAGACCCTTTTCGAGTAGGAGAAAGCGATGCTGTATTTTTAAGTCATTCGATAAGTCTTAAGGGCAAGGAAGCTGCACCTATTGTTTACCTTTATTCAGATGGCTATGGCAATCAACTAGGAGATGAAAGCAATATTCCTTTTACCAATCAGAGGTTACGGGAACTACTGTTCTTGATGCATACCAAAAACATGTCCCAACAAAAAGAGTCTCTCTTCCAATTGTTTAAGAAGTGGATGAGGGCGGGGACCTTTGAACAGGTGGATGATGTATTAATATTGGGTGTGAGACTAAAGAAATAATGTATCTAGACCGCCGCAACAGGACACTGTTGCGGCGGTCTATTTTAGTTCCTCCGAGTCCAGGAAATACAGTTCATCAAACCACCCTCTAAAGCAATCTCATTGATATTAACCATTTCGATCTTTTTATTAGGAAATACTTGTTTGATGATTTCATACGCTTTTTGATCTTCATTTCCTTCTACCTCAAAAATGGGGAACAAGATCAGATTGTCTAGCTCCAGGTAGTTGACGTATACACCTATCGCATGATCTTTTTTATTTTTAGGAGCATCATATTCAAACCAAGGTATTTCAATTGCTTTTAGTCCTGATTCTTTGAGCATTTTCTCCATTCCTTCTCTAACATATTTGAACTCTCCCTCGAGCTTATTGATCAGAATAGTTTCATCATCAATAAAACGTAGGTGTCCATCGGCGTGTCCTGTCATATCCTCAGTAATCGCAGGGATAAAATAGATGTCAGCCTTCAAGATTTTTGAGAGTTGATCTTTGATATCCTTCTCGCTCAGGTCAGGATTCTCTTTCAGCACCCTGTTGGTAAGTATCGCTTTGTTGCCACGAAGAATAATATTACCACCATCGACATTGAGGGTAGAACGTAAGGCGTCTATTTGATGAGCAGACAAAACGGTTTCAGGGTTTGTTTTTAGAGTGTCATATCCCTGTAGGTATGATGGATCATAGCGGAATTGTACTAATGTTCCGTTACTTGCTTCTACGGGCATATAATCACGACACCAGATATCTTTGGTTTCTTTGAGTAATTGATATTCTATGCCGTGTTTGTGTAGTGCTTTTTGAATATTCTCAAAGCTGTTTTTATACTTTGGATCTGTTTCCAGCAACTCAGAAAAATAAAGTTGGTTACTGGGTACGTTAAAAGCTTCCTTGTATTTCGTCAGTCGATATTCGTAAGTGTTTTCAATGGTATTGTTGGCCTTCATTTCTTTATAGGTAGTATTTCGGCCAATTCCACGACTAGCTGTGGGAGCAGGAGAAGGTAGGGTAAGTAGTTCAAGGTCAATATGGGAAAAACGCTTCTCAAAATGCTTCCTCACATATTCTGAGGTGAAGAATATACGTTTCAAGTTTTTTGTAAGACAGGCTTGTATCCCTTCGTCATTCCATTCAATTACTTGCAGGTGCTTATCCTCACAACCATTAGCGGTTCTTTCAATGCATTTGTAGATATCAGTCATTGCAATGCCTTGCTTCTCGCAAATAGATTGTTTGGCCTCTAATGTATCATAGGGGCTGGAAAAAGTTTCTCCCAAAAGTTTCCATAAAAGGTTTCTACCTGATCCGCAGTAAAACCACTCTCCATAATCGGTGCCGTTGAAGCATGGAAAGCTACCCAGGATTAGTATTTTGGCATTGGTAGGTATATAGGGTGGAAAAGGGTGTTGTTCCGTCATAGGTTGTTGGTGTTATAGTTTTTAGAGTTTGATAAGGTAATTTGATTTTTCACTATTGAAAAATACAAAAAGAGTATCTTTAAGTGATAAAATATAAGAGAAAGAAAGGATTGAAAAGTTGAAGCATATAATAAATAGTTCTTCGAACAGTAGAAAAATAGGGAGCGTATTTCTGCTGATGATTTTAGTACTCTTGCTATCTTGTTCTGAAAGAAAAAGTAACAGGCAAGCTCTTTTAGAGAAGTTTAATATTGATCGGGGTAGTCAGAGTATCACATTTCCGGAAGTTAAGTCCATCTACAATACTCAATTTGAGGATGAGGATACGGTATTTGTTTTCTTGAAAGAAGACATTTACTACTACCAGCAAGGTGTAAAATACTTGCTTGGCAAGTGGTATTACAAAAAGGATATGCTGTGCTTTGATAAGATCTGTGACTACCGTGAGCAAACATATCCTATTTTCTCAAAGAACATGTTAGTTGGGAAAGAGGGGATTATGCACGATGCGGAACTGAATTACAATGTCTTAGGGAAAGTCAGCTCTAATATAAATGATACCACATATCAAATAATCAGTACTGAGACATATAATCCTTCTCTATATTTTGATTTAGATTATTCTATACTGGATTTATCAGTAAGAAAAGGGGTATTAAACTTAAAAACATTTACTAGTAAAAGTAAGCATTCCTCTACAGCGTATTTTGATATAAGCTGGTGCAATCAAATGAGTGAATCGACTTGTGATTGTATTTTTTTACTTGATGCGAAGAAAGATTATTGTGAATGATAGATCTTTTTAGAGAGAAGTTTTTTACTGAAATTTTTAATTGAGTTTATGAAGAATAGTATTCTTTCCTTTAAAACACCACTGCCCCCTTCTTATCAAAATACTCGCTAGGTGTCTTCTGCGTAGACTTTTTAAAAGCCCTATTAAAAGAGGCCTTGGAGTTAAACCCTACTTGATAAGCATGCTGCAGGTAGGTATACTCATGATTTGTGTCATTGGATACAGACTCAATAAAGGCTTTGACCCTATAGTCGTTCACATAGTCATAGAAGTTTTTCTGATACCCTTCATTGATCACCTTGGAGAGGGTATGGGTGTTAGTACCCATCATCTTTGCAAGCTCGGAGAGGGTGAGCTTTGGATTATTAAAGGCCTTTTCTTTCTCCATCAATGCTTTGAGGGAATCCATATAGTGGGTGGGAACTCCATGATCATTGCTTGATACAGGGTGAGCGGTAGGAGTATCCTCTACCTTTTCGCTGAACTTAAGGATCTCAGGTTGCGCCATGGCGTAGTATCCCAAAATATAGGTAACACTAGAGCCCATTAGCCATATGCTATCAAAACCGTATTCTACAATAAAGTGCGGCTTGTTGAATAGCAATAGGTTAATAACAGACAACATCGCTGTAAAGGCCCACATCAGTAAGGAGGCCGCATAGAACCAAGCTATTTTCTTGAGATAACTAAGGTTGAACTCAAAGGATAGGGTATGCTCCTGAAGGTGTATTGCATGATTGATGATTTTTCGACTTCTTAAGAAATAAAAGAGGTTGGAGGCCAAGGCTGCAAGACTCAATAGGTGATAGAGCCATTGGTATTCCTCGTCCCGGATGCTATTGATCAAGGTATT
The DNA here is from genome assembly GCF_039543525.1 of Algivirga pacifica. NCBI lineage: Bacteria > Pseudomonadati > Bacteroidota > Cytophagia > Cytophagales > Flammeovirgaceae > Algivirga > Algivirga pacifica. The sequence goes on from NZ_BAABJX010000042.1 coordinate 129,672, forward strand.
GCTGTCAAATAATAGCAGAATACAGAAGACGAAGAGGTGCAGTCCAAATGGAATATAGTGTAATAAACTGAATTGCTTTTTCTGGTATAGGACAAGTTTATGAATATAGAAATAGAATAGTGGCCCTGCAATCAAAAGGAAGATCTCAGGCAAGAAGTGAATTTGTGGAAATAACTGAAAGACATTTCTATAAGAGCTTCCTACTTTGAATAACATGGATAAAGAGATACTTCCAAGTAGAATAAGTAGGTAATAATTGGCTTCCCGGTTGTTAGCTTGAAGGCTAAAGATGAAGATGATCAGTAAGATTCCTTGAAAAGCGGATAGCGTTAATGTGAATAGGAATGGCGTCATCGTGTTGCCATCCAAATCTTCCCAGGATTCAATCGTATGGGTGAGGGTAGTGTGCTCATTGTGACGGGCGTCATAGCTCCGATTACTCATTGCTCGTCCGTTACTTCTACCTTCTACAGAGTTCCAATTTCCTCTATTAAACTTGTACTTGAACTGTTGTGTGCCTGGAGGTAATAATAGTTCGTAACTTCCGTCTGCTTGAGGAATGAGTCGATATTCTGGTTGGGCAGGTTGCCAGCCATTAAAGGAACCTGCTATATAGATGGATGCATCATGGGGGGTGTTTTCAGGAATATCTGTAACCTTGATTAAAACACGTTTCCCTAGTTTCTTTTCAAGGTCTAGCCAGGCTTGTACAGAAAAAGTAGCTTCATGTTGTTTTGCCATCAGTACCCTGTTGGCTTTGTAATGACCACCTATCGTACACTCCACTTCTTCCCATTTTCCTCTGGTAAATTTAAACTCAATCGTACTATCAAAATCCAAGTCGATAGTATACCGTCCTTGATCATCTTTCGTAAGGCGATAGGCCTCATCTGCTGCCTGCCAGTTATTAAAGGATCCGGCTATATAGATTTGAGCATTTTCAGGGGTATATTCCGGGTAGTTTTCCAGTACCAATCGCCTCGATTGGGCAAGGGTAAGAAAATTGCAGCAGAATAGTATAGTAAAGAGTAAAAAGTTGAAGCGTGTGTATTGGTTTACCATAAGCAGACGGTGAAATCCAGTGTTATTGTTGATGTGTTTGTATAGAAGGAAATATATGAAATTTTTTTAATATTAAATGTAATTATAATGACACAACAGAGGTGTATAAATAAAAAAAGAGCAGTATCCCGCAAAGGTACTGCTCTTATTACTATTAAGTCTATTCATCGTTTACAAGGTATAATATCGATAAAACGATAAATAAACTCTATTTTCAGTGAGTGTTTCGTGTTATGAAGCGACTTTAGTACCTTTCTGCTTATTCGTGTAGAATCGCTTTCTAAACCAAAAAGCCAAGTTTACTAAAGCAATCAATGCAGGGACTTCAACCAACGGTCCAATAACTCCGGTGAGTGCTTGTCCTGAGTTGATCCCGAAAACACCGATAGCCACCGCAATGGCCAGCTCAAAGTTATTACCTGTTGCCGTGAAAGCAATAGAGGTATTTTCCTGGTAAGAGGCTCCTAATACTTTTCCTAAGACAAAACTGATGACAAACATAAATGTGAAGTAAATCAGAAGAGGAATAGCAATACGTACCACATCCATTGGTAGCTCAATAATTACTTCTCCTTTGAGACTAAACATTAATACGATGGTCATTAATAAGGCAATCAACGTGATAGGAGAGATACGTGGAACGAACACATTGTCATACCAATCTTTTCCTTTTACACGAAGCAAAATCTTGCGGCTTAAGAATCCAGCCATAAATGGAATACCAAGGTAGATCGCTACGCTTTCTGCAATTTGCTCCATAGTGATATTTACCTCCAATCCTTGTAATCCAAATAGAGGAGGAAGGATAGTGATAAATACATAGGCATAAACACTGAAAAACAATACTTGGAAGATACTGTTGATCGCTACTAATCCTGCTGCATACTCTCGGCTTCCTTCTGCCAAATCATTCCATACGATTACCATGGCAATACAACGTGCCAGGCCAATCAGAATTAATCCTGACATATACTCCGGATAGTCCTTCAAAAATATAATTGCCAAAAAGAACATCAATAGTGGACCGATTACCCAGTTCAGTAGTAGTGAAAAGGATAGAATTTTAATGTCCTTGAATATTTTTCCTAGCTCTTCATATTTCACCTTAGCCAATGGAGGGTACATCATCGCAATAAGGCCAATGGCTAGAGGAATATTGGTCGTGCCTACTGAAAAGGCATTAATATGTCCGGCAATATCAGGGTAAACAAAGCCAAGGCCTATACCAATAGCCATGGCTAAAAATATCCATAAGGTAAGGTAGCTATCAAGAAACGAAAGCTTTTTCGGCTGCTTATTGACGCAAATAGGATCTTGTGATTTCATGATTTCTTTATGATAAATGATTACGTTAGTGTATAGCGGTTATTTTTAATTCGCTTATCGCTTTACTTGAATACCTCAATGAAAAAAAATAAACGATAAGCAATAAACCATAAGCGATAACCGATAACCAAAATTAGACCTTAGAAAATACGTAGAGCAACTCCGTAGCAATTTGCAAGCATCGCTCATCGTACTTGGCTTGCTGCTCGTCCGTTCCATCAAAGGCTTTAGGGTCTTCAAATGGAAGGGATAATCGTTTTGCTCCTGGAATAATAGGGCAGTTGGCATCCGCATGATTACAGGTCATTACCGCTGCATACCCTGTGCTTGGATTGAAAGGGTGATCAAATTTCTTGGAGAAACCAATAATTGCCGGTTGCTCCGCTTCATATTTAATGCTGTAGATTGGATTACCTCCTTCAGCCAAAGTAGCGATATCAAGGCCTGCATTGGTTAGAGCCTGAGCAGCAGAAGGAAAAAGAGCAGTAGCTTCTGTTCCTCCACTGTAGGCAAAAACATCCTTGATGCCGTAATAATAGGCCGCTACCTGTGTCCATACCTGCGAAAGGTGGCTTCTTCTGGAGTTGTGGGTACAGATCAAGGTTAGGTTGATAGTCTCTTTAGCATTAATCTTTTCCTGAACAAATTCCGTAATGGCCTGCAAGTAAGGAAGACGCTCTGCTGGTATCTGATCAAATCCATCGATAGCCTTTTGAATATAGGCTGAGAGTACTTGGTTTTTCATGTTAAAATATGTCTGTTTGTTTAATCTATGAGGAAATTACTCACTGCTCACTGCTCACTGCCTAGCAGCATCCCGTGTTTGGATCACATACATTCCCTCCAGAAGTAAGATCTTTTAGATTTAAGCGAATTCTAGGTTTTTGTACCTTAACGCCCTTCTCTGCATATACCGTAATACTATAAATACAGCTTCCTTTACTTTTATAAATAGCGATCTCTTCCTCATTAAGGTATTGAGACAAAATATCATCAGGCAAGGTGATCACTCTTTCTTTCTGTAAAGTGATATTGTTGAACCCAGCTTCCTTGACCAAGTTCAGGTATTCCTCTTTTTGAATCGCTCCTGATACACAACCTGCATACATAACAGCTACATCCTTGATGTTATCAGGAAGCTCTCCTTGCAATACAATATCTGAGATGCTAAAATGTCCTCCTTCTTTTAGCACACGGTAGATATCTGTAAATACCGCTTGCTTGTTAGGAACTAAGTTAAGGACACAGTTACTGACTACCACATCAACGGAGCTATCGGTAACAGGCATATTTTCAATATCTCCCTCACGGAATTCTACGTTATTAAAGCCAAGCTTATCAGCATTCTCCCTAGCTTTTTTTAGCATTGCTGGAGTAAAGTCAATACCAATGACCTTACCTGTGAGACCTGTTTCATGTCTTGCTACGAAAGCGTCATTACCAGCGCCAGAACCTAGGTCTACCACCGTATCACCTTCCTTGATTTGCGCAAATTGTGTCGGTAACCCACAACCTAGTCCAAGATCAGCATCCTCACTATATCCTTCTAAGTCACTATAGTCTTCGTTCATCAGGTTTCCTACTTCTGTAGAGCATCCCCCGGCACCACAGCAAGAAGAGGCATTGGTAACCTTATCCTGAAGAGCAATTTCACTGTATTGCTCTTTGACCATCTGTTTTAGATCTTGTTCTTTCGTTTTCATATCTATATTATTTTATAGTAGTCAAGGTTTTGACTGTAGTATTATCTATGGTTTATCAGCATTTAATGCTTGTATGGCGAAGTGACATGTAGTTTAAAGTATTGCATATGGCAATATTAGGATGCCTTATGATTTAGAGTGTGAACTCAACTAAACACCATGAATGAGCGAAGCCCAATTAAACATCATCAACAACAGCTGGAAGTAACTACTTTCTTATTTTTAAAGTCTGTAAAGAAATGCGCCACTTTATCCCAGGTATCAGTATTGATGCAGTAACAGATATTATTGCCATCAATATTTCCTTGGATCAATCCGACCCTCTTTAGTTCCGAGAGATGTCTAGATACGGTAGACTGTGCCAACGGCAATTCCTCCACAATATCTCCGCAAATACAAGCGGGACTATTAAGTAAAAACTCCATAATACTTAAACGGGCAGGGTGCCCCAATGCCTTGAGGAGTTCGGCCATTTGAGTGATTTCTTCAGTGAAACCTTCTGTTTTTGTAATTCCCATATCGCAATATTACGATGAATTTATTACTTCAGAAAAGAAATAGATCATTTTTATGATATTTCTTAGCGTCTGTCTTTGTTGAATTGTATCACTTAATAATTCAACTCGAATCAATGATTCAACAAAAGTTTAACGGTCAGCAGAAACGTGCTTGCTATAAGATGATCTTAGATAGATGACTTTTGCTAGAAATAGAGGGTGGAGGGATTTATTTATTTAAATAAATGTTATCACAGGAGGAAATAAATGTAAATCAGCAAGACTATAAAAATATGAATTATAAAGGAATAAAGCTTTTATCCCTTTTGCTGTTATTCACTTTTGTGGTTTCAGCGCAAAGTAAGGATAAGGGAATAAAACTAAAACAGGTGTATCCAGACCAAGTGGAAGGGGAGGAGATTGTCATAGAGTATAGTAGTCCTTCTGAGAGTATATTACAGTTTGATTTGGTGAATGCTATGTCTGGAGAGAAGATACAAAGTGGTTCGTTAGCTGTACGTTCAGGAGAACAGGTACAAGTGTTTGAGATTGGAGTGTTACCAGCCGGTGACTATCAGTTATCTGTTAAAGGGGATAACACTCATGAAGCTATAGCATTTCAGAAGGTGACGGCCCGTGGAGAAGCATCGCCTATGAGTGTGAATATTATTGCAGAGGGAAGTACAACAAACGAAGGGTATCATACGGTACGCAAAGAAATAACATTTGAGGCAGAGGTATCAGAGGCTGCAGACCAAGTGATATGGGATTTTGGTGATGGAGCAGTATCGAAAGAGGCGAGTACTACTCATGCTTTTCAATACCCTGGTGAGTTCGAGGTAACCTTGATCGTACTGAATGGTGGTCGTGTATATACCTCTAAACAACAAGTGGTTGTGGTGCGTTAATCGTCTGCTATTTACAGTCCTCTCTTATGTAAGGGAGTTGTTTTTCTTAACAAATGTCAGTTGGAGTAGTATACCTGCCCAACTGTTTTTTTTTTAAGATACCACTATAAATACCAATGCTGAAAGCTATGACCAGATACCGATATATTATACTCTTTCTAATCAATTTATATCCTATTCTATTACACGCTCAAGAAGTAACGATTAAAGGGAGAGTGTTGGATAAGGAGAATGACAATCCCATTGCTTATGCTCATGTATTTTTTAAGGGAGCCACCCAAGGAGCAACCACTGATTTTAATGGGAACTTTGTATTGGAAGGCGAGCGTACCTCAGATACGTTAAGAGTAACTTACATAGGGTATGAAGATAGGGAGTTGCTATTGGATAAAGGGCAAACAGATTATCGATTGACCATCAAGTTGACGCCCACCTCTGTGCAAATGCAGGAAGTGGTGGTTAGTTCTAGAGGATATGAGAACCCTGCATGGGAAATTCTACGAAAAGTTGTAGACAATAAAAAACGTAATAATCTGATCCGATTGAAGGCATACGAATATGAAAGTTATACTCGTAACGAATTGAACTTAGATAATATCACGGAGAAGTTTAAGAAAAAGAAGGTGGTAAGGGATATGATTGATGCGGTAGAGCGTGGAGGAATTAGCATAGGAGAAGACGGCAAACCCATACTCCCGATATTTGTCTCCGAGACCATTTCTAAACAGTACTTCACCAATAACCCGAAGCGTAAGACAGAATTTGTGGAAAGAACAAAGGTTACAGGAGTGGGCGTAGATGATGGCAGTGTTGTGTCACAAATCACAGGAGCAACCTTTTTGGAATATAACTTTTATGAGAATTGGGTAGGCGTGTTACAAAAAGACTTTGTATCTCCTATTGCTGAAAGTTGGAAGTTATTTTATGATTATGAGTTAGATTTTCAAACTTATGAGATTGACGGTATTCCATGTACTAGAATTAAGTTTGAACCTAAGCGGGAGCAAGATCTGGCTTTCTCCGGAAGTATGTGGATTACTGATGAAGCACATCATTATGCATTGAAACGTATTGACGTAGTTGTAGGAAAACAAGCCAACCTTAACTTTGTAGAACAAATCCGCATTACGCAAGAATTGATTCCTGTAGAGGAAGCCTGGTTGCCATCTCAAACAAGAATTACCTTAGATATAGGAGAAATTAATGATAAATGGGGAGGTTTTTTAGCAAAGAGTTATGTTGCAAATAGTAATTTTGTCGTCAATAAAGAAAGAGCGGCTGAGTTCTATAGCCAATCGGTGAGAGTGAGAGAGGATGCTTATGAAGAAGATTTGGCCTATAATTGGGATGAGGTACGTCAAGGTTCTCTTACTGAGGAGGATATGCATATTTATCAAATGATTGATACCTTAAAGAATTTACCAAGAGTAAAGACCTTGGTGGATATTGTAGAGTTTCTGATCAATGGTTATGTGAATATAGCTCCAGGCCTAAACTTGGGAACCTACTCTCAGTTGTATGCCTACAATGATATAGAGGATTCTCATTTTCAGGTGGGCTTTACTACAGATGTAGATTTTAGTAGAGATTGGTTGTTTAAAGGACACTTGGGATATGGGATCAAGGATGATCGATTCAAGTATGATCTTTCCGGGACTTACTTCATCAATCGAAGGAGATGGATGCAAGCAGGAATTCAGTATAGTAATACGTTAGAGCAGGTCGGAATTTATAATGACGATGAGCCTTTAGGAACCTTGTTTACTGCTGCTAGTAGATGGGGAAACTTAGTATTTCCTTTTTACAATGAAGTTGTCAAAGCTTGGTATCAGACAGATTTTGGGATTGGCATGACGGCTAGGGTTTCCTTGAAGAGAAGAGACTTTGATCCCCTTTTTCCATTCGAGTTTATCAATGAAGATCAGGATAATAAAATCCAGACCGACTTCACTAATGTGGAGTTAGTAACAGAATGGATGTATGCTCCTGGAGAGAAGCGTATTAAAACCATGTATAACACACGTATTGTGGTTTCCACCAACGATAAACCAAGGTTTGGATTAAGGTATACGTATGGTATTCCAGATTTTTTGGGAAGTGACTTTGAATATCACAAATTTCAGGCACGTATATGGCAAGGATTTCGTTTGGGGGCCTTTGGACGGTTGACTTATGAGCTGGAAGGGGGATACATATTAGATATTTTACCTTTTCCCCTTTTGGAGACGCATCAAGGTAATGAATTAGCCATTTTTTATAGTGATCGAGCTTTTAACCTTATGCGTTTTGGAGAGTTTGTTAGTGATCGTTATGCCTCTTTAAGACTGGAACATAATTTTGCAGGAATGATTATGAACAGGGTTCCTTTATTTAGGAGATTGAAATGGCGACTGTTTGCAACGGCTAATACCGTATACGGTAGTTTAGAGGATGAAAATAGGGAGATTGTTTTATCAGAGCCATCTGATAGTAAGTTGAAATCCTTGGAGGACGAACCATATACAGAAGTCGGTTATGGTGTAGAGAACATTTTTAAAGTATTGAGAGTGGATTTTATACACCGTCTTACACAACACGATGACGAGAGTGATCGTTTTGGGGTAAAGCTGTCCGCCAAAATTACTTTTTAGAAGAACAAACAAGGTTTTTATTTCTCGAAAAAGTTATACATTTTGTAGAAATAATAACTTGAAAATCTCAATTGTATAATGACAAACAAACAATTACTCTTGCTATTAGGAGTGGGGATTTCCCTATGCTCTGTTTTACTATTGTTCGTGTCGGATAAAGGAGATATGGTATTATGGCTGAATGAGCACAGAACGACTATTGCAGATGTTCTATTTAAATATGGAACCCATTTTGGAGATGGTCTGATGTATATTCCAATATTACTATTCTTATTTATTTACAGAAAATGGTACTTTTTTTATTTACTCTCTTGCGGTGTTTTTCACGGGGTGGTAGCTCTTATTTTTAAGCAATGGATTTTTAAAGGCTTACCAAGACCGAAGGCCTTTTTTGATGAAGGAGTACTTAGTTTTGTAGAAGGCGTGAAGATACACAGTAGCAACTCTTTTCCGTCGGGGCATACCGCTACGGCATTTTCTTTAGCTATTGCTTTGGCACTGATCATTAATCGTAAAAGTTATACGTTATTGCTTTTTGGATTGGCAATAGTGGCAGGGGTTTCTCGTGTTTACTTAAGTCAGCATTTCTTGATGGATGTTACGGCAGGGGCTATGATTGGAATGACAGGCTCTTGGGGATTATGGCATTTTTATTTTCAGAAAGAGCGACAGCTTCTGAAGAAGACTAGCAAAGTAAATACTTATTGAGGTAAAAGGTAAAAGGTAAAAGGTAAAAGGTAAAAGTAAGGGCGACCTTTGTGGTCGCCCTTAACAAAAATACTATTCAATGGAGGGAGAGATTATTCTGCTCCCATTTTTTTCATTTCTTCTTCTTTAAGACTTCTTCTTAGGATTTTACCTACGTTAGTCTTAGGTAGCTCGTCACGGAATTCGTAATGCTTAGGCACTTTGTAACCTGTAAGGTTCTCTTTACAGAATTTTTTAAGCTCCTCTACTGATAGTGCTTCATCTTTTTTTACTACAAAGACTTTGACTGCTTCTGTAGAACGCTCGTCAGGAACTCCAATTACTGCAACTTCAGTAACACCTGGGTGCATCGCTACAACGTCTTCTACTTCATTTGGATAGACATTGAATCCAGATACACAAATCATATCTTTCTTGCGGTCTACAATCTTGAAGTATCCATCTTTATCCATTAGGCCAATATCACCTGTGCGCAACCATCCATCTTCAGTAAATGTTTTTTGTGTTTCTTCAGGACGTTGCCAGTAGCCTTTCATAACCTGAGGGCCTTTGGCACAGATCTCACCTACTTCTCCTTGATTTAAGATATCTCCTTCATCATTCATGATCACTACTTGTGTACTAGGGAATGGAAGACCAATATGACCAATCTTGCCACTACCATCAATTGGGTTACAGCAAAGTACCGGAGCAGTTTCTGTAAGTCCATATCCTTCGGTCAGTGGACAGTTGGTTACTTCTTGCCAACGAAGTGCAACGGCTTTTTGTACCGCCATACCACCACCTACACATACTTTAAGTGCGTCAAAATTGATTGTCTTAAAGTCTGGGTGATTCAAGAGACCATTGAATAGGGTATTCACCCCTGTCATGATGGAGAACTTGTGTTTCTTAAGTTCTTTGATGAATCCTTTAATATCTCTAGGATTGGTGATCAGGACGTTTTTCACTCCATATTTCATCATCGTCAGACAGTTTACTGTCAGTGAGAAGATATGGTATAGAGGAAGTGGTGTAATGATGACTTCTTCTCCTTCTTTTAATGATGGAGCCATCCATGTTGCATTTTGCTCTAAGTTCGCAATCACGTTACGGTGAGTCAACATAGCGCCTTTTGACACACCTGTGGTGCCTCCAGTGTATTGCAAGAAAGCAATATCATCAGACTTGATTACAGGCTTTGTAAAGGTAGATTGCTCTCCTTTTCTTAGGGTGTCTTTCAACTTGACCGCATTAGGTAAGTTAAAAGAAGGAACCATCTTCTTGACGTATTTTACAACGGTATTAACGATCAAGTTCTTAGGGAATGGAAGAAGGTCGCCAATCTCAGTGATAATCACATGTTCAAGGTCTGTTTTTGGAAGTATTTTTTCCAATTTATCAGCGAAGTTAGCCAAAATAATAATGGCTTTTGCTCCAGAGTCATTGAACTGATGTTCCATTTCTCTTTCTGTATAGAGCGGGTTCGTGTTAACGACAATAAGCCCAGCCCTAAGAGCGCCAAACATAACAATAGGGTATTGCAAAACATTAGGCATCTGTATCGCAATGCGATCACCAGCTTTTAAGTTGGTGTGGTTTTGCAAATATGCAGCAAATCGCTGAGAAGCTAAATCGATTTCATTGAAGGTCATAACACCTCCCATGCACTCAAATGCCTCTTTATTTTGGAATTTTCCAAAGGATTCTTCAAAAAGTTCAATTAAAGATCCGTAGTGATCAGGATTGATTTCGTGTTCAACGCCTTGTGGATAATTGTTCAGCCAAGGTGTTTGTAAAGCATCTAGTTTCATCTAAACTGTATTTAGTGGTACTTATCTAAGCAAGTAAGGCATTTTATTGCCGTTTATTTTATGGTTGTAGTCCGGAATATAGATATTTACCTAATAAATTAAAACTTATTCACATATTACAACCGTTTAACCTTATTAAGAATGTACTAATTTTTATCCGCTTAACTATATATTTTCCCTTTATTTTTTTGTAAAGGTCTGTTCTACAATTATTTATTAGTTAATAGAGGGTGCTTAAGTAGTGATTCCTTTCTATAAGCGATATTTTTAAATATTTTTAGAGAATCTCTTTATAGGTTGTGTTTTGTGTACTTTGTACACTAAAAATACTTTTGTTACTCATATAGTAAAAAGATGTGTTCATTCATTTATTGAAATGACGATAAATTACTTAATTGTTGAAACCTTAGAATAGTTATATTCGTAATTATAGCGTACTCTTTCCTTATTTATTGCAAAAAAACATATGATATTAGATCGATTGAAAGATATTCTAATTGCCAATATTAATGATCAATTGGAACAGAACCACGTTAGGGATAAGTTTGACAAGGCGTTGGAGGACTTGGAAAAAGAGTTCAATATTGATTTTGGGCAATTTAAACGTGAACATAAGCAATGGGAGTACGATCAGGAGACTTATACCGAATACAGCTCTTCCTCCTATCAGCAGCAGAACAGGTATCAAGATCCTTTACTGAAGAAAGAGAAGGAATATTATGCTGCATTGGAAGTTCCTTATGGTTCAACGTTTCCTGAAGTAAAGAAAGCGTATCGTAAGCTGATGAAGGTGTATCATCCAGATTTGTATCACAATGATGCAGAAAAGCATAAGATTGCACAGGAAGTAAGTTTGAAAATTAATGAGGCATACAATTACTTTGAGCAAAAGCAGTCTCGTAGGTAAAAATTGTAAAATCCCTGTGCGGTGATTATATTTTTTCTATATTATTTATATTTAAGTTTAAAGATTTATTTTTTGCACGAAATATTAAATACAAGATTATGTTTGGTTGGTTGAAAAGACTATTTGGAATTGCGCAGGCTGAGGCGAATTCAGCACTGGATAAGTTGGAGGACCCTGTGAAGATGACAGAACAAGGGATCAGAGACCTGAAGACTGATCTAACTAAGAGTTTACAAGGGCTAGCGGAGGTTAAGGCATTGCATATTAAGGAGAAAAGAGAGTTGGAGGTAGCCAAGAAAGCAAGTACAGATTATGAGCAAAAGGCTGTCCTGTTATTACAAAAAGCAGAGTCAGGGAGTTTGGATCCTCAAGAGGCTGACCGTTTGGCTTCAGAGGCTTTAGCAAGAAAGCAACAAGTAGATACAAGAATACAAACCTCCATGAAGAATGTGACCAACTATGATCAGATGGTGACGAAAATGGAAGGAAATGTTCAAAAGCTTAAAAGTCAGATTACCGACTGGGAGAATGAGTTGAAAACACTTAAGGCTCGTTCTACCGTAAGTAAGGCTACGGCAAAATTAAATAAGCAATTGTCTAATATCGATTCTTCAGATACATTGGCGCGTTTGGAGCGTATGAAGCAAAAGGTATCTGAGCAGGAAGCCTTGGCAGAATCTTATGGAGATGTAGCGCAGTTATCCGGTAACACAATAGATGATGAAATTGATAAGGCATTGGGAGGTACAGCGGCAACACCGGGTATTGAGTCAGAAGCCTTAAAGCAGTTGAAGGCTAAGATGGCCTCAAGCAAGCCAAACCAGGAAGCGTCTTCTTCTGATAATACTGAAAACACAACGAATACTTCTTCAGGTGAATCTGAAGCACCTAGTAATGGAACAGCCTCAACAGGAAATAGCGAGCTAGATAAGCTTAAGCAGAAGTTGAGAGATCAAGAATAGTGATCACTATTTTGTGTTGATTTGTTAGGGGCAGCCACAAGAGTAGCCTTTACCTAATATTAAGGGCGACCACAAGGGTCGCCCTTTCTTTAGTGTGCCGTGCATGGTATTTGGCTAGGTGGTGCAAGTCCACTGTGGGGGATGGTAGTTC
>NZ_BAABJX010000043.1:0-68213 GCF_039543525.1 Algivirga pacifica
TCCGTACGCAGGGTGGTGTGAGAGGACAGGTAGGGAACTAATCCCTACCTTCCTACTCGATTTTTTTTCTCTTGACTCCCCGTACGGCTTCCGCACTCCAAGGGTCTTCTGGCCATGAGTGTTTAGGATATCGACGTTTTAACTCCTTTTTCACTTCATGATAAGTATTTTCCCAAAAGCTGTGTAAATCACTGGTGACTTGTACAGGCTTAAACCCGGGAGAGAGTAGATGCATCAATAATGCTACTTTTCCATCGTTGACATGGGGAGTGCTCGTCATACCAAACACTTCTTGAAGTCGTACAGCTAGTATAGGTTGACTTCCATTAGCTTGATATTGAATTTTTATCTTTGAGCCACTAGGTACCTCAATACGTTCAGGAGCTACTTCAGAGAGTCTATTTTGTTGTTCCCATTCCAAGCTATGTTCTAGAATATCCATTAAAGGAAGTTTCTTGAGGTCTTGTGGCTTGCGTATATCTTTTAAATAAGGAGATAACCACTTTTGACATGTGCGAAGTAGTGTTGGAGTACTTACATCAGGCCATTTTTCAGCAGGTCTCCATATTCTTAAGCTTAGCACTCTTGCTTGCCAGGCTTCTACCTCCTTATCAAAAGGAAGTAGCTGCTCTCCTTCTTTTTTTAAGGCATCGCAAATGGCTAGAATACGTTCTTCTTCATCAATTTCATTTAACGGTGTCGACTTTAGGATAATATTTCCAATGCGTAAGTCTTTTGTAGCGATCAATCCTCCATCTTCAGTGTCCCAAGTAATTACCTTTACTTCTTTGACCATGGGAGCAAGATCTTTGGGATTGAGGGGAGAGGCGAGGAATATTTTCCCTAGCCCATCTCGAGCATCCAAATGAGCTACGGCTAGCCAAGATTCGTGTGCTAGCTCATCCCGATGACCTGCTGCCGCAATCCTTCCATTGGCAAGTTGGAACTGTGCATTGTTTCCCGGACGGCTACAAGCGATTCGTTCTGGATACGCAAAAGCGAGGAGTAAACCTGTTTCATATTCATCAAAAAGGCCATTTTCAGCATCTATGTTAAAGAGCTTACGGTAATTGGCGGCGATCTTCTCGATATATCCTAGTTTCTTGCCTTGCCCTTTTTCTTTTCGATACCGTCTTAAGGCCTCGATACGGAGATTGACATTAATACCTGCTTCTTTTCCTAGAAAGTCCCTTTCTTCCAGTATAGCGGCGAGGTCAGTGGCCAATGGCAATAAGTCCATGTCTTCTGCTTCCAGTAACATATGAGCAACCCTAGGGTGGCAAGGAAGTTGGTGCATGTTTTTACCATGTTCAGTAATTACACCATCTTCCATGGCTTCTAATTGATGTAACAACTCTTGTGCCTGTGCCATACTACCATTTGGAGGTGGCGTTAACCAGGTTAAATCTTGAGGATCTTCAATACCCCATTGTGCCATGTCTAGTACTAGATCAGCCAGGTCAGCTTGTTCTATTTCAGGCATGCGATGTTCGCTAAGGCGCTCGTGCGTAGCAGCAGTCCACATACGGTAACAAGTGCCTTCTGATAGTCGGCCTGCACGGCCTTTTCGTTGCTCGGCAGCATCCTTGGAGATACGCTCTGTGGTTAGGCGGGAAAGTCCAGTGTTGGGGTCAAACTGGGAATATCGTCCATAGCCCGTATCAATGACCACTTTAATGCCTTCTATGGTTAAACTGGTCTCCGCAATGGAGGTAGCTAGCACTACTTTCCTTTTTCCTTCTTTATGAGGGAAGATTGCCGCATGTTGCTGTCGCATGGGAAGCTGTCCATAAAGTGGCAAGATAGCAATATCTTTAGGGAGAGTATGTTTTAATAGCCCTTCACACTTTTTGATTTCGCCTTGTCCGGGAAGAAATACCAGAATATCTCCTTCGTTTTTTTGCAATGCTTCTTTGACTGTTTTAGCAGTCATTTCAGGAAGTAAATAAGGGTCTGATTCTCCAGTATACTGTACGTTGACAGGATACATTTTACCCTGGCTTTCTACTACAGGTGCGTGTAAAAGTGATGAAAGCTTACTCATGTCTAGGGTAGCAGACATAATCAAAACACGTAAGTCTTCCCGAAGAATTTGTTGTGATTCTCTACAGAGTGCTAAAGCAAGATCGGCATTCAAACTTCTTTCATGGAACTCATCAAAGATAACTAATCCGACACCCTCCAGTGCATTATCCGACTGGAGCATACGTGTTAAGATTCCTTCGGTGAGCACTTCAATTTGTGTGTGCTGACTTACCTTTTGCTCGAAACGTATGCGGTATCCTACCCGTTGGCCTACGGGCTCTTCCAAGAGCTCGGCCATTCTGCTGGCAATAGATTTGGCTGCAAGGCGACGAGGCTCTAGCATCAGGATTTTTTTACCTTTCAGCCATGTTTCTTCCATAAGCATTAAAGGCAGTATGGTACTTTTTCCAGCTCCCGGAGGGGCTTTGAGGATAAGGGAAGTATTCGTTTGGAGTAGTTCTTTGACCTCAGGAACTACCTCCATTACAGGTAGGTCTATGTTTTTCAAAATATGCTTGTTCTTTCGATCTGTCTAGGCATTATTGATAGTCTTTCACCAATTTTTAATCGATAGGCTATGGCTTACCGTTTACAAGTGATAACCGACCAGCCACATGGGATTGTGTCAGTCTTGATGACTATCGATACTTTTCTATGGCAAAGATAGCAATATACTTAAATGGTTGGTAGCAAGAAGGACTAATGCGTATATTCGGGACATTCAATTTGTAGACTTTTCAAAGACCAGATAAATATGTTTGTAAACTATAATTTTGAGCTGTTAGAGAAGAAAAAGGTAACGATCCCTATAGAAGATAGAGGTTTTGCCTATGGAGATGGACTTTTTGAAACCATTATCATGAAGAATGATCGCTTACAGTTTGCGGTGGATCATCTGGAACGTCTACAAAAAGGAATGAAGGTCATGGGTTTTGATAAAGATGTTGAGGCTTTAAATCTAGAATGGTTATTAAAGTCATGTAGACAATTAAAAGAGAAAAATAAATTCGAGGGAGATGTACGCTTTAAGTTAATGGTGTGGAGAAGAAAAGGGGGATTGTATACTCCTACATCACAGGGTTTTCATGTATTACTAACAGCTAGGGATTTTACGCCAGTTACTTACGAAGAGGGGGTCACAGTTGATTTTTGTGAACGTTCGTTTGTACAGTATTCAGCGATTTCTTTTGCGAAGACATTGTCGTCTATGACTTACGTATTGGCAGGGATCGAGAAGAAAGAAAAGCAGGTGGATGATCTGGTATTGATGAATAGCGAAGGATACCTCTGTGAGTTTATTAGCAGTGCACTTTTTTGGGTGAAAAATGATCAAATATACACACCAAGGTTACAAACAGGCTGCGTAGCAGGAATTGCCCGAAAAAATATTATACAAACCTTGGAAGACCTCGGTTACAAAGTAAAAAAGGTCATGGCCCGCAAGCAGGACCTTTTGACTGCAGATTGTATTCTAAGTGCTAATGTCGCAGGAGTACATATCGTGAAAGCTTTAGAAGGAAGATCATACAAGAGTGTCTCGACTTGGAAAAGAATCTTTCAAAAGGCCTATTATGGCGGTTAGATTTGTTCATGGTGTTTAGTTGAGCTTCGCTCGTTCATAATGTTTAGTTGAATCCTTGAATTTCTCCTTCGCAGAGTTGAACTGAGCTTTACTCCATTACATGGTATCTTGAATCGAGTTGTATTGTTTACCGGGCTTTGTGAAGAATTCAACTCGACTCAACAAGCAGCGTAACTGACGCCATATATTAAGATTGAAAAAATAACCGTCATACTACCTAATGGCTTTGTTGAACCGTTGAATCGTTTATTGAATTCAATAAACGATTCAACTCGAATCAACGAGCGAAGCTCAATTCAACTCAATACGAAGTATTGAAATTCAACGATTCAACTAAACACCATGAACGAGCGAAGCTCAACTAAACATTATGAACAAGCTTACTCCTCTTCAGAGTAGTCAAAGGCTCTTCTCTTGTATTTTTCTAGCACCTTTAGTGTTGGCGTATAGTTGCTGCATCCATCCAAAGCCTTTTCAAAGTACTTTACAGCCCTTTTATAGCGCTTTAGTTTGAGGTAGGCTAGTCCTAGATTGTGATAGAACCCAGGGTGGTGGGGTAATCTAGAGATCATTTGATGGTAAATGTCCCATGCTTTGGACATCTCACCCGTGTAGGCATAGTAGTTTGCTTCTCCTAATTCTTCAAAATCAGGTTGTCTGCTGGTTTTGGAAAAAATATGCTGCACTCCCATTAAGAATACACCAATCAGTAGCGTGATATTTTTATAGAAGTACTCCTTGAGAAATATAATCTCTAGCATATCACTACAATAATACTTTTTTGCACTGAAGGAGACCTCCTGTGGGCTAATGAACATCTTATATTCCCGGTAGTTTTTAATGCGATCGAAGTATCCGGTTTCCGGACATATGCCATAGTGTTCCCCTTCGGAAATAGAGTAGCCGTATTTATTGAAAATAGCCCCACAATGGTCACAATAGGAGTAGTAGGTTGCCGGACGATTTTCTAAATCAATAGGAGAGTGGCAGCTAGGACATTGCGTACTTAGTAACTTGGCTGTATTGTCCTTAATTTGTCTTTTATGGAGAATTTTAACTTTCCCTATTTTTCGGTCAATATTAGCTTCTAGTTCTTTAGCAAAGCTACTGGTTTGTATGATAATGGCATGGTGTTCGCCAATATACCTTTTAGCAATATTACCTGAGACAGTAGCAAAAGGATAGAGCGTAATAATTAGCTTGTTCTGGTATCGGTTGACTTTATAGATGTCATCTACAAAGATACAGCCTTTCCCTAGTTTAAGTTGTATGTCGTTGATACTTCCTGTAGTGGGAAGTACATCAGTTCGCCCTGTAGTATCTATAAATCTAAAGCGAAATTGAAGTGCAGTAATATCTCTCACCAGAAATACAGTTTAGTCTTTTATGCTAAAGCCAATGCGGTTTTGTATGCCAGACAATATAAGGACTATATTATAATTGGTTAACAATTTATAGAAGATATATCTGTAAAAGTACAATGCCTCTTATTTTATGAAAATAATATTTGGTCAGTTATAAAAAAAATATAATATTTGATAGAATTTATCTTTAGGTTGTTTATGTGACGACTAAAGATTGTTTTTAGGAAGAAGTATTGTATAAGTTGTTTTTCTTTCAAAAAACGTATTAAATTGAATTAATTTGACACTAGAAATATTGAAAAACCTGATTCTTGTAGGATCAGGCTTTTTTTTATCTTATAATTTTCGATGTGATTTTTTTAATAAAAATGAATTTTAGATACGAATATTTTCCTTATGGTCGTTAATAAATGGCAAGTAAGGATAAAAGTGTACAAAATTTGAAGCATATTTTGCGAGTATATAATTATAATCAATACTATGATCAACTTTATTAAAAAGCTTTTCAGCAGTCGTTACGAAGTCGTTTTTCGTATGTATGAAGTGATTCCTGGGAGACCAGTGAAGGCAAACGAGAAGAAATTTAAGTTTGAGAAAGGAGCAGATATAGAGGCTAAAGCCTTTTATGACAAAGTGCTTGCTTCCTTGATGGAAAACAAACTTTCTCCTTCGGAAGTCGTATTGCTGAAAGGTAGAAAAGCTATACAGTCCAAGGAATTTGGGCCTGTGGCTGAGTTAAAGAAATTAGCTGCCTAAACTAAAGAGGTGATTTCACACCTTATTTAAAACGTAAAAGCCATTCAAGGATATACACTTGTAATGTTAAAGAAGAAAGGGTGAAGGACTGTAAAACTTGTATAGAGGTTTACAATCCTTCACTCTTTCTTCTTTATCTATTGAAAAATGAGCTCACCTAGTAGTCGTGATGACAACCTCTTGTATAGAAGGTGCTCATTATTTTTCTATTCTACCTATTTTTACAAACATAGGGAAAGTAACCCTGAAGTCTTGTTTCCCTCCTTGCGTTTGTTGAAATAACTCTTTAAAAGCATTTAGTGGATTGGTTTTATCCGTGATAATATTTTGTATGCCAGGCCAAGTACTGATATAACCTGATAAATGCTCTATATCCCAAAGGCTACTGATACTAAACTCTTCTTCAATACTAATTTCCTCAAATGGGAAAGGAATTCCTTCGTATTTTTTTTGAACCCATTCTTCTTCCTTAGGAAAATTGTCCTTTACGCTTTCTCGAAATCCTTTGTACAAAGAATTCAAATCTTCCTGGTTGATTTCAAGATCTCCATAGCCAAATATGGCGATTAAAGCACCATTTTTACACACTCGTTTGACTTCTGAGTAAAATTTTTCCAGATCAAACCAATGTGCTGCTTGCCCTACAGCTACTAAGTCAAAGACATCGTCAGCAAAGGGAAGGTCTTCGGCAGGGAACTGTAAATATTCTACTTTTCGGTTATAGTCTGCGATAGAAAGTTGGTCAAGGCTAATATCGGTAGCATAGACTTTATCAAAGCGCTCTGCTAAAAACTGAGCTACTTGTCCATTACCTGTACCACAGTCCAAGGCTAGGTCCGTATTTTTTACTTGATCAAATAGAAATTCGAAAAAGGTATTTGGATAAACCGGACGATACTTGTGATATGCCGAAGAGATCTTTGAGAAGTGATCACTCATAATATGGTTTTTCAATGGTTCAAATGAAGATGAATGAAAGTAATAATTAGGATTAAAACATTACTTTAATAATAATGAATCCAACTTTCTAAAAAAGTGTTAATTCACTTTACTCCTTACAGTTCCATGTGGGAGAGGAGTTGGTATTATCCAAGTTTAGCTTGATGAACAATTTGTCCATCCACGATTTCAAGTTTTCGATCGGCTAAATTGGCGAAATGCTCATTGTGAGTTACGATAACAAATGTTTGGTTTAATTCGTTTCGAAGATCAAAAAAGAGGTTGTGTAATTCTTCTGCATTGGCAGAGTCAAGATTACCACTAGGTTCGTCAGCAAATACGAGCGCAGGTTGGTTGATGAGTGCTCTGGCAACGGCAGCTCTTTGTTGCTCTCCTCCTGACATCTGCGCTGGTTTATGGTCTTGCCTATGTGCAATATTAAGCTTTTCCATTAAGGGTAAGGCGATCTCTCTGGCCTTCTCCAAGGATTGTCCAGCAATCATGGCAGGTATACAGATGTTCTCCAATGCTGTAAACTCAGGAAGCAGGTTGTGAAATTGAAAAACGAAGCCAATCCGTTGATTGCGTAAATGTGTCAGGGCTTTCCCTTCCATTTGATTAATGATATCTCCTTCAAGCAATACATCTCCTTGGTCAGGAGTGTCTAGGGTACCTAGTATCTGTAGGAGTGTGCTCTTACCCGCTCCGGATGCTCCGACGATAGAAATGATTTCTCCTTTAGTTACGGTGAGGTTAATGCCAGCAAGTACTGGCTTCCCTTTTCCATATGTTTTATAGATATTCTTAGCCTCCAATAGTGGAGTTGTTTCCTTTGTCATAGATTGCACTTTTTTATTTCAAGTGTAAAAATAGTTATTCAGTTACTTTAAACCCAACGAATAAAATATCATCCAGTTGCTCTACATCACCTTTCCACTCTTGAAATGCCTCTGAGAGGATTTGCTTTTGCTCCTCCATACGATATGACGCAGACTCTTCCAGCAGTGCCTTGAGTTGCGATTTCTTGAATTTTTTTCCGTTTTGGTCAAACTGATTGGTGAATCCATCAGAGAACAAGTAATAGGTATTCCCTTCTTTTAAAGGCATTACCTGATTGGTGAATGAATTCTTGATTTTATTATTGTATTGAATACCAATACTGCAAAAGTCTCCTTTGTACTCTCTGATGATACCCTCTTCCATAACAAATAAAGGTCTACGGGCACCTGCAAAGGTGAGGATTCTTTCTTTAAGGTTGATGTCACAATAAGCGATATCCATACCATCGTTGATATGGGCCTTGGATTCAGCGTGAAGGACTGAGACAAATTCTTCGTGAAGGAGTTCCAGTATTTCAGCAGGACTTGCTTTCGGGAAATTCTGAACTACTCTAGTAAGCATTTCTTTACCAACAATAGAAATAAATGCAGCAGGAACTCCTCGGTTGGTACAATCGATCAAAGCCAGATGGATATGTTCTTGATGTTGATGTACCCAGAAAAATACCCCAGCAACAGTTTCTTTAGGTTGAAATAAGGTAAAGGATTGTGGTAATAATTCACTAAAGGTATCTTCCTTAAGTAAGATTGCTTCTTGTATCTTACCAGCATATTGTAGGCTATTGGACATGCGCTCATAAATGCCATTGAGCTCTTCATGTTGTTTTTGCATGGCTTGACTTTGTTGGCTGAGCTTGCTCCGTTGTTGCTCTAATTCCTCGGTTCTTTCAGCCACTTTCTTTCTTAAGAAAGCTTTTGCTTTTTCATAGCTACTAACCCTTTGTTTGTACCACCACCTGATAAGTACAACAAGTAAGCCTAATACGACAGTGAGAAATAGCTTAGTGAAATAGAAAGGCTTATCAATTTCAAAGTGTAGCACTGCGGTATCGTTGCTTTCTAGTCCTCTGGCATTAATGGACTTGACCTCAAAAGTATAGTTCCCTGCTGGAAGGTTGGAGTAGTTGGCAAAAGATTGCTTAGAGGCAGTAGTCCATGCCTGATCAATGCCGGAAAGTCTCCATTGATACTTCACCTTTTCAGGTAGATCCATAGTAACCCCTGAAAAGTAAATAGTCAGGTGGTTTTTTCCGTGAGGAAGCGAAAGGTCTACAGGAACATGATGCCACGGGGTGAAGTGATCGGCATATTCCATTAAGGACGCATCCTGGAAGTTGACATTGATTCCTGTAAGGTAAGTTTTGGGAGGAATCATGTTAAGTAAATCCTTTTCAGGGTTGATACAATAAATCCCTTCACTGCTGCCAAACCATAGTTGCCCTTTATGATCTATACAGCTACTGTTTTTGCTATATTCCAGTTGGGTGATTCCTTCAGAACCTTGATACCGCTCTACTTTAAGGTAATCATTCTGTATAAAAATGATTTTATTCATTCCTCGATCACTTCCCGCCCATAAGTTACCATATGGATCAAACTCCAGGGAGTAGATATTGGTAGAGGTAAAGTTCTCTTCTTGATAAGTAGTGACCTGCTCTTCTGTGGATATTTTTAAGAGGCCTCCTCCTGAGGTTCCTACCCAAAGGTTATTTTTTTTATCTGTGATCAGAGTATTGATATGTAAAGAAGACAGTCCATCATTTAAGGTGAATTGTTTGAAGTTTCCTTTAGTGTCTAATCGAAAAATACCATCTTTTTGAGTGCCTACCCAAAGAGCCTGAGGAGTTGCCGCTAGACAGGAAATACCTTTCATGGTAGTAGGAGAAGGGACTTGATTTAAGGAATCCAGGGAATACTTACTGGAATATAGGGTTTCTTTTCCAGCTATATAGATGGATTTTTGCCATTCAATGGCGGCTTTGAATACCTCATTTTCAGGTACATCCTTATAGCTGAATCTATGGCGTCGGATAAACGTTCTAGAAGAATCAGGATAATAGAGGCGATCCTTCGATAGGATGTAAGGGGTCTGATGGATTGCAAATAGCTTTTTATCAGATGTACTGATGTTTTTAGGATAGGGTAGAGGAGTTAGGAGCTCTTTATGGAAGAAATAAAGTCTTTTTTGGGAAGTAGCGACAATTCCATTTTCATGTAGTGATAAGGTGCTTTGGATACGTTCTTTCTTGAAAGGATAAAAAAGTACGCTAAGGTTGTGTAACCTAAAGATACCATCCTTACCTGCAAACCATATGCCTCCTTGTTGATCAGCTAGAATATCCTGAATGTTGTTGCTTAAGCCATTTTCTTCTTTTAAAATCTTCAGGCCGTCGGGAGTACATAAAATAGCACCATTTTGCTGGGTGCCTATCCAAAGTCGCTGTGAAGACAAGGGGAGTATACTTGTGATCTGGCAATGCTCTAGCTCAGGGTATGGAGAAGATAAATGTTTATTTTGAAGTAAATAAAGACCTTTTATTGTGCCAATCCACCATGCATCTTCCTGAAAGGCAGCTGTAATATTGTTGATGCTGTGTGGTAATTCCCACTGCCCCTCCAAGTGACCATCACGGGAGAATAATTCTATCTGATTGTTGCGGGCACACAGAAAGTCCTTTTTTTGATTATGAGCAATATGGTTATAGGCTTTGTCGGACTTGATATAGGTGGGAAGAAGTCCTGTTGGAGTGCATACTTCCAAGGTATATTTAGGCCCTTGAATATAAACGCTATCTTGGGAGTGTACTGTCATGGTACCTTCTGTATGCAAGTAATGTACTTTTTGACCATCTAGGCAATGCAAGCCTTTAGAGGTTTGGACCCATACATTATCAAGTGCATCAACAGTTACCTTTTGGATAAAGTTACTGGAAAGTCCATTGGAGGTGTCATAAACGTCAAACGTATGTCCATCAAATCTAGAAACTCCTCCTTCAGAAGATCCAATCCATAAATATCCTTTACTATCCATAGCCAAAGAGACGGAGTGGTTTTGAGCAAGTCCTTCTCGATTGGTGTATTGTGTAATATGGTATTGTTGTGCTTGTACAAAAGAAATACCCAAAAATAAGCTGAGTAGTAGTTGAAATAGTTTGACGTACATATTGGTCAGTCGTGTTGTTTAGCAGGAATTCTCATTTTGGTAGAAAAAAACAAAAAAGCTGATTATTCACAAGAATAACCAGCTTTTTAGATAAATAATGCAATACTTAGTCTTAGAGGACAGTAAGTATATCCCTAAGGTAAGTAATAATTATAGTGTTGACATATAAGACAATAACTCAATCACTTTGTTTGAGTATCCCCACTCGTTGTCATACCATGAAACAACTTTTACGAAGTTGTCATTCAATGCGATACCAGCGTCAGCATCGAAGATAGAAGTTCTTGCATCAGAAACGAAGTCCTGAGAAACAACTGCATCCTCTGTATAGCCTAGGATTCCTTGAAGACCACCTTCTGCAACTGGAGTGTCAGCAGCTTTCTTCATTGCTGCTTTGATGTCCTCGTAAGAAGCACCTTTCTCCAAACGACAAGTCAAGTCTACTACTGAAACGTCAGCCGTAGGAACACGGAATGCCATACCAGTAAGTTTTCCGTTCAACTCAGGAATTACTTTACCTACTGCTTTTGCAGCACCTGTAGAAGAAGGGATGATGTTAGAAAGTGCAGCTCTACCACCTCTCCAGTCTTTCATTGAAGGACCATCAACTGTTTTTTGAGTTGCTGTAGTAGCGTGAACAGTCGTCATTAGACCTTCCAAGATACCATAGTTGTCATTCAATACTTTTGCGATAGGAGCAAGACAGTTAGTAGTACATGAAGCGTTAGAAACGATGTTCATGTCTGCAGTTAGTTTGTCGTGGTTTACACCGTAAACAAACATTGGAGTGTCGTCTTTTGATGGAGCAGACATAACTACCTTTTTAGCACCAGCTTTAAGGTGAGCTTCTGCTGTTTCTTTTGTTAGGAACAAACCTGTAGATTCAACTACGTAGTCAGCGCCAATCGCATCCCACTTAAGGTCTGCTGGGTTTCTTTCTGCAGTTACACGAACAGTAGTACCGTTTACGATAAGGTTACCGTCTTTCACTTCTACTTCACCGTTGAATCTTCCGTGAACAGAATCGTATTTAAGCATATATGCAATGTAGTCTACGTCCAAAAGGTCGTTGATACCTACGATCTCGATGTTCTCTTTCTCTTGTGCAGCGCGGAATACTAGTCTACCGATTCTACCGAATCCGTTAATCCCAACTTTGATTGTTGACATAGTGATGTTCTTATTTTGTATGGATAAAAGAAAATTTTTCTTAACTCCTTATTGTGGTAAGGGTAAGAATATATTTGGTTGTATTAATTCCTTGAAATCACTCTATTCTTTCAAGGATGTATACAAACTTAAGGATACTGATAAGTATAATTGATGACTAAGGTCATAATTTTCAGGGAGTATGGTTACCATTGTCCCTTGTCACAATCGTAATAAAGACAATTAATATTGGGTTTTGTGCTGAATTACAGATCTAAACAAAAATAGCACTTTATGTGTACAAAATACGATTATTAAAATGCTTTTTTTGCAAAATAAAAGGCAATGAGTGCTTCATTGCCTTTTTTATATCAATCTAGGTTAATTTCTCATCAATGTAGATTTGATAGTGATGTCTACATCAGGCCATAGTTTAGAAATATTGTCGCTACCAGTGTGAAGGTCATGGCAAATTTCATTTAACTTTTCAATACCCGGTAGGGCATCAAAGATGCTAACATCTAAATTACCTTTTAATCGAAGGACATTCTGAGCATCGATAGAGTAGTCTAAGCTAATCTCCTTACTTACCGAATTCATGGTAAGGTCAACAATCACTTTTCCCTCTTTGATTTCTTTAATGCTACCTTTCAATACATCGGTGGCATTCAGCGTTCCGAAAAAGAATTCTTTAATTTTATGATCTCTGCTGGCATCTCCTGTTTTTATACTGCTTACAGGAATAGAGAAGGTAGCTCCTGTTAAAAGCTCCTCTGGAGTAGCAGCAGTTTCGTTACCTGCTGTAATAGAGAAGTCCGTGAATTTCCCTCCAACACCTGCACGCTCGGTGTATTTGTAAGCAGTGAACAGGATAGAAGTCGCGCTACTATCATAGCTATAGGTTGCAGTACCTGCTTCTGTAGGTGCTACTTCTTGTGTTACTTCTGTATTTTCTTCTTTGGTAGTTTTCTGATTGCAAGAAACAGCCCATAGGGTACTAGCCAAGATGGTTGCTGAAAGAATGATTTTTTTCATAAGAAAATTAAAATTATAAGTAAAAGTGGTTTCCCAAAAAACGGTTTGTTATTCTTATTGTTTAGTTCGCAGAGACATTACTCCTCAAACTATATTTTTGAAGTGCGATATAAACCTGTAAAGTCTCTTTTTCTTCTTTGATATCTATAATGCTTGCTTCCACAGGAGAGGAAGCTTCCAAGCGACTCTTGACCTCAATAGCCAAGTCC
The DNA here is from genome assembly GCF_039543525.1 of Algivirga pacifica. Lineage (NCBI taxonomy): Bacteria > Pseudomonadati > Bacteroidota > Cytophagia > Cytophagales > Flammeovirgaceae > Algivirga > Algivirga pacifica. The sequence continues at coordinate 13,062 of NZ_BAABJX010000043.1, forward strand.
ATATCCAAAAAACCAATTTGTTGTCGATTGAGACGAAGTACCTGAATGGCATGCTTGTCATATTGGTTGATGGAATCAGGAATCAACATAAGCCGTTCGCCTTTTTTACATTCTCGGATGATGTCTTGTCGTTGGCTTCCATCATCATTTTGGTAACGGACCCCTGCGATCTGTACCTCCTGTACAGGAAGTTTCTTTAGCGTAGAGATGTCTTGAAACTTATTGAGGTAGTTTCTGTAAACTTCATCCTCCTGTTTTTGTAGGAGTAATGCTTTTTTTGTTTTTCGTTTTTTGCTTTGAAAATACAGTAATAAAGCCACAAGCAGCACAAGGGCTAGAATAGAGTAGTTCATGTATAGTTGGTTTAGTGATATTATTCGTCCTCCAGGCAAGCCTTTAGATTTCCCTCCAGAGTATCCCAGTATTCCTCAAAACTTTCTGGTACAGGAATAGGGCTTTTCCCTTGCTGTACTAGCCAGTAGTTTACATTGTAAAGACGCTCTTTTTGATATTTTGAATGTTTGTCAAACTCACTAAAGTCAGACCCCTGTCCTTTTTCAGCTAGCAGTTGCTCGTAGATCTCCTTCGGTTTCATTCTTCTTAGTTGCGATTTTTAAAGTAGTGGTGATGATGGTAAATATCCTTAAGAGCTTGTTTGGAATACATCTTCAGATAGAAAATTCCTCTAATCACTGTTCAAATCGACTCAAATTTTCAACTAATAGAACCACTATTATTCTCAAATTTGAATCAATTTGAACAGGTTATAGAAATTTTCTCTATCTAAATCAGTATTTCAAACAAGCTCTAAGAGGTTTATGATAGATAGAATCGCTTTTCCTCCTGATACTTTATGAACTTTTCAATTTCTTCTTCAGAAGTGGTTTCTGTAATGCACTCTTGGGCAATACTGGCACCGACTCTTTTTTCAATAATCTCATGTACTTGATAGCTTCTCCAGATGGGATGTCTGTAGAGCTTAATTTCATCTCCTTGCTCAATCTTCTGGGAAGGTTTGACGATCTTATCGTTGATCAGTACCTGTTCGTCCTTTATGGCGTTGGAAGCCATGGTTCTGGTCTTGAAAAGTCTTACTGCCCAAAGGTATTTATCTGTTCTCATGCCTAAATATAATGCAGAAATTTCAATTCATCTTACAATCGTGCGAAAAGCACCTTTTCTATATAATAACCAAAAGCCATCCGCAAAGGTTATTGAGGATGGCTCTTGGAGCGTTGAATCGTTGAATTGAGCTTCGCTCGTTGATTCGAGTTGAATCGTTTATTGAACTCAGTCAACCTTTCAACTCGAATCAACGAGCGAAGCTCAATTCAACGATTCAACCAGCAGCGTAAGCTGCCTCAACATTAGTTTGAGGTGATATCTTCACTTCCTAGCAATACCCCTTCATTATCATAGGTCTCTACTTTTACCGGAGTGCCATCCTGGTTAAAGTATTCCCATTTACCTCTCTTGTTCTCCTGGAACTGCATGCCCTTGGCTTTCAGTTGGCCATTCTCGTAATAATGCGTGGTTTCTCCACTGATATAATTATTACGGTATTTTGTACTGGTTTTGACCTGCTTTCCATCGGTGTAGTACTCATATTGTGTGCCGTAGATAACGCCATAAGCGTATTTGGTCTTGAGCTTCATTTTGCCATTCTCGTAATAATCTACCTTTTCTCCGTGTAGCTTACCGTCTTTCCAAAGGGCAATAGACTTAAGAGTACCATCTTCGTAATAATATGCCCAAGACCCTTCGGGTAGCTCATTGAGATACTCTCCTTCTTCGATCAGGATTTTACCGGGAAGGTATTTTTTGAAGTGTCGGCTTTTTCTGGAGTAATAGTCGATCTCTTCCTTGATGTCCTGATTCTTATAGTAAAGAGTAGTTTTTCCGTGCAAGATGCCTTTATGGTAGTTTTGTTGGCTTTTCAGTTCACCGCTATCATAATAGTTCATGACAAGGCCGTGAGGGACCATTTTTAGGGTGCTTCCAGATCGTACGAGTTGCCCTTCCTGATTCCATTCTTTAATGGTACCGCTGCCATCTTCCAAAGTGGTTAGTTCTGACTTAACCATTCCAACAGCATAGTATTCTTTAATATTTCCAGTAATCTTCCCGTTTTTATAGGCTGATTCTGTTTTAATAGAACCTGTAGGGTAGTAGATTCTTACCAGTCCATTTTCCTTATGATTAACAAAAGGAACTTCTTCTTTGATGGTGCCATCTGTATAATAAAACTTGGAAACGCCATTCAATAGATTATTTTCAAATGATGCTTCTGATTTGAGGGTTCCATCGGCATAATAGCTGATAAACTGTCCATGACTTTTATCCTCTACAAAATGACCTTTTTGAGCTAGTTGACCATCAGGGTAATAACTTAAACTCTCCCCATTTTTTAGATCATTCTTAAATTGGATCTTGGATTTAAGCTTTCCTGATTGATAATATTCCTTAAACCATCCATCTCTCATACCATCTTTAAAGGGTACTTCTGCTTTTACCTGTCCCGATTCATAGAACATTTTCAGTTCTCCGACTAGCTTGTTGTCTTTGTATTCTCCGGTGACTTTATCTTGTCCTTCCAAAAAGTACATGGTATAGCGTCCATCTTTCAAGCCATTTTTATAACGATAGCTGTGCTTGAGGTTGCCGTTTTCATAGTATACCTCATACTTACCGTGTAACTTTCCTTTTTTGTATTCCGCTTTTACTTTGGGCTCTTTGACCGAATAGTAATATTCATAGTAGTCGCCATGCTTTTGAGCAGTATCTTTTCCAAAGTAATAGAAGTCTTCTTTGATATGCTGTTTCTCAAAGTCGTAGTAAGTGACCATGTGGCTCTTTTTCTGGGCGAAACTAGCTGTTGAGCCAATGCCCAGCAGGAACACCGAAAGTGATAAGTACTTTTTGAGAGAAGTAAGTGACATGGATTTCATAGATTGAATTTTAATAAACTCAGGTAGAAACATAGACAAAGCTTTTGATGAAGCAAATATAAGAAAACCGAGGAAACCCTTTTAGGGGATCTTTTCCTACATGCCCATGGTTTTTATATGTTTTTAATTAAGCATAATCGAGGGCAACCGAAATGACTTGAAATATGTTACAGCCTTTTCGATTCAAAAATCGTGAAAGAACTTGAAAGAATTCAAAAAAATCTCTCTTCAATGCCGTTCAAGTGAGGGAGAATACTTTTTTCTTAACATACTTTTAGGATTGATTGCCTTTTTCTATCCAATATGCTTATTTGATGAAAGCGGGATGATGAAATAACCCTATTGAATTAACCCTGAATCTTATTAATCGCTACTAATAAATATCGCTATCACATGAGTCAAATCATTGAAATCAGTAGAGAGTACTTGGACTCTTTACAATGGAAATATCAAGACGAAGAGTTACATAATGCGATCCGTTTTGGAATAGAACTAGAGAATGGGAAGGTGGAGTGTCTACTGATCGAAAAAGTGGAGCAAGAACTACTTCAATTCTTTTCTTTGATCCCTTTAAATGCCCCTCAAGATCGTATTGAAGCAGTAGCTGAGTATGTTAGTCGTGCCAATTTTGGACTAAGCTTTGGTTGTTTTGAGTTTGATTATGATGAAGGAGAAATCCGCTATAGAACCTCTATTCTGACCCCCAAGGGAATAGCTTCAGAAAATCAAATCAGCTCGTTGATCCATGTTAATTTAAATACCATGGATCGCTATTTATATGGAATTATGAAGGTGATGTTTGGAGATGCTGACCCTAAACGTAGCATTGAAGAAATTGAAGCTACTTTGTAAAGGTTTGTTCATGCTGTTTAGTTGAGCTTCGCTCGTTCATGATGTTTAGTTGATTATACCTTTAGAGCTTGTTTGGAACCACATCTTTTGGAATAAAATTCCTCTAATTTTGACTGAGAAAGTCCTGATTATCCCCATAATAGAACCACTATTAGGCTCAAATCAGAACTTTCTCAGTCAATTTATAGAAGTTTTATTCTCAAAATCTAGATTCCAAACAAGCTCTTAAACAAAACAACTAAACAACATGAACATACGATCAACTACTAATATTGACCTTTTTTCCTTGTTGCTCAAAATAGGAGAGGGCTTCAGGGTTTCGTACCGTTCCTTTTTTCAGCTTTACATCTTTTCCCAACAATAACTTCTTGACAGGGATTTCCATTTTCTTTCCGCTAAGTGTATAGGGGATATCAGGAACAACTTCTATCATATCCGGAACATGTCTAGGAGAACCTTCCCTCCGTAGTGTTTGTCGAATTTCAATTTGAAGGTCTTCTGTCAAGGTATATCCTTCCTGAAGAACAATGTATAATGGCATTAGATCTTTACCATCCTTTTCATAGTTGATCACTAAGCTATCTTGTACTCCCTCTATACTGTCCATGATATTATAAATCTCGGCCGTTCCAATGCGTATACCTTGACGGTTGAGGGTGGCGTCCGAGCGTCCCTGTATGATCAAGGACCCGTCTTCAAATAATTCTACCCAATCACCATGTCTCCAGATGCCTGCATAGGTGTTAAAGTAGCTTTCGTGATAACGTTCCATTTGTGGATCATTCCAGAAGTAAATAGGCATGGATGGCATTGGTTTTTCAATAACCATTTCTCCTAATTCTTCCATCACTTCATTTCCATCTTCATCATAGGCTTTTAGGGCGCATCCTAGCGCACGGGCTTGTATTTTTCCTTTATATACAGGGGCGTAGGGCATACTGCCGACAAAAGCAGTACAAACATCTGTGCCTCCACTCATAGAAGCTAGCCAAACGTCTTTGGAAACTTTCTCGTAGACCCAATCGAACACATCAGGAGGGAGTGGAGCTCCCGTAGAACCTATAGAGCGCAGCGACGATAAATCATATTGTTCTCCAGGTACAACCCCTTTTTTCATGCAGGTAGTGAGAAAAGGGGCGCTGGTACCAAAATGGTGTATTGGTAGCTTAGCCGTTAGCTCCCAAAGAATATTGAGATGAGGAAACCCCGGGCTTCCATCATAAAGGATGGCAGTAGCTCCAGCCAATAGGCTGGCTTGAAGGAAGTTCCACATCATCCAGCCTGTAGTAGTAAACCAAAAGAAGTTTTCTCCTTCTTTCACATCATTATGCAGGTGAATATATTTGAGATGTTCCAATAATACTCCTCCATGAGAATGTGTAATAGCCTTGGGCTTGCCAGTAGTTCCTGAAGAATATAGAATCCAGATAGGATGGTTAAATGGTACGGGAGTAAACGTCAGGGGACCTTTTGTAGGAGTAGATAATACATCCTCCCAATAGGTGATTTTGGAATTAATGTTCTGCGTTAGAGGTTGATCTTCTAAGATGAGGATGACTTCTTGTAGAGAGGGAAGTGCTTCGCATATACTGGCAAGGTCTTCTGCCTTTTGAAATTTCTTTCCTCCATAATGATAGTAATTAGCCGCTATAAGAAGCTTGGGTTCTATTTGCTTGAACCGCTCAATGACAGTGTTTGCTCCAAAATCAGGAGAGCAGCAAGACCAAATGGCTCCCAAGGAATTGACGGCTAAAAAGGCAACGATGGCATCGCTGGTATTAGGTAAGTAAGCGGCAATACAGTCTCCTTTTTTTATTCCTATTTGAGTGAGGTAAGTACGGAAAGCAAGTACCTTTTGTTCTAATGTATTCCAGGAGATCGTTTCCTGATGACCACTTTCGTTGAGTGTAATAAGGGCTGGGCGCTCATTGTTTTTTTTACGAAAGATATGTTCTGCATAGTTTAAAGTAGCACCTTCAAACCATTGGAAAAAAGGCATTTCTTTTCCAGTGAGGACTTGTTGATAAGGCGTGTGAGACTGTACCTTAAAGTATTGCCAAATACATTCCCAGAAATCGGCAGTATGAAGGGTCGACCATTCCCAAAGGGCTTGATAGTCGTCAAACTGCATTTTTTTTTCTGTACTCAACCATTGTTGAAATTGGTAGAGGTGTGAGTTTTTCTTGAAAGCCTCAGAAGGCTCCCATAGTCGTTGATTAGTGTTGTTCATAGGTTGTTGTGTTTATTGGTTATGGTTTATCGCTTATCGGTTATGGTTTATCGTTTTAGTTGGGTGTTTTGAATGTAAAAATAAACGATAAGCAATAAGCGATAAACGGAACAAATGGTTACGCTTTTTGCATGCGGTACTCTTTGATGACCTCAAGCAGAAACTGCATTTGTTCATTGAAGGTTAGGCCTTTTTTAGGAAGATCCATGTACAGCCTGATCTGTTGGCATACCTTGGTGATCAGGGCTGAATATTTTTTAGTTCGGTATTTTCTATATTGATAGATAGTATCAACGATGACCATGACTTGTTCTTCTGTCAATTTTCGGACTTCTGGGTATTTCTGTTCTCCTTCGTGGTGTTCCTGCATTTGCAGCAAACGATCCAGGTGAATGGATTGCGTGGATTTATTTTTGATGACTACTGTTCCGGCAACGCTGTCGCCAATTCTTTGTCGGTTTTCAGAGATCCCTGCCACGATGAGGGCAACGGTTCCACTGCTAGAGTAAATTTCAAATAATCCAAAGACGACCCTGATAAACAAATCTTGGATGCTTAGCTGACTGCCATCAGCCTTGATAACTCTAATTCCCACTATTTTTTTCCCGAGGGTTTGCCCTGAGGTAAGGTGTTCCATGAATATGGGATATAGGATGAAAATAAGCAAAACAAAAATCCAGGCTAGATAAAAAAGTGCATAGCCACTATCCGTTAGGTCATCAGTGCCACCATTTATAATACTGTCGGAAACAAAGAGGCCTTGCAAGGTCAGGTAAGTCCCCCAAATTAGAAGCATACTGATAATTCCAATGAATAGTATATCCAAGAAAGCGGCAACTGCTCGTTCGAGCAATGTAGCACTTTCGTATTCTATCTGTACATTTTGCGGAGTAGTGATGTTGATTTTATTCATGAAACCTAGGTTTATTGGCAGCGTTGAAAAAAAACTTCCTTGAAAGTCCTTCTTTTTTTATAAATTATCAAAAGAATAGTAGGATTATACTAATTGACTCCAAATATACCCCATTACTTATTTCCAAACTTTTTATCCTATCGAATGAGAGAAAAAGATTTTATTTTACAAAACGAAGAGAAATGGAAAGAATTTGAGCAGTTACTAGAGAGCTCAGAGAAAGACCCGGAACGTTTAAGTGATCTTTTTTTACAGTCCACCAACGATTTAGCGTACTCTCAGACTTTTTATGAGCGTCGTTCTGTCAAAACTTATTTGAATACACTGTCCCAAAAGGTATACACACATATTTATCAAAGTCAATCTTTCTCTTTTCAGGAGCTATTTCGTTTCTGGAAATACACCCTGCCAAGTATTTCCTATCGTTATCGTAAAGTTTACTTTCTGTCTTTTCTGATTTTTGTCTTAGCCATGGGAGTCGGAGTGATGGCCTCTATGCAGGAAGAGGGATTTGCGCGTATCGTGTTGGGAGATAACTATATTGTGATGACCAATGCCAATATAGAGAAAGGAGACCCAATGGCTGTTTATAAGCAGCGAGGGCCTTTTAATATGTTTTTGGGGATAACACTCAACAATGTAATGGTGGCCGTACGCACTTACCTTTCAGGCTTCCTATTGGGAATAGGGACGCTTTTTATTATGTTTTATAATGGGATTATGGTAGGGGCCTTCCAGTATTTCTTTATAGAAAAAGGCTTGTTCTGGGAGTCTTTCTTAACAATATGGCAGCACGGTACTATTGAGATATCTTCTATTGTACTTGCAGGAGCGGCAGGGTTGGTGCTGGCTAGAGGAATTATCTTTCCGGGGACATATTCCAGGGCGTATGCTTTTCGGATGTCGGCGAAGGAGTCTTTGATGATCATCTCGGGCTTGGTACCTCTTTTTATTATAGCAGGATTTATCGAAGGGTATTTTACCCGTTTTACAGAAGTGTCCGATATAGTGAGGCTATTTTCAATCTTGTTGTCCTTGGGGTTTATTTTAGGATACTTCGTGTTTTACCCAGCTTATCTATCTAAGAAGGGCTTGTTGCAAGAGGTGGAGGTACAGGAACTGCACTCAGAACAGGAAACAATCATTAATTATGAGATGGCCAAGTCTTCTATGGGGGTGTTTGCTGACACGATACGCCTTTGCAAGAAGTACTTTGGATATTGCAGTAAGTATATCGCTTTGATTGCGATAGGCAGTACGATTACTTATCTGTTGTATGAATATTTTTACTTGGAGATAGAGAGTCTCCGTTTGTTTTATCTGGAGCATTTGATCCCTGTGTATTTCGATACGTTACATTGGGGACATGTATTATTACAGTCGGTATGGACTACTGTTGCGTTATTGCTACCTATTCACCTTGTATCCAGAGAGCAAAAGGCTAATCGTAAAGGGTGGTATTGGAATGTGTTACTTGTCTACGGGATTGCTTACGCGTTTAATTTTTTCATAGAAACGGAAGAGTCTCTGATTGCTTACTTAATCATATGCTTTCCATTTGCTTTGATGATACAGTCAGCGCTTTGGTTTTCCGAAGGGGTTACAATTAAAAAACTAAAGCACGCAGTTGTACTATGTAAGCAAGATGTATTCTCCTTGTTAATGTTGAGTATTGTTTTTCTGGGAGGAGTGTCGCTAATAGGACTTTTCTTGAAAGTGATGGTTTATGAAAACCTTTTGCCTATGCTGATGCAAGCCGTGGTGGATAAGAATGATATAGTATCTGTTATTACGGTACGCTTTGTCAATATTTTTTTAAAGGATTTGGTCTTGTATGCGTACTGTTTCGTATCCCTTTTGGGGTATAGTGTAGCTTATTTCTCTACGCTAGAAAAAGTGGAAGCAGTAGCTTTGGAAAAACGAATAGATCAGGTATTGAACAACGGATAAGATGAGCAGAGTATATATGATAGTAGTTCTGATACTGCTACCTTTTTTAGGATCGGCCCAAAGTGAAGGAACTATAATTAGGGAATATATTTCGAGAGCTGCCTGGGAGGAAAAAACAGTAGGGAAGGAATATGATTTTGAAGTTAAAAAAGAAGAGGTTGAAGAGGAGTATGATCCAGCAGATTTTGGACCATTTTTTAGGTTTTTTCTTCAGTTGGCCCCTTTGTTAAAGGGTGCTTTGATCGTCCTATTTATAGGTTTGTTAGCCTTTCTGTTGATTAAGATGATTCCAGTTTATCAAGAGAATAAAGAGCAAAAGGTAATTGACTATGAGGTGGAAATTACGGATGCAGAGCAATTGACACATCAGTTACAGCTACATAAACTGGAGTATAGCTTACAGCAGTTTTTGGGAACGATGGCTTACCGTAGTGCAATTCGAACGTATTACTTAATGGTAGTGAAGCTACTAGAGGAAAATGGACATATCACCTGGAGAAAAGAAAAAACCAATATGGACTATATTCGTGAGCTGGAAGGGACTGCGCTAATGGAAGTTTTTAAAACGCTTACGAAAGCCTATGAAAATGCCTGGTTTGGTTTCATACTGCCAACGGAAGAGGAGTTTACGGTACTTAGTACCTCTTTTGATAATTTTTTGCAGGAAATAAAAAATCAAAGTTCTACCCCAAAATCATTGAGCCGTGGATAATAAAAACCTTTTATGGATAGGGGGAGGGCTTGTTGTTTTAGTATTAGCCTTTTTTACCTATACACATTTTGCTGATCGAGAATATAATTGGTATTCGAAATATGAGATCAAGGGGGACCAACCTTTTCATACCAGTATTTTATATTCCTTGTTGGAGGAAGAAGCTTCAGTATCACTTATTGAAAATACAGTATTGAGGGAGTTGCCTGTCAATGGGACCTCAGAGGTATATTTGTTGATCGATAATTGGTTGAATATTTCGGATAAGGAAGGCGAACGTCTTAAAGATTTTGTCGCTCAGGGAAATACTGCTTTTCTCTCCCTGGAGAATCCACAATCTTTATTAGAAATTTTGCTGGAGGAGGAAGAATTCACGGATATAGGAGGATTATTTCAGCGTAATGGAATAGGGGATACTCTTTCTTGGAAGGGAGAGAATGGAAAGGTATTGCATTTCTATTGTGAACGCCCTTTGGATACTTCAGAAGCTCCTTTCATTTTTCTGGAGTTACGTAGTTTTGATGAAGTATATCAGCAACAGCTTTCACATTATTATTGGCGCTACTACGAAGAAGATGGAGTAGATTCCACAAATACGTCTTCTTTTGATTCTACATGGCTATCCGCAGAGGATCGAAAAGAAGTGTTTACTAAGACCTATACTTATTTCGAGTACATTGAGACGTTTCGTCAACCGGTCTTCAAAGCGGGTAGTGAAAAGCCTACGGGAATAGGAATGATAGAAGTGCCTCATGGAAAAGGAAAATTCTATATTCATCTCTACCCAGCCTTGTTTACGAACTATTTCCTGAAAGAAGAAGATGGGTATGCTCATATGCAACAGGTGTTTGGTTTGCTGAAAGGGCAGGAGATTTACTGGGATACGGAGAGTGGAAACCCGTATCGACAGTTTAATAAAAATAATTTAACGACAGCTGATGAGACAGTTTTTCAGTTTATCATGAAGTATAAGAGTCTCAAGGCCGCTTGGTACTTGATACTGTTGCTGACAGTATTATACCTGATATTTTTCTCTAAGCGTAGACAACGTGCTATTCCGTATATTCTGTCTCCTAAGAATACCTCTATAGCCTTTGCGGAAGCAATTGGAAGCTTAATCAAAAAGAATAATGATCATAAGCAATTGGTAGAATTGAAGATGAAGCTATTTGTTGGACGTCTTCGTTCAGAGTATAATATTAAAACACATGAAGTCTCTGTGGCAATGGTACAGGAGGTCAAGGATAAGACATCGGCCTCTGATGACGTTGTGGATAAGGTTTTCACGACCTACCATCAGTTACATAAACGAACAACAGGAGTTGACGCAACTGATTTTTTACGCTTAGTGGCTTATATGGAAGCATTTTATAAAGAAACTAATAAACAGAAAATATGGATATGATGGATCACACATCCCATGAGGAGCAATCTCATGAAGAAACGACAACACAAGATCATTTATCAACACCGGAAACACCACAACCTTCTTTGGAGGTAGATTTTGTGGAGGAGTGCTACAGTAAGATCAAACAGGAACTAAGAAAACTGGTGATTGGGCAGGAGGAAATGATCGATTTGCTAGTGGCAGGGTTATTTTCGGATGGACATATTCTTTTGGAAGGGGTTCCTGGAATAGCCAAGACCTTAACGGCTAAACTTTTTGCCAAAACGATAACGGTAGGGTTTTCCAGAGTACAGTTCACACCAGACCTTATGCCTGCGGATGTGATCGGAACCATGGTATTTAATGCGCAGACCTCCGAGTTTGATTTTAAGAAGGGACCGTTATTTTCCAACGTTATCTTGATTGATGAGATTAATAGGGCTCCTGCCAAGACACAGTCGGCACTGTTTGAGGTGATGCAGGAGAAGCAAATCTCTGTAGATGGGCATACTTATCAGATGCAAGAGCCTTACCTGGTATTGGCTACGCAGAACCCTATTGAACAAGAAGGTACCTATAAGCTTCCAGAGGCTCAGCTGGACCGTTTTCAGTTTAGGGTAAAGTTAGCATACCCTAGCTTGGAAGAGGAGCAGCAAATTTTACAACGTTTTCAGCATGGCAACCATGCACATAAAGGGGAGGAGGTGAAAGCAGTGATGGAAGTGAAAGATGTTTTGAAGTGCCGAGATATTATTGGAAAAGTAAGTATAGAAGCCTCTTTGATTAATTATGTAGCCTTGTTGGTCCATAGCACTAGAAATCATGGTGATATCTACTTGGGTGCATCTCCAAGGGCTTCTTTGTCGATCCTACATGCCTCTAAAGCCTACGCTGCTATGAATGGAAGAGGGTTTGTCATTCCAGATGACATCCGAAAGATGACCGTTCCGGTACTGAACCATAGAATTATTTTAACACCGGACAAGGAGATCGAAGGGGTCACGACAGAAGAAGTGATTCAGGAAATTATTCAGTCAGTAGAGGTGCCAAGGTAATTCTTTGCCGCTGCTTTTTATACTGTATTGTTGATCTTAAAATCAGGAGCCATTGTCTTTTTTCAGGAATCTATATTTTTCGGCTAACGTATTTATTGCCTTAGGGGGACTTGCGGTATTGTTTGTCGTAAGCTTTTTTCTTCCCATACTTTATCCTATTCTTCAAGGAGCATTATTGCTGCTGTGGGCTATTGTGTGCGCAGATATCTATTTACTTTTTTATGGAAAAATCGCTATTAAAGGACAACGAATACTTCCCAAGGTACTGTCTTTAGGTGCAAAACATAAGATACAGTTGTTTCTGCAAACTAGAGCTTCTTTTCCACTTAGGGTTCGTATATATGATGAATTGCCCAAGCAACTACAGGAGCGTAAGCTTTCTTTTCAGGTGCGGTTAGCTCCAAGGACAGAGAAAATGGTGAATTATACGATCAGGCCTTTGAGCCGAGGGGTTTATGACTTTGGAGATATCTTGCTTTATGTAGCATCTCCTTTGCGCATGGTACATCGTCGAATTACTATACCTGCTGCGCAATCTCTAAAGGTATATCCCTCTTTAGTAGAAATGAAAGAATATGAGTTCTATAGCTTGTCTAGTGTGATGCATAGGGGAGGGCTAAAGAAGATTCGGAAAATAGGTCAAAGCCATGAGTTTGAGCAGATCAAAAACTATGTAGCAGGGGATGATTATCAAAAGATTAACTGGAAAGCCAGTAGCAAAGGGCAAGGGTTGATGGTAAATCATTATCAGGATGAGAAGTCTCAGCCCGTATACATGGTCTTGGATAAAAGTAGAAGCATGCATATGCCTTTTAATGGATTGTCTCTACTGGATTATGCCATTAATACGAGCTTGACCTTTACCAATGTGGCGGTCAATAAACAAGATAAGGCAGGGTTGATCACTTTTTCTGATAAGGTCGATACCGTGATTAAGGCAGTGTCAGACCGAAAACATATCAAGGTAGTGATGGAAGCGCTGTATAACGAAGAAGCAGGAAAGGGAGAGGCTGATTATACAGCTCTTTACAAAGGAATAACAAGGGCAGTGACCAACCGCAGTTTACTGTTCCTATTGACGAACTTTGAGAGCAAGCACGCCATGGAGCAAGCGATGCCTTTATTGAGACAATTGAATAGAAGACACCTGTTAGTGACTATTTTATTTGAAAATACAGAGCTTAAGGAGTACACCTATCGCAAGCCGGAGACCCTGAAGCAAGTCTATTACAAAACTATGGCAGAGAAGCTACTACACGATAAGCAGGAAATGGTACGCACCATCAATCAATACGGTATACAAACGATCTTGACAAAACCAGAATTGTTGACAGTAGATGTGCTGAATAAGTATCTGGAGCTGAAGTCGAGGGGGATGTTGTAGAGAATCGGAATTTGTATGGTTTTCCACTGTACTAACATCTAATGGTGTTGCAGTCATGCCTTGGAATGCCCTTCCAATTACTTTTGGTAGAGAAATTTAAATTCAAGGACGTATGAATAGAGCAACTTATAATAATAGAATGTTAGCGTGGAAAAATGCAGTGAAGTTCTAACTTATAGAGTAATGACCTATAAAAGAAATCAGCCCCAAAGACCTATGAGTTATATCTTTAATAACGAATAATGAAGACTTTAATCTATACGATATTATCAATATTTCTTTTACAGGGTAAGGTTATTTATTCTGCCAAAACTGCAGAAAAGCAGATTCTTCAAGGAAGAGTACAAATAATATTGCCTATAGCTAACAATTACCAACCAACTTATATTATAGGTAAGTTTAATAAGAAGCTTCAAGATTCTATACAAAGAGAGTATAATTACACTTATAAAGTATACAACCCATTATACATTACTAAACAAGAAGTTGAAGGTATACAAGCCTATAATCAAGTAATGCGAGGTCATATTGACTCAGTCTGCTCTTGTGATTCACAAGAAGAAATTTATAATTTGTATAAGAGCAGTTACTCTGATCTTTTTCAAAAACAGGATAGCCTTTAAACCCCGTTTGCACACAGTATGTTGTGCGGAAGGTTGGCTAATTGGCTACTTAGGTAGCCTGTGGGTTTATTAAGTTTGAATAAATAATCGTCATAAATTCTTTTCCCAACCCCGCCTAGCATTACATGCGTGACAAGCCCCAGGCTCTTTTAGAAATACCACTTCGTGGCGATCTATTCTAACGTGTCTCTCACAAAAAGATTGAATTGATAACCGCAAAGCGGTATTTCTAAAAGAGCCTGGGGTTTATTAAGGTTGAATAATTAACTGACACACTTCTTACGCGAAGAGATGGGTTGAAACCCACCTCTATGTGATGTCACCCTTTCTGGGTTTTATGGTATAATCCCGAAGGGATGACATCACATAGGGGCGGATTTCAATCCGTCACTATACGGAATATGACGCTTAATTATTCAACCTTAATTATCCCGTCATTTTACGAAACACGGCGATTTGTTATTCGATCTATCAATCCATCAACAACCTCCACTTTCCACTCATACCATCCGAGCGTGGACGCTCGTCGAAAGCGCTTTTAGGTCGTAGCGTGGACGCTACGACCAGTGTCGTGTGTTAATCCAACCTCTTACCTATTCCTTTTTACCTATTACCTCTAAAAGATAGTTATGGTATTTTACACAACCCAAACCACACAAAAAAATCAACTAAACAAGATGAACGAGCGAAGCTCAATTAAACATCATGAACCTCCCAAGCCAAGGCAATTTGATGGTCATCAATGCGGTCACGATGAAGGTGAGTCGTAAGCATTTCTTCTTTCCCTACAAGTCCTTTTAATTGCTGCTCATCTTTCAGTAGTCGAATGTCTTTATTGAAGATTAACCCTTCTTTCCCATACAGCTTGTAAAGGGCTTCCTTGGCACACCAATAAAACGTGAGATCTTCGTCATTTTCTCCATATATGACGGTCTCCTCGGGCAATACAAACTTGTGTTGCACCTTGCGAATACGTGGGGTGGCACGTTCAATATCAATTCCTACTGTTTGCTTGGGGTTATAGCATACTCCGACCATATCTTTGCTGTGTGTAATGGAGATATGGGAGGTGTGATTGATCAGGTAAGGTTTTCCGTATGTGTCTTTCTCCAATCCTTCGTAAGGGAGCATAAGGACCTCTTCAATAAGGTAGCGTAAGGCAATACGACAGGCCATTTTTTGCTTGCGGTGGGAGGCTGTTTTGACGTTGATATACTCTTTGGAAAGATGGAACTCTCCCAATAAGTCCACCAACGCTTCTTCTGTTTCAGTAATGTGCCAAATGACCCAATAAGTGTCTTGTGTTTTTTCTTCTTTAATAATAGGCATGACCAACCACTGTTTGTTTGTGTTTATACCGCTTTTAGAGCTTTCTAAATCAATCTATCTACAAAAATAACCTCAAACTATTCAAAAATCTATTAGAATACTTATAATTTTGATCTTTTATTATAGAAATAAAGCCAACAATACCGCTTGAATACAGTTCCTTATGTCGAACATATTCTAAAAGCGTACTTCATAAATCCTGAATAGATCAATGAGAACAAAGATAGCTGTCGAGAAAATAGGAGCCTTTACGGGACATAAAGACTGTCTCTATAGTCTTGAGAAAGCTCCTGAAGAACAAACATTTTTTAGTAGTGGTTCAGATGGGCTAGTGGCAAAATGGAGTCTTCAAAAACCGGATGAGGGGACGCTTGTTGCTAAGATTCCTAATACGGTCTACGCTATGTGTAGCCTTCCGGAGAAAAGAGAGTTGGTTGTAGGGCAAAATTTTGAGGGACTCCATGTGATTAGCCTTGAGGATAATACTGAAAAGCGAACCTTGAAGTTGAAGGATAAGGCTATTTTTGACATTAAGTATCATGATGATAAGCTATATGTTGCATTAGGGGATGGACACTTAATGGTAATCGATTATGAAGGAATGAATGTGCTTCAGGATATACAATTGTCTACGAAAAATCTACGCTGTTTGGCGATTCATCCTGTACAGGGTGTTGTGTTAGTCGGCGGCAGTGATCATACGATTCGCGTGGTGGATTTGGACTCCTTGGTCGTACGTCAAGAACTGAATGCACATGAGCGTTCTGTGTTTTCTTTATCCTTTACTCCAGACTATCGTTATCTCTTGAGTGGAGGAATGGATGCCCATATGCATATTTGGGATGCTGAAAATAACTTTGCCCACCATCAGGATATTGTGGCACATATGTATACGATTAATGATATCGCTTTTAGAGCGGATGGTCGTTATTTTGCTACCTGTAGTAAAGATAAGTCTGTAAAGGTATGGGATGCGAAAGAATTTAGGTTACTAAAGGTCATAGACCGCGCCAGAAATGCAGGACATGGAACGTCAGTGAATAAACTAATTTGGCTAGATGATAATACATTAGCTTCTTGTAGTGATGATCGTACCGTATCGGTATGGAAATTGACTTTTGAGAGTTAAATGATAAATATGACGATAGAAGAGCGTTTGTTAGAACTTGGCGTGAAGCAGTATAGGGATATCCCCCAGTTAGCACCTCTATTCAGGCAGGTATGTGCTACTTTAGGGCAGTTGGTATCTGTACAAGAGGTACAGGCAGCAACCTGGTGTATTACTACAGTAGAAGAGGGAAAGGCTATAGGTATGCTGTGTGCAACGAACGATCGTTTTATATTGATTGGAGCAATTCCTCAAACAAAGCAACTGATTTCTAAGGAATATCCATTCAAAGAACTTTCGAAAGTTTTGTTGTATCGTCATGCGGTGACAGAGGTGGTAGAGAAAATGATTTTGCAGTTTTCCGTAATATCATTTAATTTTCTAGGGATTAAGGGCTTTATCCCATTGGATTTTATTGCCTTTTTGGAAAATACTTCCTTAGAGGTAATCAGTGGTATTACCCCGGAAAATGGATCGGCAATGCAATAAGGCTTTGCTTCCATACAAATAAGGATGCAATGATTAAAAGTGAATAAGTAATCATCATGCTACTAACTCGCTTTGTTGAACCGTTGAATCGTTGAATTAAGCTTCGCTCGTTGATTCGAGTTGAATTGTTGACTGAAACCTCAATAAATAATTCAACTCGAATCAACTCACCGAAGGTGAAATTCAACGATTCAACGGTTCAACAAAGCGAGTTGGTAGTATGGATAAATAATCATTGTGACTTCCATTCAAACACCAATAAACATGACTAATCAAAAACAAATTCGAAAGCTGCTTATCGCTAACCGAGGAGAAATTGCCATTAGAGTAATTCGAACGGCACAGGAAATGGGTATCCGTACCGTGGCGGTATACAGTGAGGCTGATCGCACTGCGCCTCACGTACGCTTGGCAGATGAAGCAGTATGTTTAGGTCCGGCACCTTCTGCAGAGTCTTATCTAAAAATGGATGATATTATTGCTCACTGCCTTCGATTGGGGGTAGATGCAATCCATCCAGGGTATGGTTTTTTGTCTGAAAATGCCACCTTTGCTCGTAAGGTAAAAGAGGCAGGATTAATTTTCGTAGGGCCGTCAGCGACTGCTATTGAGGTGATGGGAGACAAGATCTCAGCCAAGAATGCTGTGACCGCTTATGATATTCCTTTGGTGCCGGGAACAAAAGAAGCCGTAGAAGATGTCGCAATCGCTAAAGAAAAGGCTGCAGAAATAGGGTATCCTATCTTGATCAAGGCTAGTGCTGGAGGAGGAGGAAAAGGGATGCGTATTGTAGAAAGGGAAGAGGATTTTGAGGAGCAAATGGAGCGAGCAGTAAGTGAGGCTGTTTCGGCATTTGGAAATGGCGCTGTATTTATCGAGAAGTATATACAATCCCCTAGACATATTGAATTTCAGATATTGGGTGATCAACACGGGAATATCATTCACTTGTTTGAGCGTGAGTGCTCCGTGCAGCGTAGACATCAGAAAGTGATTGAAGAGGCACCTTCAGCGATCCTAACGGAAGAGGTAAGAGAAGCGATGGGGAAATGTGCCGTGGATGTAGCTCGTGCCTGTGATTACTTCGGTGCTGGCACAGTAGAGTTTATCGTAGATAATGAGCTCAATTACTACTTCTTGGAGATGAATACTCGTCTGCAAGTAGAGCATCCGGTAACGGAAGAAATCACAGGAGTAGACTTGGTGAAGGAGCAGTTGCGTATTGCAGAAGGAAAAACACTTTCCTTGAAACAAGAGGACTTAACGATTAAGGGACATGCGGTAGAAGTACGTGTATATGCGGAAGATCCCACCAATAATTTCCTTCCAGATATTGGTACATTGAAAAAATACCAATCAGCAGGCGGACCGGGAGTGCGTATGGATGATGGGTATGAAGAAGGAATGGAAGTGCCGATTTACTATGATCCTATGCTAGGGAAGTTGATTACTTATGGGAACGACCGCGAGCAAGCAATTCAGCGAATGTTGAGAGCGATCAATAATTTCCAAGTGCAAGGGGTGGAGACAACACTATCTTTCTGTCATTTTGTGTTGGAGCACGAAGCGTTTCGTTCGGGTAACTTCTCGACCAAGTTTGTAGAAGAACATTTTAGTCCCGAATTATTGGCATCTCAGGATAAAGGAGCAGAACAGATCGCTGTGGCCTTGGTGGCTAAGTTGATGCAGGAGGCTGAAACTGCTAAGTCGTCAGGTGCTAAAACGGTTGCTAAGACCAGTAAATGGAAAAATAGAATAAGGTAGTATAGTATAGAGAATTGTCTAGCACAGGGAAATGTTTTAGTACAGGGTGCTACTTAGCATAGGGGACCGCCTTAGCACAGGGCATCGCCTTAGCACAGGGCATCGCCTTAGCACAGGGCATCGCCCTGTGAAAAAATAGGAATAGCGATATTACTTCGGTATTCCTATTTTTGCATTATTATTTAATAGGAACTAACAAATAAAATAATCGTTATGAAAAAAATCCTAGGAGTACTGGGAATACTATTGCTATTAGGTTCTTGTGGGAAGAAGCTAGAGGTGACAGAGCAGGAATTCAGTAGTATCACATGGAAAAATGATACCAAGGCTTGTCAGGGGAAGAGAGCAGAGCAACAAGAGAAATTTGAAAATATTCGTGAGCGTATTTTGGGAGTGCGCAAGGATCAGGTGTTGCAGTTATTGGGTAGGCCGGACAAAACGGATTTAGCGAAACGTAATACTTCTTATTTTATCTATTATGTATCGGAAGGCAAGCAGTGTGAAGGAAGTGATAAAAATGAAGAGGGAGATTATTACCGCTTTAAGTTCTCTCCATTGGAAATTGTTATGGAGATTAGCTATCATAAAGGAGTGTAAGGGGAGAAATCCATTCGCCAACCTAAAATAAAAAAGCAATATTGCCTTAGAATTGTTATACTAATACCAGACTATGGAAATCGCACCAATTACCATTACAAAAAGAGCGGCAGAGTCCGTCTTGAAAATTATTAACGCTAAGCAAATCCCGGAAGGATATACGTTACGAATCGGAATGAAAGGAGGTGGTTGTGGTGCCGCCGGTTTCTTTTTGGGGTTTGATACCAAGAAAGAAGAAGACGTAATTTATGAAATTGAAGGGGTAAAGGTCTTGATTGATAAGCGACATATCATGTATCTTTTAGATGTAGAATTAGATTTTGAAGAAAGAAGGGATGAACAAGGCTTCGTCTTCAATAAACCTGGAGAAAAGGAGTAGGGGGATAGGCATGAATACCCCTGCGCTTTCCATTAATAGATAAACAACTATGCAGGAAGAGCAGCATACAGAAAAACAACAACCAAACAACGAAAGGGACTCCTTCCATATTCGGTTACCTTTGATTATAGCGGTAGCCTTGGCTACAGGTATGATTATAGGGGGAGAGTTTCTGGGGAAAACACCCAAAGGAAGTAACCTTGAAATCAATACAGGGAAGCTTGAACAGGTTATCGAGAGTATAGAAGGCTATTATGTAGACTCTGTGGATACGCAAGTGCTCACAGATCAGGCGATTGAGGCAGTGGTGAAAGAGTTGGACCCTCATACCTCTTATATTCCTGTAAGGGATGTAGAGGTGGTTAGTGCTCAATTGGACGATGGCTTTGAAGGGGTTGGAATAGAGTTCAGGGTATTCAGAGACACCATTAAGGTAGTGGCAGTGACGGAAGACGGTCCTTCCGAAAGAGCAGGAATACAATCCGGAGACAAATTGGTCTATGTAGATGGAGAAAGCGTAGCAGGGCCGGGAATGAATTCCGGAGAGGTGGTTCGTAAGCTAAGAGGGCAAAAAGGAACGAAAGTGAGTATAGGGGTATCCCGAAAAGGGGAAGAAAAGCCACTCTACTTTTCCGTGACTCGTGATAAGATACCGACAGCTTCGGTTAGTGCTGTTTATATGATTGATGAAGAAACGGGGTATATCAAGGTAGACCGTTTCGGAGAAGACGCCTTTGAAGGATTTGAAGAAGGAGTGGAGAAGCTGCAAGAAGCAGGGATGAAAAAGCTTCTATTGGACCTTACAGACAATGGAGGTGGTTATATGGGGCAGGCCGTACAGATGGTAGATGCGTTCTTGCCAAAAGATAAACTGATTGTTTATACGGAGAGCAGGGAGAAGAATTTTGATGAGCATGAATATTCGAAAAATGAAGGAGTACTACAAGAAACACCTGTAGTCGTATTAGTCAATGAATATTCAGCTTCGGCTTCAGAGATCGTATCAGGTGCCTTGCAAGATCACGATCGAGCTTTGTTGGTAGGCAGAAGAACTTTTGGGAAAGGACTAGTGCAGCGACAAATTCGATTGAGAGACAATTCTATGCTTCGTTTGACGGTATCCCGTTATTATACCCCTAGCGGACGTTGTATTCAAAAGCCTTATGAAGACAAATCAGCTTATGAGACGGAACTAGAACGTCGCTATATACATGGAGAGATGTTTCAGGCTGATAGCATACACTTCAATGACAGCCTGATTTACAAGACCGTGAATGGGCGTACGGTATATGGAGGAGGAGGAATCATGCCTGATGTCTTTATAGGTATGGATACCTCTTATTATACCAACTATTATCAGGAAATACTGATAAGAGGATTGATCGAGGATTATTTTATTGATTATGCTAATGGACAATTTGAGTCCTTAAATGAAATGGGTCTGAACGCTTTTATAGCGCAATATAAAGTTCCAGCGATCGAGATGAAAGAATTTGCGACTTATGCCAGAGCGCATGGTGTACCTTTTAATAAGGAACAATATAAAGCCTCACAGAAGGCTTTACGTCAGCGAATCAAAGAAACTATTGCTAGAGTGGTTTGGGGAGAGGAAGGTCGCTTGAAAGTAGAAAATGCTGCCGATCCCATCTTTATTAAGGCGTGTGAATTAGCGAATACACTGAATCAAGTATCGCTCTCTAATGAAATGGTGATAAAATAATTAAGAATGAAGAATTAAGAATGAGGAATATTTTTTTATTCTTCATTCTTAATTCTTCATTCTTAATTATCAATTAAACCGATACGTTGTTTTCTCTAAGTGCATCGTTTAGAGAAGTCTTTTTATCGGTACTTTCTTTTCTCTGACCAATGATTAGGGCACAGCCTACGCTATACTCTCCGGCAGGGAATTTTTTCGTAAAGCTACCTGGAATTACCACAGAGCGAGGAGGTACATATCCTTTGTATTCTACCGGCTCATCTCCTGTTACGTCAATGATCTTAGAACTTCCTGTGATGGTCACGTTTGCACCCAATACAGCCTCTTTACCAATGCGAACACCTTCAACTAGGATACATCTAGACCCGATGAAGGCACCATCCTCGATGATTACCGGAGCAGCTTGTACAGGCTCCAATACCCCACCAACACCAACACCACCACTTAGGTGAACATCTTTACCAATTTGTGCACAGCTTCCTACAGTAGCCCATGTGTCCACCATTGTACCGCTATCTACATAAGCTCCAATATTGACATAAGAAGGCATCATGATTACCCCTTTGTTAACAAAAGAGCCATAACGTGCGATGGCATGAGGAACTACACGAACACCTTTTTCTGCATAATTTTCTTTCAAAGGAATTTTATCATGGAACTCAAAAGGACCAACCTTAATCGTTTCCATTTCAGCCAAAGGGAAGAACATAATAACGGCTTTCTTCACCCATTCATTCACTTGCCAGTCGTCTCCCTGAGGTTCCGCTACTCTTAATGTTCCTTGATCTAGCGCTTCTACGGTTTCTTTAATGGCGCTAATCGTTGCCTCGTCTTTCAATAGGGAACGGTCTTCCCATGCAGCTTCAACTAATGCTTTGTGATTGTTCATTATTTTATCGGACTATTTGTAGTAATAATATATAGTGATGACCTAGAGGAAGAGTGAGAAGGTAGTATGTATCGCTTATCGCTTACATGTTATTAATTTAAACGATAAGCAATAAGCGATAAACGGAAAAAGAGACAAACCATCTCCTCATCTTCTTCTAAATCATTTTCATTCTAAATCTGTGGTTGGATTGGATACTCCAACTAAAGGGTATAACATGATTGGGCGGTGATTTAGTCCCTAAAGACTAAAATTCAATATCACCTACTGTTACTCCTTCCAAGATAGGCTTAATGTTTTCTTCCAGTACCGCTACGTGTGCAGGGTGTACAGCATAAGCTTGTAATGCTGCCTTGTCGGCAAAAAGGGAGTAAAGCATTACCTGATGCCCTTGAGAGCGATCAGAGAAATTGTAATTTACGTGGATTTTGTCCAAAGAAGGAATCGTCTCCTCTAAGGCGTGAAGCCTATCGATCATTTCTTGAATCTGTGCTTCGGAAGCCTCGGCTTTTAGCTTGAACAATACAGTGTGATTGACCATCCTGTTATCAGTAAATTTGGATTGATTAAATAAATAATTGTATTCCAAAGCTACGTATCGCAAGGCTTATCTCAAAGGTAAAGTTGTAAATTTAACGTAATGTGTAGGGGATCTGTTAGGGGTGTAATTAATGTCGAGATTGCTGTTTTATTTGAAACATTTTTGTTGAGAAGTTGAGTAGTCTTTCGGGCTGTTGAG
This sequence comes from Algivirga pacifica, assembly GCF_039543525.1. Taxonomy (NCBI): domain Bacteria; kingdom Pseudomonadati; phylum Bacteroidota; class Cytophagia; order Cytophagales; family Flammeovirgaceae; genus Algivirga; species Algivirga pacifica. The sequence continues at coordinate 36,130 of NZ_BAABJX010000043.1, forward strand.
TTTCACCTTCGGTGAGTTGAGTTTTTTCTTTAGTAGAGTTTATTACGGTGAATTGTTTATAAGAAGGGTAAAGTACTGAACTGGTTCAAGGGTTCAAATTCCGAACGAGGTACGAGTAAGGAATTACTCTTGGACCAAGCGGTTTACTAGATCGGTTAAGGTTGATACGTATTACTTTTTAACTAAGGATGTATTTTCTGCTCGTGCGAAGTGAACTGTGATCAAGTCTAGTAAAAAAGAATAGGCTTAATATTTTTATCAAAAAATCAGCGTAAGAGTTTTCTCCGAAGGTGAAATATAGTCTCAACTCACCGAAGGTGAAACTCAACAGGGCGAAGCCCTACTCAACTTCTCAACAAAAAAAAGCCACCCGAATAAGATTCAGATGGCTTTCCATGGAGTTACTCACACTCCCTACGAAATAAGTCGGGGTGGCAGGATTCGAACCTGCGACCCCCTGGTCCCAAACCAGGTGCGCTAACCGGGCTGCGCTACACCCCGTATTCTGAATTAAATCACAGAAATTACTTTCTAATGAAAGTAGTGATCCGGCCAGGACTCGAACCTGGAACCTTCTGCTTAGAAGGCAGAAGCTCTATCCAGTTGAGCTACCGGACCATTTGGCTTCTTTGTTAATTCAGAATAGATTTTATTTCCGAGCAAATTCTCTTTTCAGAGAAATGGTCGGGGTGGCAGGATTCGAACCTGCGACCCCCTGGTCCCAAACCAGGTGCGCTAACCGGGCTGCGCTACACCCCGAGCTCCAAATAAATAAGAATACCTTTGATGCCATTAAACAGTATTAATGACCCTATAGTGATCCGGCCAGGACTCGAACCTGGAACCTTCTGCTTAGAAGGCAGAAGCTCTATCCAGTTGAGCTACCGGACCAAAAGCCTCTATCTTATTTGGAGCTGGAAAATTGATCAGTACAATTATTTTTCATAGTTGAAAAATGGTCGGGGTGGCAGGATTCGAACCTGCGACCCCCTGGTCCCAAACCAGGTGCGCTAACCGGGCTGCGCTACACCCCGAAGTACTGATTGAAAGAATATAGAATCGTTATCCTATACTAAGTGATCCGGCCAGGACTCGAACCTGGAACCTTCTGCTTAGAAGGCAGAAGCTCTATCCAGTTGAGCTACCGGACCATTGCCTTTTCTCACTAAGGTCTAAAAACGGTCTTTAAAGTTGTTTTTCGTCGGGGTGGCAGGATTCGAACCTGCGACCCCCTGGTCCCAAACCAGGTGCGCTAACCGGGCTGCGCTACACCCCGAAAAACTGTTTTTCAGACGCCCTTTTGAAAATTGCTCTGCAAAGGTAAGGGTCTTTTTCAAAGTCGCAAAACTTTTTTCAAAAAAAATATAAAAAAATGAACTTATCTTAGAATGCTTATCTTTTAAACATATAGAGAATATGAATGTTTATTTTTGTAACTTTTAAAGGAACTCTTATTTTTGTCAGGCAAACAGTCTGTGAAGCCATTGAAAACTCACAAAATGGGCTAACTTTGGGCTATAGGTGGGTGTGCTCTTCCCTTTTATAAGAGTAATTTTTTTAAGATGCTTAATTTTCAAGCATTTAGCTTTTCTGAAAATCGAACTATTATTTGTGTTATAGAACTGAATAAAGGTGGAGAACGAACTGAATACCAATGAGCACCATGAAAGTGGTACCCTGCACGTTTCCAATATGTATGAGAACTGGTTCTTGGATTATGCATCTTATGTAATCCTGGAAAGAGCGGTTCCTTCGGTGTATGATGGCTTGAAGCCTGTGCAACGTCGTATTATGCATGCCATGAAGGAAATGGATGACGGGCGTTTTAATAAAGTGGCCAATATTATTGGTAGTACCATGCAGTATCACCCACATGGAGATGCCGCTATTGGAGATGCTATCGTGAATATGGGGCAAAAAAATCTCCTGATTGAGACGCAAGGAAACTGGGGTGATGTACGTACGGGGGATAGTGCGGCTGCTCCTCGTTATATAGAGGCAAGATTATCCAAGTTTGCGTTGGATGTAGTCTTTAACCCTAAGACAACGGATTGGCAACAGTCTTATGATGGGCGAAAGCGAGAGCCTATAAACTTACCCGTTAAGTTTCCGTTGCTATTGGCGCAAGGAGTAGAGGGTATTGCCGTGGGATTGGCAACCAAGATTATGCCTCATAATGTGCAAGAGTTGTTGAAAGCTTCTATTGATCTTTTAAGAGGTAAGAACGTACAATTATACCCTGACTTCCCAACAGGAGGTATGGCAGACTTCTCCAATTATAATGGAGGGCAGAAAGGAGGAAAGATACGTGTGCGAGCACGTATGGAAGTGGTAGATAATAAAACGATCCTAATTAAGGAGATACCATATTCAACGACAACTTCCAGTTTGATTGACTCCATCATCAAGGCAAATGATCAAGGGAAAATCAAGATCAAGAAGGTAGTGGATAATACTGCTGCAGAAGTAGAAATAGAAATTTCGCTTGGGGCAGGACAATCGCCGGATGTAACGATAGCTGCCTTGTATGCCTTTACAGATTGTGAAGTGTCAATCTCTCCGAATGCCTGTGTGATTATTGATGAAACACCGCATTTCTTGCCTGTAGAAGAGGTGTTGAAGTTTAATACGCAGAATACATTAGAGTTACTGCAGAAGGAACTGGAGATTCAGAAGGCTGAGTTGTTGGAGAAAATACTATTCTCATCATTGGAGAAGATCTTTATCGAGAATCGTATTTATCGTGATATTGAGGAGTGTGAGACTTGGGAGGCCGTACTGAAAACCATTGACAAAGGACTGGATCCTTATAAGAAAGATTTCTATCGTGAGATCAAAGAGGAGGATATCGTTCGTCTGACAGAAATTAAGATCAAGCGTATTTCCAAGTTTGATACCTTTAAGGCCGATGAGCTATTGAAGGGAATGCAAGGAGAGCTGGAAGAGGTTGAGGAGCACTTGCAAAACCTAGTGGATTATGCGATTGATTACTTCAAAAATATTCTGAAGAAATATGGTAAGGACTTTGATCGTCAGACGGAGATTACCAGCTTCGATACCATTCAAGCGGCTAAGGTAGCTGCCAATAATGCCAAGCTTTATGTGAATGCAAAAGAAGGTTTTATTGGATATGCCTTGAAGAAAGAAGAAGGGGTAGAGGAAGTCATGGAATGTTCTGATATTGATGATATTATCGTATTCAGAAAAGACGGCAAGTATACCATTACCAAAATAGCAGACAAAGTCTTCGTGGGTAAGGACATCATTCATACGGAGGTGTATGTTAAGGGAGACGAGCGTAAAGTGTATAATGCGGCTTACGTGGATGGAACTACCGGTGTAGCCCGAGTGAAACGTTTTCAGGTATTGAGCTTTACAAGAGATCGAGAGTATGATGTCACTAAAGGGACTAAAGGAAGTAAGGTGCTTTACTTTACTGCTAACCCTAACGGGGAGGCAGAGATTGTAGGCGTAACGCTTTCACCAAATAGTAAAGCCAAGATCAAATCCTTTGAGTATGACTTTGCTGAACTGGAAATCAAAGGAAAGACCTCCCAAGGGAATATTTTGACCAAGTATCCTGTGCGTAGGGTATACTTAAAGCAAGAAGGGGTATCTACCTTGCCGGCAGTGGATCTATGGTATGATGAGGCCGTAGGTTTACTGAATAAAGATGAGAATGGTAAATACCTTGGCAAGTTTAATGATGAGGATAAGATCATAGTATTCTATGATTCAGGAGAATATGAGTTGACTAACTTCGACCTGATCAACCGTTATGACCCTCGTCGTGTAGTTCTATTAGAGAAGTTCAGACCAGAGAAACCAATTACAGCTGTACACTATGATACGGATAAGCGTGCTTATTATGTCAAACGCTTTATTGTAGAGACAACCTCTCTAAACAAGAGATTCAAGTACATTACAGATTTCTCAGCTTCTCGTTTATTATTGGTGACTACGCAGCAGAATCCTGTCGCAGAGATTGCCTATAAGATAGGTCGCAAGAAAACCAAGACAGAGATGAACCTGAAGTTGTTCGTCGATGTCATGGGATGGAAAGCGTTAGGGAAAAAGCTACCATACGAAACTTCTGTAGAAGCGACCCTTGTTTCTCCAGATGATGAAATTACTGATGAGGATGGAAAGCGAAAAAAGAAAGAGGTAGAAGCACCTAAGGGACCTGAAGCCGGAGGAGGTTTAGGGTTGTTTTAAGGTATGATAAATTATTGTAAGAGAAGCCTGGGTGTTGATATGCCCAGGCTTTTTTGTTGAGGGGAGAAGTGGTACCATAACTATCCGAATTTAATGAAGAATGAAGAATTATGGGATACTGGTCGTAGCGTTCCGCACGTCATGTAATGATACGACCCGACACTGGTCTTAGGCTCCTGCCTAAGACCTAAAAGCGCTTTCGGCGAGCGTCCACGCTCGTTTTTATATGTTTTACTTTGACTAGGTATAGCAGTAACTACCTTTTGACAAGATTAGAGACAGTAGATGTAGTGATTTACGTTTTTTTATTACGATGATAGGTAGAGGAGGTTTCTAGTTGAATCATCAGGTTCTCTTCATCTATAGCGCTTACTATTAGCTCAAAAACTTGATTAGGATACATTCTTTTATAACCAAATTCCGCAAGGCAATCTTCATAATTACCAATTCCATTGAAAGCCTCTTCACAATCAAAAATGACTCCTTGAGGGTAGAAGCAGAGGACACGAGCTTTTACCCTTTTACCTTTGTAGAAAGTTGTTTTTATCCTCTTGAGGTGAGTAGTAAGATTCTTGTTTACCTTTTTCCACGTAGAAATAAATTCTTCTGTTGAAATTTCTTCCAACTCGTCAAGGACTTCTTCAAAACTTCCTTCAGGTAGAAAATAGGGGTCATCTTGACTGATTTTGTTCGTTGAAAAGGCTTCCTTTTCTCCAAGGAAAATTGCTCGATAGCAAAAATATTCATCGTCAAGCTCAAGGAGATTGGTGACTCGATCTTCCTCTTCCCAGATATATTTATAGTACTTCATCTTGGTATTCAGGATCTATGAAATAAGGGGGGTACACTAAATTAAGGAGCGTGAGTTGTTGTTATTTATAATCAACTATTAATGGCAGCACTCTAAGTGTCGGTACTTTTTCACCTTTACATATTCCTGGATTCCATTTGGAGGTACTTATTATGCCTTTTAATTGTTCATCTAAATTTGTTCCCTCAATTTTTTTAATTGTTCTCAAATCGGTGACGTTTCCAGTTGTTTCAACGATAAAAGCGATCACTATTTTGGACTCGGTAGGTGTGAAGTGCTTAGGGACTTTTAAAGTCTTCCATATTTTCAAAAAAAGTTTGTTCATTCCACCTATAACTTGGGGTTCAATATCCACTGATTTAAACACTATGCGATTGGTTAGTGTATCGACACTTGATAAACAGTGAGATATACTATCTTGAGCCAGGGTAGGGCCTGTCCAAAAAATTGAGATGAGGCTTAGAAGTAATATGTATCTCATTGTTTTTTTATTTAAAGCACATACAATTAGTCGTTTATTTTTTGAAGGAAACCAGTCTGTAATAAAAATTGCTGAACTGAATTTATATCTTTCTCACCATCGTATGGTATTAATAATTGTCCTTTCATCTCATCATAATTGGTATAATAAAATGCTGTGAATCGTCCGATGGGCTTCTTGTTTTTGATGATCCAAACAGCTTCAAAAGTACCGAATCTGTAGTACTCTCTGGTTGTGACCCCGACCTAGTCAAAGAGTTCAGATTTTATCGGCTACCTTTCATGAGAAACCTATAACGCTTCATAGATAAAATCGCTCTTTGACTATTCATCGGCTTGAGAGCTTGAGTAATAAACAGCCACTCTAAGAGCGATTTTATCTTGTGTCATCAATAGAAACAAAAGACTTTTCAAGTAAGATAAAATCTGAACTCTTAGAGTAGGGGGGAAACAAAAGGCTATTCAAGTAAGAAAAAATCTGAATGTTTAGAATAGGGGGCCATATGTTAGCTATATTTTTTCTAAAAGTTCTTCTAGGTTAAAACTGCTTTCAAAAGTCCTTGACGTAATAATGGGCAAATTTGCACTTCGCAAGATATACCTTGCTTCAGCATTTACCTTACCTCTGCTGCATGGAAGGGTTGATTGAAAATATTCATAGGTTTTGAGCTCTACGATCCAGTAACTCAACCCACACTCATACGAACCTGTTGACTCAATATCCCTCCATTCATTGTTATAATAGACTTGTTTTCTGAGGTCTAGATGATTTTCTTCGACAACGATAGATACGGTTGAATCAGTGAGGTTGACAAGTGAAACTTCAATTCCTTTAGTGTACTTGTCATAGAAGATTTCATCCGTATCCTTAATTAAAATCTGTAATTTGCTCCTTGTAAAATTGCCTCTCTCTGATTCATCCAGTTTTAGAGGTTCATTGGTATAATGCCATTGGGTGGGTACTTTGGAGGTAGTATCCACCAACACTCTCTCAATTGAAAATTTCAACGAAGTGGGTTCGAAATACTGAAGGCAGTCCTGTGCAAATGTTATGGATGTCGTTAGGATGAAAAAGTAGGTGAAGAATACTTTCATAGGTTATACTCTTTTCTCTAAATAACATTAACTTCTAAAAACTCCTCTAACTTTTTCTGTCCAATTTGTTCGTGTTCCTAAGTAAATAATGAGAGTGCCAATCGTTAGAAGAAGGAAAAAGCCAAATCGGCTCTTGTAAGAGGTATAAGCCATGTCAATTTCTGTTTTATCTCTAATATCTAGTTTAAAGAAATCTGGACCATACCTCATTTTATTTTTAGACACCCATATCGTTACAGGAGTTTCTTCAGTTAATTCTCTTGATAGGGACTCATAATATTGATGATACATATTTTGCTCAATATTTTCGAACATATGAAATGTGGAGGGGTGTTCAAAAAGCTTGATTTCAAGGGTAGCCTTATTGCTGAAATGTTCACTTCCAAACCTACCTGTAGATGATATCCGTTCAACAAATGTTTTTGAATACTCTATTTTTCCTTTGATGGGAATCAATGAGGATTCTGTCACTAAGAGCGCATCATAATTAAAGTAAATCCCGATACTAATTATTATTACTCCCATACTAATCATTTGCCATTTAGCATCACTTTTTTCCGATTTGGACATCTGATATCTTGGCTGTTCAGGTCTAATAATCGGTTTTTTTAGTTTAGTTACAGGTGCCAGATTCCGTCGTTCTAATTCCCAAAAAGCAGCTTGCTTAGCTTCATAAACATATTGTTGGCTAATAAGGATGGCTTGAAGCTCTGGTTCAGGTTTATTTTTAAAGTGCTGTGAGAATCTATTACTTTTCTTCATAAAGTTTTATAGGCTTTGGATCTTATTTTGATAAGTTCGTAGTCTCCTTTTAGGCAACTTCTTGCAATTATCAACCTTCTTAGGAGTGAGTGTATCTAACATAAACTGCTTGGCCTTACCAATTCCTCCTTGGTATTCTAACCTAGTCAAAGTGTTCAGATTTTATTCACTATTTTTCATTAGAAAGCCATAAAACTCCATAGATAAAATTATTCTTTTATTATTTATTTTCCTCTCTTGTAGCTGGTTCGTATTGACTTAGCGCTATGGTAAGATTTAAGTTGCCAGCGAGTTTTAAAAGTTCAGGTTCAAATCGGTCAGTTTGCCTGCCAACATCAAACATTCTAGTATAAATACCAAAATCAAGAGTAGCGGATTCACTTTCTAAAAGGCCAAATTTGGGTAATTTTAGCAGCTTATCGTAGTTATCGATCATGAATTTTATGGCATCAGATTTCTGAATGTGGAACTCATCAAAATCAGCAGCACTAATGTCAATGTTACAACCGCTGGTTGTGTAAAGAGATTCATGTTTTCTTTTTGGTGTTACAAGTTCTCCTGAATGCCAGACTTTATAAGGCTCAAGTAATGTGACTTCCAAGAATTGGTCTACCTTAAAGTTGACACCTTCTATTCTAAGTATACAACTCATGTTCTAATGTTTGTTGGTTATGATGTTTTTATGTCCAATATGCTCCATCCCAAGGTTCGGAAAATGCGATCGTACTGCTAGGTTGCAGTTCGATCATTTCCGACTCATGGTTAGGAATTAACCCAAACTTGTATCCATTAATTTCAACCTCGAAAGGTTTAATTTCAATGTCGTGGTATTCGACACCTTTCAGGCTAGAAACCAATTGTTCAATCTTTATATCTGTGTCAAATTTTAGAGCATCAGTTGTTCCAGCAAATTCATGTTTAACTTCTTGGAAATTGCCTTCGCTATCAAATAAGTATAGTACCGCATATTCTCTTCGATATTGTTGCCAATTCTCATATGGAGAAATGTCTCTTTTTGTTATCACAAAGGTTTCATAGCCCCAAAATTGCTTTCCGTCTTCATATGTTCCGATATAATGGGTGTGATAATCTTCTAATCGTTCTATTGGGATCTTTTTAGGGAACTTCATTTTTTAAATTTCTTTACTGGAGGAATTCCTTCCGACTTAAATTTTTCAATTGCTTTATTCCAAAAGCTTATCATACCGTTATCAATAGGGGCCTTTCGCCTGTTTCCTGTTTCATTTCCATCCATGTGTCCTAATTCATTGAACTCAACAGGTTCAGAAGCACTGAGGATATCACTGATATCAAAAGCTCCTTCAGATAGGTCATAATGTTCTTTTAAAAAGTACCACATTACCCAAAAAGCTTCCTCTGTTGTAAGATTGCCATCTTTAAATTTAGTCATATTTGTTTAGTGATATAGGTTTGTAGCATAGGAGAATAATTCAAAGATTAATGATAGGGTCTTGTTGAATTAGTTACCTATTCCGGTATTATTGATATGCTTAAGTAGCACATTGTCTAAATCGTCAGATAGATCCCAGAACTTATCATCCATTACATCAATATAGTTTTCTAGTTCATCCTCTGAAAATGCATCTAACTGTTCTTGTCTCTCGTCACGATCTTGAGGAACCCCTTTTGGGAAAAACTTCTTATTAAACTCTTGCAGTTGCTCTGCTATTGAGTGGAATCCTAGGTATTCCAAATCTTCAATTGTATCTGAGTTTTTATCAGCTCCATGATTAATATAGTGATCCCATAATCCATCAATGGTAAGTGGCTCTATATTAAACCATACTCGCTCCTCTCTGCTTAATTGATTATAATCTGAGAAACCTAATTCAACTATTTTTTCCCAGGCAGCTTGGGCTTCTTCTCTTGTCATATGTTTTGAAATTTATCGTAGTACGTTTTTTATTATGGCTGCACTCAACTCATAAATGCAACTTTTTGATTTAGTTTACTCCATTTTTTGTTATATCAATTTCTCCAAGATCAATTAATATTGTCCCATTTTCCATTCGGTAAATTTGATTAGAAAGCCACCTTCCGGAATCATCAACTACCGTTGCATAGACATCTTCTAAGCTATCCAAGGAGGTTCTTTCTTGTTCATGTAAATCACTTACACTCACTTGATGTCCCCAAAGCATTCAATTCTTAGAAAAGGTTTGGCGTTCAGATAGATGGGTTGGAATGCTATAATTGATACTACAACTAGCAAAGCTTTAGAGAAAAAAGTATTCATAATCAAAGGGGATTTATTTTGTGATCATTGTTTAATCTCGTAAAAGTGATCTCTTCAGCAATATAGTAGCTATCACCAATACATAATACAATCAAGTTTGAAGTTTCATCTATGCATTGGTTATTGCTCCACCGTTGAGAAACCCGATCACCCCAAAAATAAGTTTCGCATCCGTTTTGATTGAGAATACTATTGATCTCTTTTAATATAAATTCAGGACCTTGGGCAAAAAGGCCATCAGTCATTTGTAATAGAAATTCAAAATCATGACTTTTATTCAAATACTTATCAAAAGCGATACAACCGTTAAACTTGGATAAGAAGTGAAGATATAGGTCATGAAGTAGCTTATATGGGTCTTTAGCTCTATTTTTAATGTATAGTTCAGTGATAGAGTCTTTTTGTTCGTCTATCAAAAAATGTTGATCATAAACAACGATATCTTCGGACCATTCCCTTTGTATATATTCGTTTCTGACTCCTTTTAGTTGAATTGCCCATGACTGAGCTTCTTCAGATCGATCCAAGAGAATCGATAATATAATTTTAGCATCATCACCGAAGTACTCTATTGAGGATATAATTGCACCACCATCCCATTCTAGTTCATCATTCTCAATTACTAAGAGAAGTTCCTTTGGTAAGACCTGTTCATTAATTATTCTCATGAGCGTATTACAGATAGTGGTTGGAATTCTGTGTGTAGATTAGTTCATGTAACGGATCAATTCTTCCTTAATTCATAATGCCCTCCATTCGGATGAGGACTATTCACACAGTCACAACTGGAAATATCATTGCTTTCGACCCAAATGAGTTGCTTGCTGAAGGTAAAAGAGTTTATGATTACCCTTTCCCAAATTTATCTTTCATTTTCTGACTGAAAATAATAGGAAACAAATAGCCAAGCTCTGGAGTCTTACCCCGGATGAGAAATGGTTGTAAAGGGGGGAGGCTATCAATAACATTTTCTAATTCTTTACGGTAAATACCTTGTAGGTCACCTTTAATTGTGAAAGGTGTATTTGTATTAAGGCGAACGACTAAAGTTAACTTATAATCCTCAGAAAGGGATTTTATATTTATCCAGTCGATGTTTCGATATACCTCGCGTACAACTGCTACAAAATCACTTGACATTCCCGTTTGAGTTGCTTTAGGTCCATTATAGAAGTATTTAAGATCGGTTTGGTTACCGTTCGTGATTGTAATGACCGCTTCTTTATCACTAAACCCACCAAATCCCGTAGGATTAAGTGAGTAATACAACCTTTTGCCTTCTTGGATATAGAGCTCTCCAGTAAACCAGGTAGCTTTAATAGGTAGTTGTTGTCCTGGGAAGAGCCTATCCAAAAAGCTTTTGTCTGGGTCACCGCATATATCAATATCGATGAGGTATAGTTCTCCATGCTCTATTTTCCAAAGGCCAGTATAACCTCTATATAAGGCTGTTGAACACATTTTTCCCAACCGAGTATGTATCTGAGTTTTATTTTTAATGGTTTCAAGTTTTTCTTCAAATGGCAAGGAGAGAAGTGCTAAAGTATCCCCTTTGTAAATAATTTTTTCAGGAATTTGTTGTGTCCCAAATACAGAATGGGTAATGGCAATGGCAATAATTAATGAAAGGGCTGTAAAGCGCATAGATCGTTGTTTAGTTTGTCGTTAGATGAGTTGTTTCCCATAAGGTCCATCCTGATTGACTGCCAATGAATAGGAGACTTGTTCATCACTAAGCATTTTCAAGTATAAGATGTCATTTATATAAATCAATATTTGATTAGGAGAGTACCAATCAACGCTAATGATCTTTTCAGATAAATTGGTCTGAATGGAATGGTTGTTTTTGAATTTAGTTTGTAGGGGAGGAGCAAGTCCTCGGTCGATAGCTGCTTTAATTTCCTGTTGGCTATTCACTAACGTTCCTGTAGAACAAAGAAAGCCATCCATAATGATTCCCTGCTTATGATCAAGAAGGTAGGCCCAAATAGACTTCTGGTCTTCCTCTATAATCAATGTTTCTTGATTGTATGGACTCGAGATTTCGAGGTATAGCATTGTTTCTAAAATTAGATCATTAATAGTTCAAGTCAAGCTTCCAAAGTCCTTGGTATTTTAACCTAGTCAAAGAGTTCAGATTTTATCGGCTACCTTTCATGAGAAACCTATAACGCTTCATAGATAAAATCGCTCTTTGACTATTCATGGGCTTGAGAGCTTGAGTAATAAACAGCCACTCTAAGAGCGATTTTATCTTGTGTCATCAATAGAAACAAAAGGCTACTCAAGTAAGATAAAATCTGAACTCTTAGAGTAGGGGGCAACCCATTAAGAGCAAGGCAAAGGCAAAAAGTCTGGCAGCTTTCATTTTAGTTTTTAAGGTTAAAGAGTATCTTTTAAAGATAATTTAATCAAGGAATTCTGCAAAATGAGAATTATTTAGTTAAGGTGAAATTGCTCTTTGACTATTTACAACTTTGAAGGCTATAGTAACAAAAGACCTTTCAAGTAAAATCTGAACTCTTAGAGTAGTAGCGCAAGAATAGTTGCGTTCAACTAAACATCATGAACGAGCGAAGCTCAATTAAACAACTTGAACAATAACGATATGAAAATTGCTGTTTTATCAGGCGCAGGCATCAGCGCAGAGTCAGGAATTGCCACTTTTAGGGGAGCCGATGGCTTATGGGAAGGACACCGTATCGAGGAAGTTGCTTCTCCCGAAGGATGGGCAGCCAATCCTGACTTGGTGTTGGATTTTTACAATCAACGAAGAAAGCAAGCCTTGGAGGTCGAGCCAAATGCGGCCCATTATGGGATTGCGGCTTTGGAGCAACATCACGAGGTGACCGTGATCACCCAGAACGTAGACAACTTGCACGAGAGGGCAGGGTCTACCAATATTATCCACTTACATGGAGAACTGTTTAAATCCAGAAGTACGGTGGATGAGTCTTTGGTGTATGAGATGGACCATTGGGAGCTGAAAAAGGGCGACCTATGTGAGAAGGGAAGTCAGTTGCGCCCTCATATTGTTTGGTTTGGAGAAATGGTTCCGATGATTGAGCCTAGTGTGGAGGTCATCATGCAGGCGGATGTGGTTATTGTCGTAGGAACTTCCATGGTGGTGTATCCTGCTGCCGGACTAGTGGATTATGCACGTCCGGATGCTCCGATCTATGTGGTTAACCCAGAGGTGCCTAATTTTGAGTTCCGCCCTGCCATGGTGCATTATGTTCAGAAAAGAGCAACAGAAGGAGTGAAAGAGGTGGTGGAGTTATTGGTGTCTTAAATTAAAAGTTAAGATTTTATACTGCTAGCTAGCTCTGTTGAATCGTTGAATTAAGCTTCGCTCGTTGAATCGTTGATTCGAGTTGAATTGTTTATTGAATTCAATCAACAGCTTAACTCGATTCAACGAGCGAAGCTTAATTCAACTCTCCGAAGGAGAAATTCAACGATTCAACAAAGCTAGTTGGTAGTATGATGATTATTTCTCCCACCTCAATCCGCAGATCACAACCCTAACTCCTCCATATTCTCCTTCTTATATGCACTAAATTGCTCCAATAGTTGCATCATTTCCTCTTCTCTTGCTTGATCCAGCATTATTGCCCATAGTAAACTTTGTCCGGCATGTTTGGGTTCCTTTTGGTAAATAGGATCTTGATAGGCTTCTTCAGGAGCTACAATATTCCACCCTTCTGCTTTGAACTTAGTAATCAGGTCACCAAGGAAGTAAGCAGAGGCAAGATTGTGGTGTAGAAGCAGAGTATGTTTGATATGTCTTCCGGTAAGGTCATACCCCAGTTGCTCAAAGAATAGGGCCATTTCATAGACATGGGATATGTAGAAGTTTCTGAATTCTTCCAAATCCATATCGGGGTTTTCGGCAAGCTTCTGTTCTAATCTACCTGCAATATACCAATCGGCGTCGTTGATGGTCACATGTCCATTTTTGTAATTGATCTCTTTTAAGAATTGACGGGATAGGCTGATTTTTTCTGCCGTATTTCCTTCTGATAAGTAAGGAAAACGGAAGTAAGGAGTAAAGTTAGTGTATTGTTGTATAAGGCTATCGGTCTTAAGGATCTCTTCCTTGAGGCGTTCAACGGTAATATCTTCTTGATTAAAGTTGGGATGTGAAAAGGTATGATTGGCAATTTGATGTCCAGCCTCGTTCCAGGAAGTGAGAAGGTAATGTCCTTTCTCGTCGAGCTTATTTCCTCCAATCACAAAGAAAGTCGCTTGTACCTCATGATGTTTGAGGTGTGATAAGATCATCTCATTCCATTCTTTCAGGGGATGTCCTGCCAGGTCACGGGTACTTCCATCATCAAAGGTAAAGGATAGAGTCGGTTGTTGTGCATAAGTCATCATGGAGGTGATGATAAGAAGAAAAAAATAGAGGACTTTCATATTCTCGTGTTTATTTACTGTTAAATAAAAAAGTATGGCGTGTATTGAATCGTCATCTTGCCTGCTGCCAATCAAGATTGTTGAATCGTTGAATCGTTGAATTTCACCTTCGGTGAGTTGATTCGAGTTGAATTGTTGATTGATATATACATACGTATTAATACTCACACAACATATCAACTCGAATCAACGAGCGAAGCTCAATTCAACGAATCAACGATTCAACAAAGCTAGCTTACCAATTAAGTGAAATTATTGCTTAATGATTTTCTTCATCACAGAAGAAGTATTCGTTTTCACCTGTAAGATGTATAATCCTTTTTGAAGGGTATTGGTGTCGATTTGTACTTGCCCTTTAATTTTAGAGGTAAAAATAGTTTTGCCGTTCAAGGCGACTAAAGAAACAATACCTTCTTCCAAACCACTTAGTTGAATGGTTAATGATGTTTGGAAAGGGTTAGGATATACGGAAATGCTTTCTGCCGTGAATGACTGTGCAAATCGAGCACTACCACAGGCTCCCATATCGGCCCATTCCTCACTGCTAGAAGGAATATCTCCTCTTGTCCACCATTTGGCACGATATACACGACCTTCGTAAGAAACTTCATGCCCACCTTGATAGGCTACAGAAGGATCCCAGGCCTCTAAGTCACAAAGTGGAACTTCTTCAATAGTAATAGTGGACTCTGCTACGCTAGTATTCCCATCGTTATCTGTAGCCGTAACAGTGATGGCATATTGTCCATAAGTATTAACAATATAGGAATTGCCACTGATCGTATTTCCATTAACCGCATAGGTGATAGCATTAACAGTACCGTCAGGATCAGAAGCGGTAGCGTCTATCGTTAGGGTATAAGGAAGGTCCGCTTGTATCGTACCTGAAGGAGAATTAATGGAAACCTGAGGAGGACAGTTACTTTCACAAGCAGGTTGTAGTTGAGCAGCAGCATCGTAGATGGTTGTCAGCAAGGAGCGATCATCAAAGGCATCCTGTCCAAGTTCCCAGATCATAATACCGCTAGTGCCTCTTTCGGCAGCAAGGTTTACTTTGTCTACCATCATCGGTCTACCATTGTAGTAGTAGCCGTTGTGTGTGTTGGCATCAGGACTAGCACCTTGTGCCAGTAGATCAGCATAAGTGGCGGCACTATTTCCGCTATTTCTACCATAGAACGGAACACCCAGAACCAGTTTGCTTGCAGGAGCATAACCCGTCCAGAAGTCAATGGATTGCTGTGCCTGTGCCATCGTCCCGTGATCCCCTCCGTCATACGTCATCAGGTGAATGTAATCTACCACATCAGCCGCTACGGCTTTTCCGGCAGCATTACTTCCGTAGGCTGCTACGGCCATCGTCAAGATTTTACCTTGAGGCTGAAGCGCATCTGCAAAACCTTGCATTAATGCCTTGAAGTTAGCTCCTTCGTTGGACGCAGGGTATTCCCAGTCCAGGTCAACACCATCCAAGTCATACTGAGTGACAAAGTCCATCACACTGGAAGTAAAGGCTACTCTCAGGGCCGGGTCAGCGGCAATCTGACTGAAGCCTTGACTCTTGCCCCATCCTCCTAAAGCGATCGTGACTTTAGCACCTGCTGCATGTGCTTTGGTAACCAGGTTTTGCAAGCCGGATAGTGCTCCTGCCGATAACGGCGCATAAGTAGTAAGATCACTGGTGTTAGGCTGCAAGGAGAAGAAGACTACGTGTGTCAGCTTACTGAAATCAATGCTGTTGACTGCACCTAAACGATAATCCGGCAAATAACCCACAATCAAAAACTCATCGGATGGAGGTGATACTACCGTAGGTTCTTTTACAGTGATCGTTAAGGTTGCTGTGCTGCTTTGTTGTGCATCATCCGTAGCGGAAGCCGTTACGACATAGTCTCCATAGGCAGAAGGCGTAAAGCTAGCACTTGTACCGGAAGTGGTTGCGCCATCTACCGTAATGCTGCTGGATGCAACGATATTATCATCAGATACCTGTATACTAATACTAATAGGAGCGAAGGTGTCTTGTGTAATTGTAGTATTGGTAGGTGCTGTAAAGCTAACTGTTGGAGGATTGTCTACGACAACATCCGGTTCAAGAACCGTGATGGTAAGTGTTGCTGTAGTGGACTGTCCTGCATCATCCGTAGCGGAAGCCGTTACGACATAGTCCCCATAGGCAGAAGGTGTAAAGGTAGCACTTGTACCGGAAGTGGTTATGCCATCTACCGTAATACTGCTGGATGCAACGCTATTATCATCAGAGACCGCTATAGAGATACTAATCGATGCGAAAGTCTCCTGAGTAAAAATAGTGTTGGTAGGTGCCGTAAAACTCACCGTTGGGGGAGTGTCTGTACTGCCACCATCACAAGTGCCTAGTGGTTTCCACCAATGATCGGCCGTACCCGGAGTGACATTGTATAGATTGTCCGCAAGTGACTCATATAGGATACCTTCATGAACCACTCGATCACCACTCATGTAGATTTCAGGATATGGCGCGTAATTGGGAACGCCATCACAATTAGCGGCATGGACAATAGTAATGTTTACTAGAAGCAAGAAGGAGGTAATTGCCATCAAGACAATACCTCCTGGGTTGTAATTATTCATTTTCATATCGTATTGTTAATGATTCGCCACAGACATCGGATTGGATTAGAGACCTGCGAATACGAGATATAATAAATAGTAAGGGTTTTCCTTGATTGTTGAATCTAACATAGGGTAAAAAAATAGTGATATAAAATCTTCTCGGGGTACAATTAGGGGTACACCTATAGGATCTTAGGGGATACAAATAGTGTTTTAAAGGCCTTAAAAGCCTTTTTAGGTGATGTTTTGGGGGATACAGGTTGTTAGGTAGTGTTTTTATCGATAGATACGAAAGTTTTTTAAAAAGGCTTATTCATGTTGTTTAGTTGAGCTTCGTTCGTTCATAATGTTTAGTTGAATTACTTGGTGAAATAAAATAAGATGAATGCAATTGTATAAAAACAACACAAAGCTTCTAATATGTATTTTTTTAATAATTTGTTGATTATTCATCTTTACCGACACGGCTTGTTCATAAAAAAATAGGGTAACAGATAATGTATATATTTGGAGTGCGAATTCTAAATAGATACATATGATCCAGGTTACCCCTAAAAATGCCGAAGCCTTTTATGCAAAG
Source organism: Algivirga pacifica (assembly GCF_039543525.1). NCBI lineage: Bacteria > Pseudomonadati > Bacteroidota > Cytophagia > Cytophagales > Flammeovirgaceae > Algivirga > Algivirga pacifica. Next base: position 53,344 of record NZ_BAABJX010000043.1, read on the forward strand.
TTACAGGAAAGATTGCCTGATACAAGAGATAATAGAGGAAAACAACATGAATTAGCTTTTGTGATTATTCTTTTCATTGTAGCCCTTTTACGTCACCAGAGTCGTTATTCTATGTTGTCCATCTACAGAAACATGCAGCGGTTTTATCGTACGGTGAGCAGAAGACTGAATTATACTCAAAGTGATAAATGTGTGAGTCGATCTCAGTTAATAAGGATCCTAATTGATCTTGACTATGAGGTTTTTAATACGATATTATCGGATCATATAGAGGAATCAATAGGAGATCCATCGATTGAGTGGATGGCTATAGATGGTAAAGAGCTGAGAGGTAGCATTGATAGCTTATTGGGACAAAACAGAGGAGAGAGTACTGACTACTGGACATGAGATAAAAAAATAGTGAGAAAAGCGTATTTTATAAGTGACAAAACTTTAAAGATATGCTCAACTCACTATTGAATAAATTTAAGGAGAGATTTCCTGAAATCGAAACACATACGCTAAAAAATGTTCTTCTACTAGCTTTACTTTTCCTCAAGCAGGAAACTGTGAATTTGAATAAGCTGAAAAAGAGTGTGGGAGAACTTTTAGGGAATACAGATACGAAACCAGAGAGTCACTACAAGCGTCTTCATCGATTGTTTGAAAACAATAAGGATAACGATGAGCTATGGCAGTTAATTCTTGAAATCGCTCACACGCTTTTCAAGGATGAAGTGAAGTATCTGGTTATGGATGGCACAAAATGGTCGTTAGGAGAACAGTGTTATCATTTTATGATGCTGGGTGCTGTGTATCAAGGACAAGTCATCCCATTATGGTGGGATAATCTGCTTAAAAAAGGGATAAGCAATGAGCATGAACGTGTATTACTTTTTGAGGAAGTGCTCATCAAGTATCGCTTGAAAGACAAAGTATTGCTGGCTGACCGTGAGTATATAGGAGAAGACTGGTTTAATCATTTACAGACTTCCAACATCGGTTTTATCATCAGACTTCGTAAAGGAATCTATAAAGATGCCGTGAATAATAGCTCTGGTTATCAGTATGATGAAATGGAGCGTAGATGCTTGAAACGCAAGAATGGTATCCGTAAAAAGATACAACTTGGAGAGCAGCTCTATACCTTGATTATGGTGAAAAATATGGACCCGGATTCTGATGAACCTATCCTTTATTTACTGACTACCGAAGAAGGGAAGATTACCGTAGCTAGAGCGTATGCCATGAGGTGGATGATTGAGAATTGTTTTAAAAATATGAAATCCAATGGCTTTCATTTAGAGGCTATCTCACTGCGGGATGAGGGAAAGATTCAGTTAATGATGGCAATACTTGTTCTGGCTTATTGCCTGGCTCTTTTTGAAGGACTTAAGCAGTTGAAAGTAATCCGTAAAAAGCGCTATAAGAATGGTGCGATATACCTGGAAGAGTCTGTTTTTAGAAGGGGTATCAACTCGATTTATCAGAAGCCAGGCAGTATTGTACAATTTATAGATTACATACTTGATACTGGCCTACTGGACAGGAAGCGGCAATTATTGTCTCATAAGCCTCATGTCCAGTAGTCAGGAGAGAGTATTATTATGAGTGTCACTCATGATGGATTGGAGGGTAGTATTGTAGATTTCTATAACGGAGCGAAGTCATCAGAAAAAACCAAGGTTCAGGAGTATCTCCAGAAGCTGGATAATTTAGAAGGAAAAGGGATCACTTTAGACGCTTTGCATACCAGTAAAAAAACACTTTCACTCATTCATGAAAAGAGCGGAGTCTACCTCTGCCAGGTGAAAGGGAATCAAAAGCATCTCTTGGAAGATCTTGAGCATATAGCGGAACATCTTCCGTATCAAAGTACATCACATACTGTTGAAAAAGGTCATGGAAGAATTGAAACAAGAAGTGCCTTTCAATATAGTGTAAATCATGAAGTACTTGATCAGGGATGGGAGAGCACAGGCATAAAGACTTTTGCACTTATCAAGCGAGAAACTATTAACATGAAAACGGGTGGGATTACTGAGAATAATTCAATATATATATCTAATAATGAGTTAAATGCTGCATCATTTCAATCGTTATGTAGAGCTCATTGGTCAGTGGAAGTTAATAATCACACGAGAGATACAGTCTTTGGTGAGGATCACTTCAAAAGCTTTGACAGTGACTTGCAAAGATCGGTAGCTTCTATTTTGAGTTATATTCATAATGGCATGAATAAGATGGTCAAAAGTAGAAGTATTAAGCGACTAAAAGAAGACATGATCTACTCTTTCAAAGACGTGTGGCGCTTCTTTGAAATGTGCTGAGAAAATTTTTATGAACAAGCCGTGTCTTTACCGAAAGGATAGGAGAATTTTCACAAATTCATTTCAGGAATTATGGATGGCTAATGCTATTGGAATGATAGGATAGTATCGATGCCCGTTATTGTAGAGCAATGCTTTTTAGTAAAATCGAAGAAAAGAATAAAGAAAAGATACAGCAATTGATAGGATGAAAGGACCCGATAAAAATACGATTTACCCATTGGAGCATTACGACAGACTTTGCTTCCTGAAAAATATCATTAAGAACCCTAATATTATTGTGGGGGATTATACCTACTATGATGATTTTGAAAACGTAGAGAACTTTGAGAAAAATGTAAAGTACCACTTTGATTTTGTAGGCGACAAGCTTATCATCGGTAAGTTTTGTATGATTGCCTCTGATGTCAAGTTTATCATGAATGGCGCCAATCACTTAAGCCAAGCGTTGAGCACTTATCCTTTTGCCATTTTTGGCAATGGATGGGAAAAGGCCATGGAAGGAAAATCATATCCACAAAAAGGAGATATCGTAATTGGTAATGATGTTTGGATCGGTTACAATGCAACCATTATGGCGGGGGTTACCATCGGGGATGGTGCTATCATTGCGACAAATGCGACAGTAGTGAAGGATGTTGAGCCTTATTCGATAGTAGGAGGGAATCCTGCCCAAGAAATAAGGAAGCGCTTTTCGGAAGAAGAGATTCAAAAGCTATTGGAACTGAAATGGTGGGATTGGGATCTTGATAAGATTACTAGAAATGTGCAACATCTGACGGGGAATGATTTGGATGCTTTATAAAGATAAGTTTGGACTAGCAAATATGACTATAATCTTATTCGTCAGTCTATATATTATAACTCATTTATTATCTAAATTTACCATATATCCATTTTACTTGATTTTTCCATAAAAAAAACTGCCCCATTCACATATAGTTTCTATGAATGGGAAGACTTACTGTTCGCAGTTAGCTTTCTATTTTTTACAAAGGGTGCTGGTTCAAGATTCATCTTGGACCCACAATGACGAAAGCATTTGCTTTCGTGTTACCTATTTCATAACAATTCGGAATCGTTACATGACGTGCATGCTTCCATCATTTCCAGTTCAAGGACATCCTTGAACTAACATCCATTGATCACAGCTAGTAGACGTCACCTATAACGGGGTTGTATGCTACCTAAACCCTGAAAGGGTGACATCACATAGGGGCGGGATTTATCCCGTCACTTGACGAAACAGGACGATTTTTTATTCGATCTATCAATCCATCACCAACCTCCATTTTTCACTCATACCACCCGAGCGTGGACGCTCGTCGAAAGCGCTTTTAGGTCTTATCATTACATGACGTGGCGGAGCCTAAGACCAGTGTCGGGAAGAAAAGAATAAAGAGAAGATTCAGCAATTGATTTTTAGATCTCAAAATCAATCGCCGCATTCTCCTTCACTTCCTCATTATTTCTAATCTTTACTTCACTGCGGTGATAGACCACAGAATTAGGGGCTAAGCTGGAAGTCAACCATACGTTACCACCCACTACACTATTTTTGCCAATAATAGTATGTCCACCAAGAATTGTACTTCCGGCATAGATCACCACATTATCCTCAATCGTAGGATGACGCTTGATCTCTGCCATGCTCTTCTCTACACTTAAGGCTCCCAAGGTTACCCCTTGATATATTTTGACGTGATCTCCAATCTCACAGGTTTCTCCGATAACAATTCCGGTACCGTGGTCCATACAGAAAGAATGACCAATTTTTGCGCCGGGGTGAATATCAATTCCTGTTTTGCGGTGGGCATATTCTGAGAATAGGCGTGGGATGATAGGGATTTTTAGCTGATAGATAATATGTGCCATACGGTAAACATAGGTAGCAAAGAATCCCGGATAGGCCAAAATAACTTCTTCAATATGCTTGGCTGCAGGGTCTCCGGCCAATAGGGCACGGGCATCATCCATAATCATGGTGTAAGCATCCGGTAGGGCTTTGAAAAAGGTGTTGCATATTTCTTCTATATTCACCTCAAACTCATCCCTTAAAGGAAGAAGGAGTTCCTGAAACTTACCCTTTAACTTATAAAAAGAAAGCTCAGCGGCCATGGCTCCTTGCTCATGACCTGAGACTACTGGGAAAAGAAAGTTATACAGGCTATCGATAAAGTCTTCCGCTTTTTCTTTTGGGGGGGTATGCATACAACATTTGTTTTCCTGTATGCGGGCATATATCTTTTTGAAATCTTTCATCACTACTTCAATTTATTTTCAATGAAACTAGGCACACTGAAAATGGTCACTGTTGTTTACATTTATTAATGTACGAAATTAACAAATGTAAGATTTGAGTTATCTATATTTGCATTTATAAACAAAGTTAGCAAACTATTCTTCAAATCAGTGAAACAAATGTCTATCAAATCAAGCCTTAGCTTTTATGTGCTTTCAGCCTTTATGTTGCTGAACGCATTGGCTATGCCTTTGCTGGTGGTGGACTATGAGTACAGAAAAGAGATGATCGAAGAATTGTTTTGCATCAATAAGGATAAACCTGAATTGCAATGTCATGGGCAGTGTCACCTGAAAGGTGAGCTGGAAGATACCCAGGAGCAGCAGAAAAAGCAGGAGGGAAAAGGCGGTATTGTAATCGCTCCCAATGCTTTGGCTGAGGAATTGATTCAGGAATCCCCTTTTCTTTTCTCTACTTTGTTGACCACCGAGGAGGAAGTCCCTCCTTACCGCCTTCTTTGGAAGGATACCCACCTTTATGATATTTTTCATCCTCCCCGGTTCGTTTAATTTTCTTCTTTTCTAGGGATATATAACTGCTATTGATAGGAGTTGTACGATTAGCTGTACCACCAGGTGGTACCACTAAGTGGTATTACTAGTCGTAGCGTCCACGCTACGACTTTACCATCGTTTGAGCGTCTTCGCTCAAGTACACTTAAAGTATGACGTAGCTGTCTTAGTACTTAGTATCCAAAAAGCACCACTATTGACTAGTTACGGGTATCCTATGCCCAAAATTTTACGAAACCACATTTAGAAAAAATCAAGATGAAAAATATATATATCGTATTCGCTATTGCATTTGCCTTTTTGTTCACTGCTTGTTCTGAGGAGAACACCGTGGACCCCATGCTTAACTACACCAAAGTAGAGACGATCACACTTCCTAATACGGGATTGGAAGCAACTGTTTGGAGTGTAGAGGAAACTCTTTTTGCAGGGTACAACAAAATGATGGTTACCCTACAAGATGCAGAAGGTAATGCCGTAACCACTCCATCCGTAAAATGGATGCCTATGATGGCGATGGACGGAGGACACAGCCACTCGGCTCCAACGGACCAACCGGTATTGAACGCTGATAATGGAGTATACGAAGGAGGAGTTACCTTCGTCATGCCAAGCATGGGTGGCGCTTGGACGCTGATGTTGGAAGTGACGGAAGGAGAGCAAATGGATATGCATACCCTCCCGATTACGGTAATGGACAAGAATAGTACTTTTGCGATTCAGCAGGCAAACTATCAAACCATTATTCGTAAGCAGGTAGGAGAGACACGTTATTTCTTTGCATACTACTTTAAGGAAGATATGCCAAGAGTAGGAGAGCAGGAAATCGTGATTGCCGCTTACAAGATGATGCCAATGGATCATGGAAGCATGCGTACGGCAGAAGGTATGATGGATCACGGTACGGGTTTTATGCCTGTAACAGACCTAAGTATTGAGTTGGAAGCTTATATGCCATCAATGGGACATGGCGCTCCTGAAGGCCAACAACCTATGCATAAGATGCACGGACATTACGAAGGGACTATCAACTTCAATATGACAGGAGACTGGCAGCTGAAAACCCGTATCAAAATGGGTGAGGAAGTGTTGGTCAACAGCATGGACGTGGAAGAGGATCTGTCTTTCTACCTTGAATTCTAAGTCCAATGAGACTAAAAGCAGTAATGCTAGGTGTGTTTTTGGGACTGTGGGGGATCTCACAGGCCCAAAGACATACAATACATCAAGATACCATTGCGACAAGCGTATTGCAAGAAGTAGTGGTAGAGGGAGAAGGTGCTCAGGATTTTTATATTCCTGAGAAACAATCTTCTCTGGAACGCATCATGGACCGAACATCTTCGGTAAATCTTATCAAGAGGGGAAACTATGCCCAGGAGCCCGTGATACAAGGACTCTCAGCGGGGCAAATCAATATTACGGTAGATGGAATGCATGTTTTCGGTGCTTGTACCGACCGTATGGATCCCGTATCCTCTTATGTAGAAACCAACAATCTATCAGCCTTGCAGATTGAAGAAGGAGCCAATGGCAATATACATGGATCCACCATTGGTGGGGCGTTGAATATGGTATCTCCCGCACCTGTAGTGAAAAGTGAGCAGCCATGGAGTGGAGGGCTTGGAGCTACCTATCACTCCGTTTCCAATGGACAGGATTATTTGGGTAACTTAAATTATGCAGCAGGAAAATGGGGAGTACGCTATTCCGGAGGTTGGAGGAAACATCAGAACTATCTTCATGGTAAGGGAAAACAAGTAGATTTCTCTCAATATACCAAGATGAATCACTCCCTAAATCTACGCTACTTATTGAATGAAAGTAGTGCGCTGAGGCTTTCCCTAATTATGGATGATGCCCGGGATGTGGGTTATCCGGCTTTGCCGATGGATGTGTCTTCGGCAAAAGGGAATCTGTATGGACTAACTTATGAGTGGTATCCGGAACAGGGGAGTTTACATCATCTCCAAGCCAAAATATATGGCAATAACATTACACACATCATGGATGACTCCAAACGTCCAGACGTTCCTATTCGTATGGATATGCCGGGCTGGTCGGATACCTATGGAGGCTTTGTGGAGACAATGTGGCAATGGGGACGCCATCAGTTGATGCTGAAGACTGATGTGTATACCAATGATGTTAGGGCTGAAATGACAATGTACCCCAATCAGGAAGGTGGAATACCTATGTTTATGCTGACCTGGGCTGATACCCGCAGGACCGTTGGAGGCGTTTATGCCCGTCAGTCTACCCAATGGACAACGCAATGGAAAACGAATATTTCCTTAAGAATGGACTATGCGCATACTTTGATGACGTCTACTTTTGGAAAACAGCAGTTCCAGACCTTAGGGTATGCAATTGAGGGAGCGGATGAGCGTCTATTAGTTAGTCCTCAGTTGGAGGTTCATTACCAACCTTCTGAGCAATGGAAGTTTTCTATGCAGGGAGCTTATACTAGTAGACAGCCGACGATTACTGAAATCTATGGTTTTTACCTTTTTAATCGTTTTGATGGGTATGACTATGTCGGTAGTCCGGACATTAAGAATGAGAAGGCGTGGCAATGGAGTGCTAAAGCCTCCCATGAGACAGAGCAGTTACAACTAGGGGTAAGTACCTTTGCTTACCTGTTTCGGGATTATATTATGGGAGTAACAGATCCATCCCTCAACCGCATGACAGTAGGTGCTAAAGGAGTGAAGCGTTATACCAATATCCCTTCGGCTTATATGGTTGGAGCAAATGCCAATGCGCATTGGTGGTTAACAAAGGACTTAAGTACCAAGACCACTTTGCAATATACGCACGGTAGATTAGAGGATGGGGATGGGTTGCCTATGATGCTTCCGTTGCGTTGGCAACAAGCCTTGCGTTACCAGTATAAGCAGTGGCAGTTGCAGGCAGAGTATGAATATGCAAATCAGCAGAATGAGATAAGCGAAGTATTTGAAGAGCAAGCTACGGAGGCTTATTACCTTGTAAACTTACGTGCTGAATATGAAGTGGAATGGCAAGGGAAAAGAGGCCATATTCAGGTAGGGGTAGATAATTTATTGGATGCCTATTACCGTACCCATTTGGATTGGGGAGGAATTTATCGCCCAGGCAGGGATATTTATGTAGGAATGAATATTATTTTTTAATAGGTAGGGGCGATCCCAATGCTGTCAATTTAAGCTGAAAGTAAAAAGGTAGAAACTGGTCGTAGGGTCCTCCCTACGACCTGAAGCGGGTTTGCACTACTCTTTCTACATGCACTATTTCCTTAAGTTGACGGCATTGTCCCATGTGGTCGCCTCCAACTGCTCTGAGCGTCCACGCTCAAAAGCTAAGCCCTAAAGCCGCCTACATACGTCTTGCAAAGATTAAAGAACGCCTTACAAGTATCCAACATTTCTTTAGGCAATTGTCGCTTAGGGAATTGCTCCATAATTTGTTGCTGTCCCCAAGGAGTCGTAAAATACCGTCGGAGACGTTCGTCCTGAGGATCTACAATTACTTCTATTTCATCTTGCCATTCATAGCGTACCGTCATGAGATTCGGCTCTGTACGGAGCAAAAGTTTGTAGGCTAAAGATTGTTTTTGTAGTTGATATAGAAATAATTCTCCAAAGTCAAAACGAACTTGATTCATACCTATATCATTCTTCCTCACACAGACAATCTTGTTATCAATTTCAAGAGAAACCCATTCGTGAGAATCTTTAGGGGCAAGAAATTCCCCTAGCAAAGAAGGGACCTCTATATACCCCCTTTTACTTACCCTACTGAGCTCATGCAGTAATTGATCTGGATGGGGTACATGTTCCATGACGTGACAGCAAATCACATAGTCAAAAGCATTGTCTTCAAAAGGAAGACTTTCTCCATCAGCATTAATGAACTCCTGATGGCGGTATACTTTGAGGTTTCCGTTACGGTGGGTATCGTCGTCCTCATATTTATCTACAATAACATTAGCTCTGGGATGTGGATGGTTTCCTCCCCCTACATCGAGTACACGGTCCTTGGGGCGTATAGAAAGCGCCCATCGGGATGCGGGATTGTTAATTTTCATAATAGTGCTTATTCAGCGTTATGAAACTGGATAGTGGTAAAACTGTCCAATTCAGTATAAGAAGAATCCTTTTTCCTATAATAGAATCCGTGTCTAGATAGTTCCTTTCTTTTTACTTACCCTGGTGCTTCAGGGATGTCTCCGGTTAAATTTTTTCTTTATAAAAGACTAGGGTTGAAAAGTACAATTATACTTTTCAACCCTAATTCATATGTTCCAAGCAAGCTCTAAGAGAAGTGATAAATAGGACATCATCTTTGGACTATTTTGTAACAGTGTCATTCGTTTTATTAAACTGATTAAGCCACTCTACAGCATTAACCTCATCCGTGAAAATCTTCGTTGGATTTTTAGGCTTATTTACTCGAATAAAAAAATTAGCCAACATTTTTACGATAGGGGAACTGATGACAATCGCACTGGCAAGGATATATTGATTGCCTTCATTGGCCAAGTAGTCTCTAGCGTCTTTTGAGACTTCCTTGACCGATTGAATATTAAATAAGCAGGGATAGGTTGTTTTATTGGAGAATAAAATACGGTCCTGTACACACTCTTCCGCAACTTTCAGGGATAGCTCATTCATAGGTTTATAATCATAGAATAAAATGCCATCCGACAGGTATATTTCAGCAAACTGCGTTTCACTCTTTTTTATAATATTCCTTACGTTGTTCATTGGATTGCAGGGTTAGGAGCTTTGTTAATAAATATTAACTTAAGAAAAGCTATGACCAATTAAAATAAAACAATGGCAAAAATCAGACATAATAACATCATTGATACGGTCGATGAAGTCCTATCCGTCGCATCAGAAAAAGGAGTTGTTCACCTGTATGCAGAAGACAATGCTTTAAATGGAAGGCACCTGACTTTTCAGGGAAAAGAAACCTTGCACTTTGGTACTTGTGGGTACTTAGGCATAGAACAACACCCTGCTGTAAAAGCAGCCTCTATTGCTGCTATTGAACGTTTTGGAACCCAGTTTCCCATGTCCAAAACCTACGTTTCCAATCCTCTCTATACCGAGCTAGAGGCATTGATTCAGAAGATGTATGGTGCACCAGTAGTCATTTCCAAAAATTGTACTCTCTCCCATTTAGCAACCATACCGGTAGTCGTTAGAAATAACGATCTGGTGATTTTGGATCATCAGGTACACAGTAGTGTACAGGAAGTTACCAAGAAGCTGCTATCAGCAGGAGTGCACGTAGAAATGATACGCCATAACAACCTGGAGATGCTAGAACACTATATTAAAAAGTATAGGAATAAGTATCGAAAGATATGGTATATGGCGGATGGTGTTTACTCCATGTATGGAGATTTTGCACCTATCAAAGAGATGATTGCGTTGGCCGAAAAGTATGAGCAATTATACCTCTATGTGGATGATGCGCATGGGATGAGTTGGGCAGGCCCTCATGGTACAGGTTATGTGATGCAAGAGATGGATGGAGTGCTTTACAGAAAAATGATCTTGACGGCGACCATGGGGAAAGGATTTGGCTCTTGTGGTGGTTTGACGTTGTTCCCGGATCAGGAGTGGCACCGAAAAGTAAAAATGTTTGGAGGACCACTGACTTTCTCGGTACAGCTGGAACCTGCAATACTTGGAGCATCTGTCGCTTCAGCTAAAATTCACCTCAGTGAAGAGATTATTCAGTTGCAGCAACAGTTACAAGCAAATATTGCTCATTTCAATGAGTTGGTGACGCAAACTACTTTACCATTAATCGCGGAGAATAATAGCCCTATAGGGTATATTGGTACTGGCGTAATGGCCATGAGCAATACGCTGATCAAGCGTTTGATAGATGATGGCATCTATGTCAACTTAGCAGCTTTCCCTGCAGTTCCAGCAAGTCGTACAGGGGTAAGAATTACCATGTCCAATCATGTGACGGAAGAGGATATTACCACTTTGGTAGAGAAACTGGATTTCCATTATCATGAAGCGATGGAAGAGGTGGGGCAAACCAAGGAGAAAATTCTAAAAAACTTTAAACTAAAAGCACCTAAAGATAAGCCAGAGGCTGAGAAAATAGTGTCCCCTGTACAGGAGGAGACCTTTAAGGTGAATGTTTATACGACAATTGAACAGGTAGATGCCAATGTCTGGGACCATTTTCTAGGACATCGTGGAATGTATAACTGGGAAGGGTTAAGGTTTTTAGAAGCTTCCTTTACACAGAACGAGAAGCCGGAAGATTGCTGGGACTTCAGGTATTATGTGATTACGGACCGAGATCAAAAGCCTGTGTTGATCACGTTTGCTGTTATTGCCTTATACAAGGAGGACATGTTTTTGGATGCTTCTATCTCCAGGAAAATGGAAGAGAAAAGACAAGTAGATCCTTACTACTTTACATCAAAGTCCATTATCATGGGAAGCTTGTTCACAGAAGGAGACCACTTATACCTGGATAGAAGTACCGATCAATGGAAAGAGGCTTTATCGCTGTTGATGGAAACGCTCAATCAGGAGCAAGAGCAAGTAGAAGCAAAAAATATTCTTTTAAGGGATTTTGCTGAAAGTGATGTTGAACTTCAGGAATATATGATTGAACAAGGCTATGTGAAGGTGGATATGCCAGCGTCTTGTGTCGTAGAAGATTTGAGTTGGCAAACAGAGGAAGGCTTTATGGATACCTTGACGAAAAGGGGAAAAAGACATTTTAAGCAAGAGATCAAACGATACGAGGATTTATTTGAGGTAGAAGTGAAGGAGTTCCTTTCAGAAGAAGAGCTGAATAGGGGAATAGAACTGTTTAAGAATGTCAAGGCAAAAAACACAGCAATCAATTCTTTTGATTTTCCAGATAAGGTTTTTAATCAGATGAATGTAGACCCCAATTGGGAGTTTATATTGCTTAGGCTGAAGGAAGGCGTTAGTGATGAGCGTCAATTTGTGGCGGTTTGTTTTTGTCATAAGAATACCTTTTCCAAGACGTACAGCTTTATGCTTATTGGAATGGATTATGACTATGTCTACGAATATGGAGTGTACCGACAGGCCTTGTATCAAACGGTGAGACGAGCGAATGAATTAGGCTTTGAAAAAGCGAACTTTGGAATCTCTGCTGCGATTGAGAAGAAAAAGGTAGGGGCAAAACCTTATCCTAAAGTAGCTTTTATGAATGCCCAGGATAACTATATGTTGGAAGCAATGAGTGCAACCATGCTGGTAAATAAAGAAGGGTGATATCATGTAATCAATGGGTTTGCTTGTGAGTGCTCTTTGTTAAAAATGAGTTTTCAAGCAAACTCTTGCGGTTACTTCAGTGACCAGAAACTATATACGAAATATGCTAACTGTACAACAAAGAATCGAAGATATTTGTACCCTAATCTTCGAAGTGGCCAATGGTAATTTTGATTATAGAATTGACTCCACAGATGATGATGATGAGCTGAATGCTATCATACAAGGAGTGAATATGTTGGGGGAGGAGCTGAAAACCTCTACGGTTTCCCGGGATTTTATGCAGAGTATCTACAAGGGAGTTATCGATATGTTGTTTATCCTTAATAAGGATCTCAGTATACGTTCCATGAATGAAGTGGCTTGTCAAATATTGCAATATAAAGAAGAGGAACTGAAGGCTGCTAATATAGCAGAGCTGCTCTGTGATCCGCAAGGAGAATTGATCAAGTATGTACAAGCAGAGATAGCTGAGAAAGGGGAAGCACATATAGAAACCTGCTTTACGACTAAAGACAGGAGGGAAATTCCAACATCCATTAATTTCTCCCAATTAATCAATAATCAAAATGAAGTGGATGGTATCCTTATTATCGCAAGGGATATTACAGAACAAAAGGAAGCCGAGCGGCAATTGATCCTTGCTAAAGAGAAAGCGGATGCCGCTAGCGAGGCCAAAAGTAGGTTCTTGTTTAATATGAGCCATGAGATACGTACTCCCTTAAATGGAATCCTGGGCTTTACGGAATTACTGAAGTTCACGGAAACCGATGAGACACAGGATGAGTACTTGGAGTTAATTCTCAATGCTGGGAAAAACCTTAATCGACTCTTGAATGATATTCTTGATCTCAATAAAATTGAACAGGATAAACTCGTATTTGAAAAGAAGAATTTTTCGATTAGAGAGAATATAACCTTTTGCCTGAAGCCTTATAAGTTCCTGGCAGAAGAGAAAGAGCTAACTTTCTCATTTCATATTGACAATAGTGTCCCTGAATATGTGATTAGTGATCCTACCCGGTTAAATCAGATTATTATTAACCTGACGAATAATGCCATCAAGTTTACGGAAAATGGATCGATCGATGTGAGTTTTACAGCTCGTAGGCTGTCTTCGTCTAAGATGGTCTTAAGGGGAGAGGTCACGGATTCAGGTATAGGTATTCCATTGGAAAAGCAAGCGTTGATTTTTGAATCCTTTACCCAATCCGATGAGTCCACCACCCGGTTGTATGGAGGGTCAGGATTAGGGCTTTCTATATGCAAAAAGTTAACACAGTTAATGCATGGAGATATTGGTATTATAAGTCCTCCAGTACATCAGGCACAAGGTTCTACCTTTTGGTTTGAGATAGAGATGGAGTATACCACTCAAAGCCCTGTGGTGGAGCGGTTTGAGTTGGATGTCTCTAAGTTCAAGTTTAAAGAGGAGTACAACATTCTGGTGGTAGATGATAGCGATATAAACTTGTTGCGTGCCAAAGTAACGTTGGAGCATTTAGGGGCAGAGGTTACCATCGTAAACAACGGAAAAGAAGCGATTCAACTGGTTAAAGAAGCAGACTATGATTTGATCTTTATGGATATTCAGATGCCTGTGATGGATGGTTACCATGCTGCTGAGGTGATCCGAGAGGAGGGTTACGATAAAGTGATTATTGCACTATCAGCCAATGCCTCAAGAGATTGTATTGACAAGTGTAATGAAAAGGGGATGAATGATTACCTTATGAAACCTTATGAGAGCGTGGAACTCTTAAATATGATTTTGAAACATTTGTAAAGTTGATTTAGGTGTAGTCTATTTCCAAAGATCATGTGTCTTTATGATGTATGACATCATTAAACAAAAACATAACCAATGAAAAAGACTACTCTAAAACTATATAGCATAAGTTTGCTACTCTTTTATATGCTGACAGCTTGTAAGGATGAGCCTGTCTGTTGTGTAAATATTGATACACAAATTGGGCTTCATTATATGAACAGGGAGGGGAAGAATTTACTTGATTTTGCAGAGCACTATCAGAAGGAGGATATCAAAGTCTATTACAAGAAGGGCGATGAGTTTGAGTACGTCTATAATGGGAATCTAGATGCTCCCAATATGCATCATGTTTACTATACACCGGATAGTGCATTGATCCTCGCAGTATATGCTTCTGATTACTACGAGGGAGAGACCTCTACCACGTTGATATCTTTTAATGAAACCGTCTTTGATACACTGTACTGTGAGTTTGATATTCAAGACAATGGAGTGTCGATTAAGAAAGCATGGTTAAATGGAGTAGCGATAGAAGAGCAATTTATGGAGATTATAAGGGAAGAATAAACGATTGACTATCAGAGATTGTTTTAATAACATCAAAACAATTTAGGCGATTAACTGATTATATACTGAAAGATGAGTCATCCCATATTAACATTTAAGGGGTGGCTCATATTTTTTTCTTTAAAAAGTGCC
>NZ_BAABJX010000044.1:0-48952 GCF_039543525.1 Algivirga pacifica
TCCGATTAGGCGGCACAGCTTTCTTGCAAGCTGCCAGATATGTTTGCATGCGGGGCAAACTAGGTGCACTCGACGGGAGTGCACTGCGAACCATACGGCCTATTCCTTATAAATCCGATTGGGTGGATGATTCAAATGTGGGTAATAAACCGATAGTTCTGTGTATATCGAGACAAGATCACCATTACATGGCGTCTCCGTCGAGTGATCCTACAATTCAATCCTGCAAATCCTGTAGACCCCAAAGGTAGAAGATAGTTATGGTCTTCTCCCCAAAAGAAGAAAGGTAGTTCAATAAAAAACATAGCACTGCAAGCACCTCTGCCAATGACGATCTACCAAAAAAAAAGACACCAACTCTCCCAGTGTTAAATCCTAATTACTTTCCAGGTAAGGTATACCCCATCATCAACTGCCAGCCCCTATGCTGCGACTTCATATCCTCGATAAAAGCAGTAGGCATGGTATTGTAAAGTCCTAGATCATAACTGATGCCGATGCGATAGTTTTCATAGAGCAGGGAGGTTCCCAGGCGGAAACCCATATCCGGACGGGTGTAATCGTCATCTTCGGTATCTCCCCAATATACCTTTCCAATTGTTTTTGTATCAAATAGGGTTTCCTCACTAATCATCTTTCCCCAGAGTCCCATGGCCAGGTAAGGGCCAAACGTTGCCTGTAGTTGTAGCTGTGAGTTTATTCGTGCCTGATAGCGGGCCAATAGGGGAACAACCAGGTAATGTGTAGAGAAACTCGTTTTGATTTCCTCTCCAAAGATATTATCGAAGGTAGAATAACCTCGTTTTTGTAATTGCAATCCTGTTTGTATGGCCAGATCATCCACCAATGGAAAATCCATCTCAACCCCAATGTGGTAACCGGATTTCCATAGATTATTCTCGCTGACAATGGTGTTGTAAACCTGGGCATATTCATTGGTAAGGGTTATACCCCCCACTACGGTCAATTCCTGGGCAGAAGCTTGAGAACTTCCAAATAGCAGCCCGATCAGTAATCCCGTTAGCTGTAAATACTTTTTCATATTGGTTTGTTGTTTAGTGCATTTAAAATATTCTCCTCAGGTAATTTCCCCGGAAACAGGCTCTTGATCAAAAATTATTCCATTAGGAGAATCTTTTGAGAAGCAGAACAAATTCTATTGGTAGGGATAGGCCTTGTAGCCAAGGTCGTCAACTTAAGTTAAATAATAGCACTGTTCACTCGTAGACGATGGGTTAAAAACAGCCCTACAAAATAGAAAAGAAAGTAAGGTGCTACAAGAATTTACTGGATTGGTTATTAGGGGGATTGTTGGATTATACTTATTTTGACTTCATTAACTACCTGCAGACAAAATGTTTAGAAAACTTTTACTTCTTAGTTTCTTATTTGCATCATATAATTCTACGGCACAAATAGTTGACTCTGTTTGTGTAAAATACCTCACTGAGCAGAGTCAATATGAAAAAACGAATGTATTAAAAGACTCTAATAGGATCTTATATGATATTACAGCAACTAAAGAAGCGGAAGTTAAGTATATCGTATCCAGCGTTAAAGAAGTACTACTTTGTCATCCATATACGGTCATTAATAATGATTCTTCTGATTTATTTACAATCGTATGTGATTTTTATTCAAACGGACGAAGAGTCAAAAGAATCTATTTTATGGATAATAATTCCATATTTGTTGATAACTTGATATACCATGAATGTAATAAACTGTACTCATTCTTATTGAATAAAAACAACTTCTTTTGGAAACTATTTGAAGAATACACAGCCCTTCCCTTTACTCCTTACGATTCAGATGACGATGAGCGAATTTTAAGTGATTCTATAATGAACTCAGGATTTACTGATAACTACTCAGGTAGGAATAACTCCTCCAATGTAATTGAAGGGATTGGAATGGTTATTTTGGACTACCCTGAAAACCCAAATGATTTATTGATTTTTAGACATGATTTTTTTGTAAATAAAAATGATAGCGTACCATTATTAACAATTAAAGTTGAAAGTGGTGAAGTGAGAGGGAATCAATTTATTGATAATGGAAACTTGAGAGTCAAAACCAAATATGGACTAAAAGGCTTGGATGAGCTAGCATTTAGATGTTTTGATAGATATGAAAATCGATACCTTGTAGAAGTTAACTCTAAAACTGAACCTAAGTACTTATGGCTAGCGTCGGACACTAGGTTAACTTATTTAGAGTGGGGAAAGCATTTTGCACATAATTTTGTAAATGTAATCGATCCAAGTATAACCCCTCTTCGTACAAAACCTAAAATGGATTCGGATACAATCAAATACGATATTAACAATTGCTATTATGTAGAAGAAGTAATTGGGAATTGGGCAAAAATGCGAATCTCAAGCAACTTAGGAGTACCAAAATTTCAGGAGTATGATACTCTGAAAACTTGTTGGGCCTTATGGAGAGATAAGTCTTCCTTCTTGATTAAGGAGAATGACTGTTTCTAAAAACATGCTCTAATAGTACGCTTTACACTCTTTTCACTTTACATTCCCGATTTTCATGAAATCAATTTACCCTATTCTACTTATATTATTTTTTGCTTGTCATGAAGTCAATAAGAAATCAGACGATTGTTATTATCAAGCCAAACTCTTAGGTCTTTCGCGCGATATATCGTTTAAAAATGATACTATACTAATAAAGTACCAGCCATTTGAAATAAGGTCAAGGGCTGCTTATTCAGTTTATGATTTGGATAAGTACAACTATACCGACACCATAGTTTCTCCTTTAGTTATAGAGACTATCGATTCATTGTATAAAAGTGTTATAACCTCAGAAACTATTCAATCAGAGCCTATATCCTCATTCTTTTTTCCAAAAATGATTTGTGATTTTTATTCTAACGGTAGAAGAACAAAAAGAATTTATTTTGATAGTGTGAAAAGGTTAAATGCAAATGGCTTGGTGTATGAAAATGATAGAGGATTAGTATTTTTATTTTTAAATGAAATGAAATCCGATGACCGTTTTAGGGAAAAGTATAAACAATATCTTGGGGACTAAATCCTGAACCTATAAAATTTCTCAAAACTCATATTCCTAAAAAATATATTGCATTAGTTGATAAACAACTACGGTCTATAAGCACTTTATTCAACCTCCATTAATATTCTTTTGTCACCCTAATTCTGAGTCTAATAGCTTGGTTTTTATCAGCATAACATTAATAACATGAAGACTTTTCTACTCATCCTCTCCTTATTCTTCTTAATAAGCTCCTGTCATAAGCAATCAAAATATCAATCCAACCACCAACTCATAATTGCCGAAGACCACAAAGGGTTATCTCTCTGGGATGGGAACAATCCCCCTACTCCTATCTTCAAAGATCTATTTAACAACAAAACCTTTGTTTATCATTCACTAAGCAAAACTAACGATAAGATACGCATAGGTATTGTAGACAGTTTAAGTCTTACGAGTAAACAAGCTATATACAAATGGTCTTACTATTCCATTAATCTGGACAGCATGAACTGTACCCTACAGGAACAACATGAGTATGTAAAAACATTCAAAAAAGAATCAAGCAACAAAACTTACTACAAGCAAATTAAAGGAAATGAGGAAGTAGCGTTAGTGGCCGACACCCTTATTTCATTAAAATATATTCTACCGGGAAAAATTGAACTTTTAGACAAAATACAAAGCATAGACCCTAGCATTAAAATGGTAGAGAAAGGAGCTTATCAAACTGCTTATCTCAAGCAGCAAGACATTTTTCTAATGGATAGCAAGCAGTACCCCAGAAACATTTATCATTATGACGGCTATTTTGATGCGAAAACCGGAAATGGTATTTTTGATATTAGCTTGTCTCAGGATGAGAAAACCCTCTTAGTCCCCATTCTGGAGACAAGCTTACTACAATTCTTTATGCAATCAGGAACAGGAAAAGTCTTACTATTTGACACTTCTACCGGAGAACTTACACAAACAATTTCCAAAAGAATGAAATCTCCGAAACTATCTCCCAACAACAACGAAATTGCCTACTCCAACAAGGGGGAAATACGAGTTTACAATTTGAATAACAACAAGGAAACTATAATACTTTCTGGAAAAAACTCGTCTGAATATATCTGGATTCAGTAAGGCCCCGTTCGCACACAGTATATCTGAATAGACAGTGGTTTTTCACTATAAAAAAACAGCTGCATTAGTTACTTGATTCCAAGATATAATACCGTGAAAAAATTAATTGAAATGATTATTTTAGTCCAATTTTCATGGACTATTCAAAACCATCAATTACCCCAATTACACCCCACCATTAATTTTGAAGAAGTTTTATATGCTGTATCAGATGAACATGGGCTTTGGAATGAAGAGGGGTATATCTTTGTTATGAAAGAATATTCAAAAGAATCAAAAGATTATTTTAAGATTTCAATTCTTCACGAATCAGACTTCCCTTCTTATTCAGAAGGAAAGTCTGATAAAGCTATTGGTTTTTTTAAATTTTATAACAAAAGTGTATTGGTATTTACAAATAAGAAACAAAGTGATTTTTTCCTTAGAAAAGGAGATGATTACACGGAGTTTTCTTTTTTACGTAAAAATTCACAATCTAAAAAAGACTCATCTAAAATAGAGATTAATTTTTTTGAACCGATAATTTGGGAATATAAACTTAGCGATTATAGTGATAGTTTAGTTTTTATAGATAAAGGTTTTCTTCTTTTTTTAGAGTAACTCCATGGTAGAATTGCTACATTTCAATACCATTGGAATGCGTATCACTTCCAACCCTTTTACCCTTCCACAAAACCTTCCCACCTTTCTGCCATATAGTGAATAAAGGTCTCTCCTAGCCCTTCCTGTCTTAGATAGGCTCTACTGACGGGTGTTTCTATGGTCTGAAAATGGTCATCTTCTATGACTTTCTCCGGAAAGTCATGATGCAGAATCGCAGACTTTCCAATGCTTACGAAGTCAATGCCGGCAGCCAATACTTTTTTTACATCTTCGGCACTATGAATCTTACCCGCTACTGTGATGGGCACACCTTTGCGGTCAAGGTTGGTAAAGGTTTCCATTAGGGGTTCTCCAGTCTCATCGCTATTCTTGAAGACATCCCAAAGGGATATATCCAGAAAGTCTACTTTTCCGCTGTCAATCAACTGCTGAGCGACGATTTTCACTTCAGATAGTTTCATTCCGAAGCGTTCTGGAGAAAGCCTTACACCGAGCATAAACTCCTTTCCACAAGCTGCTCTCACGCCTTCTACGATCTCAAAGAGCAAACGGGAACGGTTCTCCAAACTCCCTCCATATTGATCTTCTCTATGATTGATCTCACTACTCAAGAACTGGCATAAGATATATCCATGCGCCCCATGAAGCTCCACGCCATCATACCCTGCCTCCTGTGCCCTGATGGCTGCGGTGATAAAGTCCTCTCTGAGCTGCTCTACTTCTTCCAAGGACATTGCCCTGGCATTGGTCTCTTCGTTGGCTGATGGGCAAACGGGCTGCTCCCCCATAAGCTCTTCGATACTTCTCATTCCCCCGTGGTGCAGCTGTATCACGGCCAAGCTGCCATATTCCTGTATTTTCTCGGCCAACCTTCGGTGTCCTGCAATGTGTTTATCATCATAGATTCCGAGCTGCCCCGGCCAGCATTGTCCGTTCTGCTGTACATTGGAGGCACAGGTCATCACCAAGCCAAACTGCCCTTTGGCCCTCATCGTCAACCAGTGAAACTCATCCTCCGACAAGGTCCCATCTTCATGGCTTTGTCTGTTGGTCAATGGCGCCAACATAAAGCGGTTCTTCATCACTTTTCCACATCCAAACGAAAGAGGAGTATTCAATACAGTATTTCCCATATTCCTGATACTATTTTTTTATGAAAACTATAGTAGTTAAGATTGAAGCTGTCGTGTGATATTCGGTTATCGGTTAAGATATCTATTATTCCGTAGACAGCGACAAAATTAACTTTAAATACTACAACACACTTCTTGGTTTATTGTTGTATAGTCATTCAGGTTGACCTTGTCGCTGTCTACGAGATAATAGACAGGTTATCGTTTAATTAAGTTTGAATAATTAACCGACAGTTGAGGCGGCTTGCGCCGCTAGTTGAGTGGCATTACGTGCCGTTGAGTAGCCCTTAGGGCTGTTGAGAAATAGTACTATAAAATCTCAACGTGCGAAGCACATCTCAACGGAGCGAAGCTCCACTCAACGACACACAGTGTCACTCAACAAAGCTTTTGGGTAGTATGACGGTTACAATCTTAATTAAACGATAACCTGATATCCTGCGGATATGCTTCAATCTTAATTACTATACTATATTTTAAACAACAATTTGTATTATATTTGAATTGCTCACGATATAATCATATAAGACATTTATTAAACAATGAAGACAAAGACATTAAAAATTATTGGAGGTATTCTTATTCTGGCAGTAGGCTTAATCAGCGCACAAACATTGATGAATCCTACGGAGGAACATACTCAGCACATCGAAAAAGCCCCATTTTATGATTTAGAGGCAGAAACCATCCGTGGAAAGAAAATGTCGATGGATGCGTACAAGGGAAAAACCATTATTGTGGTTAATACGGCCAGCAAATGTGGATTGACCCCTCAGTACGAAGGGCTTGAGATGCTTTACAAAAAGTATAAAAATCAAGGATTGGTGATTCTGGGATTCCCATGTAACCAGTTTGGTAGCCAGGAGCCTGGTACGGAAAAAGATATTGAGGAGTTTTGTCAGCTCAACTACGGAGTAAGTTTCCCAATGTTTGCCAAAATCGAGGTCAATGGTGACAATACCCACCCTGTGTTCCAATACCTTAAATCAGAACTAAAAGGCACTTTGGGTAACGACATCAAGTGGAACTTTACGAAGTTCTTGATTGACAAAAACGGAAACCCTGTCAAGCGTTTTGCACCTACGACAAAGCCAGAGAAAATGGAGGATGATATTAAAGCGATTCTTTAATTAAACCTCATACGCAGGTCTTTACCATGAGATAAAGACCTGCGTATTGACTGAAAATCCCCCTCGGGTACCTAAATTCTATTTTCCCCTGCCAAAAACAATTTCAGCGATACAATGTTGTTTTATAGTGATAAACCTTTCATCTTAAGGGATAAATCTGTAGACTGAACAACACTTTTTATGCCCAACAACACTGTACTCTCTCCCCGACATAAGCTGCGGGATATCTTGGTATTACTTCGAATTCCTTTTTCTTTATTATTGCTTCCCGTCTTTCTTTTTGCGGTCAGTCAAATTGAGCCTGAAGTTTTTCTTTGGAAGCAATTTTGGTGGTTATTTTTCATTTTACACCTGTTGGTCTATCCGAGCAGCAATGCCTTCAATAGCCTTATGGATCAGGATACGGATAGCATTGGTGGCGTAGAACACCCTCCACTCCCCCCGAAAGAGTTATTCTGGATCACGATCCTACTGGATACCGTAGCTATAGGGCTTACGACATTTTTCTTGGGTTTACTTCCTGCCTTGCTATTGGTAGGATATATCCTGGCATCTCGTGCCTATAGCGCTCGTTCTATACGACTGAAAAAGTATCCTATTGGTGGCTTTTCAGTGGTGTTTTTCTTTCAGGGTTTTTACACCTTCCTGATGGTTTATATGGCCGTCTCAGGATTGTCCCTTACGGAGTCTTTGGTCAACTGCTGGATGCCTGCCCTGACCTCTTCCTTGATGATTGGAGGTGCTTATCCTTTGTCACAGATCTATCAGCACCAGCAGGATCGAGAAAACGGAGATATATCCTTGAGCAGTTGGGTAGGCTACAAAGGTACTTTTATGGTCAGTCTATGTAGCTTCTTTTTGGCTAATTTACTCTTAGGAATATACTTTCTGCCTGAACGTGCTTTTTTCTTTATGGTTTTCCAAGTTGGGATGCTGCCTACGATGCTCTTTTTTGTCTACTGGATGAGAAAAGTATGGCAAGATACTTCGGCCGCTAATTTCAAGAACACCATGCGCATGAATCTGCTGGCCGCCGTTTCCATGAACCTGACTTATGGGGCGATGTGGTGGTTATCGGTTTAGGCAACAATATTTTTCCATCCCTCCAAAAATATCAACATACCATGAACTACCTCTTATCCATAGGAACTGCTGTTCCCCCTTTCAAGCATAAGCAATCTGATATCCTTTCCTTTATGAAGGCCTCCTTGCCTCCCCATAAAGAAAAGGAAAAACGATTATTAGACATTATCTATCGGAAAAGTGCCATCGCTCAAAGACATGCGATACTGCCAGACTTCACTCCTGCCTTTGAGAAATCCTTGCTTTTTGGCCCTGAGCAGGAAGAGGCTCCTTCTCTGGAAAAGCGTATGGAGGTCTATTACAAGCACGCTGCAGACCTTGCCGCCAAAGCTGCTTATCGTTGTCTTGGAGATTTTGATAAAAAGGAAGTGACACACCTGATTACAGTGTCTTGTACAGGACTATCGGCTCCTGGGCTGGAAATTGCACTGATTGAGGAACTAGGGCTACCGACGACCACTTTTCGCACAGGAATCAACTTTATGGGATGCTATGCCATGTTTCATGCGCTTCGACAAGCCGATGCCATTTGCGCCCGAGACCCAGAGGCTGTGGTGCTCATCGCTGGGGTAGAACTATGTACGTTACACCTGCAACAAGATGATAGCGAAGACAACTTAATGGCCAATGCGATTTTTGCTGACGGCGCTGCCGCTGCCCTCGTTTCCCATAATAAAAAAGGATTTCAACAGCCGTTGAAAATGAATGAGTTCCATTCCCAATTATTATTAAAAGGGAAACAGGATATGGCCTGGCACCTTTCCTCCAAGGGATTTCTGATGCGCTTGAGTAGTTATGTACCACAGTTGATCAAAGAGGATATTGCCCATTGGATACATGGTATTATCGATCAGGCATTTCCCTATCAAACCAAAGAGGAAATTCACTGGGCTTTTCACCCTGGTGGTCCCCGAATCCTGCAAAATATTGGCACTGCCCTTGAGCTTCCTAAAGAAGCATTAGGACATTCTTATGAGACTTTAAAAAGCCACGGCAATATGTCTTCGGTCACTATACTGTTTGTGTTGAAGCGACTGATGGACCACCCCAAGAACAAGAGCTTCCCGATTTTTGCGGCTGGCTTTGGACCCGGGCTTACGATGGAAGGACTGACGTTGGTTTACAGTGAGCAGTGAGCAGTGAGCAGTGAGCAGTGAGCAGTGAGCAGTGAGCAGTGAGCAGTGAGCAGTGAGCAGTGAGCAAAATTCTTTAAACGATCAGTAATAAACAGAAACTGTTCATAAAAACTACTTTCTGACCTGATGATACAATGTACGCCCTCGCATTAGCACGGTCTCTAGAACGAGGTTCCACAAAAGACTTCCATCTTAACTACTATATTATGTTGCTATTTCGTCAACGATCTGAAAAAAAAGAGCTTCTGGATGCACCCGATATTCCTCGGGATGCGTTGTTTCGTAATCTGCAAGAGCTGGATACGATCAATCAGCAACTGGGCGGTTATGAGGTGGTACTCAAGGGGCTTCAACAGTTACTTGAGTCCATTCCTAAGGGGCAAACAATCCGTATTCTGGATATTGGCAGCGGTGGTGGGGACACCTTAAAACAGGTATACCTTCACTTGCATCAGCAATACGATATAGCGCTCACGGGGGTAGATCTAAAAGAGGACTGTATTGTATATGCCAAGCAGAATACTGCCGGATTGCCTATCACCTGGATACAATCCGACTATAGGGTACTGCTGTCCCAGCAAGAGCACCCCCCTTTTGATATTATTATTACTTCCTTGTTTTGTCACCACCTGGATAATCCCTCTATGGTAGAGCTGCTGACCTGGATGAAAAAGCATGCCCGCATTGGGTTTGTGATCAACGACCTTCACCGCCACTTCCTGGCCTACTATAGCATACAGTGGCTTACGCGCTTATTTTCCCGATCCTATTTGGTAAAGCATGATGCTCCTTTATCTGTATTGAGGGCTTTTCGAAAAAAGGAATTATTGGCGCTTTGCCAGCAAGCCAATATCACTCATGTACAACTGCAATGGAAGTGGGCCTTCCGTTGGCTAATGATTGGTCGCCATGAAAACGTATGATTGTGCCATTATAGGAGGAGGAATCGCAGGACTGAGCCTTTCCATCCAGCTGGCCCAAAAAGGCTATGAAGTCGTGTTACTGGAAAAAAAACGCTATCCTTTTCATCGGGTCTGTGGGGAGTATGTGTCTATGGAGACCTGGGACTTTATTGAATCCTTAGGGGTATCACTAACGCATGAGCAACTGCCAAAAATAGAACGACTACAACTCACCACCCCTAAGGGTAAGAGTCTGCAGGCTCCCTTACCGCTTGGAGGATTTGGCATCTCTCGGTATCGCTTGGATCACTTACTTTTTCAGCAGGCAAAAAATGTTGGAGTCGAAGTATTGGAAGGACATGGAGTGAATCACGTAAAACGTCTCCATTGTGACATTTTTGAGGTCAAAAGTGGCACGACCACCCTTCAAGCAAGGGTTACTGTAGGTGCTTTTGGAAAGCAATCCAACCTTGACCAGGCCTTACAAAGAAAGCACAAAATGAAGCATCGATACAGTGATTTTATAGGGGTAAAGTACCACGTTGAGGCCGACTTGCCTGAGGACCTTATTGGGCTTCACAATTTCAAGGAGGGGTATTGTGGGATTTCCAAGATAGAAGACCATAGATACTGCATGTGTTACCTTACCACAGCGACGAACCTGAAAAAGGCTGGTGGGAGCATTCACCGTATGGAGCAAGAAATCCTCTCAGAAAACCCTTACCTACGTCAGTTCCTCGGCTTCAAGCGTTTGTACGAAAAACCACTGGCAATTTCTCAGATTGACTTTTCCTCCAAGGAACTCTTTCACAAAGACATTATTATGATTGGCGATGCTGCCGGACTGATCGCCCCCCTTTCAGGAAACGGGATGAGCATGGCGTTTAGAAGCAGCAACATGCTAGCCTCCTTGCTTGAGAGGTATTTTCAAGATCAAATGAGTTGGGAAGTGCTCAAGCAACTCTATGCCAAGCAATGGAAAAATGAATTTGGCAGCCGATTGAAAACCGGTAGAATCTTGCAGGGGATTCTCAAGAATACCCGTTGGGCCTACCGCACTCTTGAACTCCTCACCCTTTTTCCCTGGCTAACACGACAGATTATTCTCAGGACACATGGGAAACCTTTTTTATAGAAGACTAAGAGCTTGTTTGGAATACATCTTCAGATAGAAAATTCCTCTAATCACTGTTCAAATCGACTCAAATTTTCAACTAATAGAACCACTATTATTCTCAAATTTGAATCAATTTGAACAGGTTATAGAAATTTTCTCTATCTAAATCAGTATTTCAAACAAGCTCTAAGTAAATACTCTTTTTCGAAGCTCCCATCTCGTTAACAACGTTTAATCAGTGGATTTAATTGAACTATTTCTAGTTATTTTTAGCCGATTCCAATGAAGGGGATACGTCAACTATAGCATTCTCCCATCACAATCATTAGAAAAGAAAACGAAATAATGCAATCACTGACACTGAGACTGGGCCTACTCTTTTTAGTACAGGTCTTATTCCTATTCCCTTCGATGGGACAGGAGACAAAACATCAACAGGACTTCCCGGCGGAGTACAAGCCGCTTAAACTTTCCCTATCAGAGGATGGCTCCAAGTACTTGCGATTTATTCTATGGAACCAAATTTGGGCAGAGGACAACAACCTTAGCGACAATATCAATCCTTCCTTGAGAATAAGAAGGTCGCGCCTGCTGGCTTATGCACAGATATCCCCCCGATTTCTGGTACTTTCCCATTTTGGACTGAATAACCTGAGTGCTTCCAATATGGATCCCTTGGGGAGCAGAGCCACAAATGCCGCTACAGCAAATGCTACACAGATCTTCTTGCATGGCGCCTGGGGAGAATTCAAGGTTTCCAATAACGAAATGCTATATGTGGGAGCAGGTTTACACTACTGGAATGGTTTGAGCAGAGCCACTAATGCCAGTACGCTAAACTTTGTTACCCTAGATAATTACCGACAAGCATGGCCACAGCTAGGCCTGACCGATCAGTTTGCCAGACATTTGGGAATATATGCCAAGGGGTATATGGGTAAGTTCCGTTACTCCGTAGCCATCAACGATCCGATCCACCATGCGCTAGGTGCTCAGGATGAAACCTCATTGGCGGTAGGAGATATATCCTACTCAGGTAAAAAGCTTTTGGGTGAAGCGTCTGGATATGCTTTTGCCGGTTACTTTGAATACAACTTGCTAGAGAAAGAAGGGCATAAACTTCCTTACAGGGTCGGTACTTATATGGGCAAAAAGAAAGTCCTAAACTTGGGTGCAGGTTTCTTCAACCACAAAAATGGGGTAGTGAAAATTGAAGAGGAGAATACAGCAGTAGGAGGAGATGTCAATCACTTTGCCGTAGACCTGTACTACGATGCTCCATTGGGCAAGGGAGCTATTAATTCCTATGTGGTATACTATAACTACCATTATGGCTTTGATGACTATACCCTTGGCACCACTTATGGGTCTGGCTCCTCTATTTATGGACAGGTAGGTTACCTGTTGCCATTCAAAAGTACGGTAGGACGTGTGATGCCTTATATGGCCTATAGTGTCAGGGATTATCATGCCTTTGAAAACTCAGGAGATGCCTTACAAGTAGGTCTCAACTGGTTTATCAATGGACATAATGCCAAGGTGACGCTGGAGTATAAAAACTCCTTGCAAAACTACACAGGAGCAAGACCTGAGCGAGTGAATGGCCTTGTGATGCAAACACAAATCTTCTTGTAGGTGGTGATCGGTGTTGAGGTAACGTATAACTATTATACTTTTACTTTAAATGCCGCTTCCACCAATTGACCTTCTTCTTCATTCAAATCCTGTATTCTGAAATTAATAGAGCTACTACCAACTCCTCCTTTAAACCATAAGGTCCGCTATCTTGGAGATAAGTAGAAACTTTTTCAGGGCGTATGGCAAGAGCATTGGGAACCGGAAAGTGCTTTTTACCTTTCGTTACCCATAGAAACTGATAGAAGGTTAATCCTAACGATTGTTGATGCCCTATCAGTAATACTCCCTCCTGATGCAGGTAAAGGTCCACTTTTCGAATACGTGAAAGTAAGTTGATACGCTTTTTAAAGGAGGTGGTTTGCACTACCGCTTTCTTCTCTCTTGCTAGGAGTTGAAGGTGTGGACTAGCCTGTAAAGTCCTTGCTCTTTGATGCGTTTGCTTACTAATAAAGTAGTTGACAAAAAACATGAATAAAAAGAAGCTAGCGAAGAAAATTGCGGGAAAAAAGAGGTCTGTCATGGATGCCATTTGATCAAGTTTAAAAAGCGTTAATGCAAAATAGAAAAGAAAGGAAGGGCTTACAAACAATTAGCAGATTGATTATTAAAGGATTTTATTGAATAATCGTTATCTTGAGTTTGATTTTTATCACTATGATCTTTGTATTTTTTCAAATCTTTATACCCTATAAACAATGAAATACCTTGCTTCTATTTTATTCTTATTCCTCGTATCTCTTCAAGGCTTTTCACAAGAACATTTATTTAGTATCCAAGGATACGGCACCATTAGTTCCTTTCCTAAAAGGCAATATAATAATACGACAAAGCCTTCTAACAATACATCATTTGAAATAACCAATCAATGGCAGGCTAATACCTCAGAACAAGTTATTCAATCCACTGAAACCACCTCACCAGAAATAATTTATGACTACATGATTCAATCCTCTATAGGAGCTAGTTACCAATATGTCTCCAAAAACAACCTAGTAGGAGGCTTAGGTATTACTTTTCAAAAGTATGGATATCATATTGGTTTTAGTAATTTTTCCAATGAGATTGCGTCGGGCTCTAGTAGTTATAAAACGATTCAACTACCACTTTCTATTGGCTACAGTTTAGGCAACAACATCAAAATCCTTCCTAAAGCAGGAATTTTACCGGTCTTTATTTTTGGAGAGGCCTATACTCTCGGATTAGGAGGACAAGCTGAAGTTCAACTGGTTGCCCCACTTACGGATCATCTGGCATTTACCTGTTCCGTTCAAGGACAGCGAATCATACATTTTGGCAATACGGTCACATTTGAAAACCCTGCTATCCCTACTCAACAAGAAATAGAATTAATCGACCTTACCTTAAATATAGGAACTGTAGGAATGGGTATTCAAATCAAGCTTTAAGGATTCATTGAAGTATCAATTATGCTCATTCAAACTACTTTTAATACAAACTTCTCAACAGAGGAGCATCCTTTAGCCTTAAGCATTCGCTTCTTTCAGGGACTAGGGTACTCCTTGGAGACTCAAGAAACACGTCATCTAAAGTTCAGATCAAAACTTCCATGGGTATACTCTTTTTCTCCTATCAAGCAACACCACATCATTACCATTAATTATCAAGAGGAAGCGGTTCGAATAGCGATCAACGGATTCCCCTCAAAGGATAAGCAGAAGGCTTTGAAAACTTTTGCCATACCCTTATACAGCAATATCAACAGTCGATTGCTTCGGGAAAAGTGCTTAGTCAAGAAGTGCTCTCAAAAAGCAGGGAAGAGTCTTTTCATCAATACCTAAAAGCGACCTTATCCATTTGTCTCTTTGTTTTAGGCTATAAGTTCAGGGTAAGGATTGGTGAATTTTTGGAACCTATCTATGAGTGGCTTTATGAGTTTATTGGGTCTGTAAATTGATGATACTATCACCATTTTTTATGTTCATTTCTATTCTCTTTCACTTAGCTATAACGTTATTATTAACGCTACTCACCCAAGTTGGTGGAATTATCTACTTGATCACAATCCTGCTTATCCGGGAGAAATCCCGCTATTGGTGGGGCAAACGGCTCACGCTGTTTAGCCTGCTATATGCATTGGCTACTTTTCTCGTCATACCCTATGTCGCCCCATTGTTTGGAAGAGAAAGAATCAAGGAAAGCGAGATGATTGAAGCCCATTCTATGCTTTACAAAATAGCTAACAGGAATTATGTTACTCCAGCATTAAATCAAGCCTTGCAGGAAATCAGTCAGAATTTGGATCAAAAACACCATGGTATTAAAGTCGTCTATTTGGATGCTAATTTCCCTTTTATCAAGGGGTTTCCACTATTTCCTCACCTGAGCCATAACGATGGAAAAAAAGTAGATCTCTCTTTTATTTATAGCAATAAGGATAAGCAG
Source organism: Algivirga pacifica (assembly GCF_039543525.1). Classification (NCBI taxonomy): domain Bacteria; kingdom Pseudomonadati; phylum Bacteroidota; class Cytophagia; order Cytophagales; family Flammeovirgaceae; genus Algivirga; species Algivirga pacifica. Next base: position 15,289 of record NZ_BAABJX010000044.1, read on the forward strand.
CTGGTCAATCTAAAACCCTCCAATAGCGGGTACGGCGTTTTTGAAGAACCGCTGAAACAAGAGTATAATCAAATAGAAGTCTGTAAGAATCAAGGATTCTGGCAGTATGATTATGCACAGTATTTAACCTTAGGAAAAAAGGAGCAAGAACTAACGTTTTCTATACAGGGGAATAGGACTTTACTGCAAACGATCCTGCAGCAAATTAGTGTAAAAAAAGTATTTATAGAACCTCATCTGAAAACCCGAATGAAACTGCAACATCATAAACTAAGGTTTCATGGGTGTCGGGCGGTAAGGCATGATGATCATATTCATTTTCAATTGTAGGCACAGGGCGGTGCCCTGTGCTAATTTGTAATACCCTACTCGATCGCATCAATGGCGTATCCCTACGGTTATCTTAAAAGTGCTTCGGTATAGCTATCGACATCATCGATCTGCAGAAAATGGCCGCAATTATGGATCTGGGTGACTGTGGCTTTTGGGAAGGCTTCTTTAAGCATTACTCCAGAAATCCCCCAAGGCTGATAAATGTCGTCCATGGCCCATACCAACTGTACGGGAACATTCACTAAGGAGAGCTTTCCTAAAATTTCTTGGGTGTATTTATTATCCAGTGATCGTAGCATTTTCTGGAATTTTTTAGCCCGTTGAAAGTTACTGAATTTCCCATCGTAGAAGATACACTCGAACTCATCCATCTCAATAGGCTGTTGACGGAAGGTCTTAGCAATTGCCCGATGCAGATCTTTTTTCTTGAAAAAACCTAAAAGTGCCATCCAGGCAAACATCTTCGTTTTAGCCGCCTTAATCATAGGTGCTACATCTTTTACAGGCCAGGAGTCTCCCGCAATACTATTACTAAATGTCGCTTTGGTAAAAAGCAAGGGTTTTTCGGAAAGCATCCATTGGGCTACGCCTCCTCCTATATCATGAGAGATTAACCACACTTCTCCTAACCCCTCCTGCATCATCCATTGTAGTAATAACTTGGCCATCCCTTCCAAGGTATAGGCAGAAGGATCTTTGACCTTGATCTCTGTCTGTCCAAACCCCGGCAAATCCGGTGCCATGCAGTACCAGCCATCTTGGGCGATTCGACTCATACTACTTCTCCATAGCTCTGCTGAAGCGGGAATGCCATGTAAAAAAATCGCTACGGGATCGGCTGAGTCTCCCATTTCTATTACAGATAGTGTGTTGCCTCCTACGGAATATGTATTTCTTTTTCCCATAATAACAGTGAGCAATGTACAGTGAATAATGAGCAGTGTACAGTGTGCGGTAAATAGTTTTTTGTGATCCTTATTTTGGATTATAAAAGGTATTACTTCTATTTATCAAATGCAAATCACTAAAGCTACCTACTGTTCACTGCCCACTGCCCACTGCTCACTGCTCACTGCCCACTGTTCACTGCCCACTGTTCACTGCCCACTGTTCACTGCCCACTGTTCACTGCCCACTATTCACTGCCCACTATTCACTGCCCACTGTTCACTGCCCACTGTTCACTGCCCACTATTCACTGCCCACTGTTCACTGCCCACTGTTCATTGCCTAAAGTGTTTTCTCAAACAGCTTAAAGATTCTCTTGTACTCATCGGCCCAGCTAGTAGCCTCCTTGAAACCGTGTGGCTCCATAGGGAATACTGCCATCTCCCAGTTTTCTTTTCTTAGCTCGATCAGGCGTTGAGATAGACGAACCACATCCTGGAACTGTACGTTATCATCCATCATACCGTGTAAGATCACTAAATCTTTCTTTAGTCCATCTGCAAAATAGAGAGGAGAACTACGACGATAAGCCTTTGGATCTTCTTCCGGCGTATTCAGGATATTAGAGGTATAAGGGTGATTGTAATGTGCCCAATCCGTTACCGAACGCAGAGCTGCACCTGAGCGGAATACATCTGGCTCTGTGAACATCGCCATCAAGGTCATAAACCCTCCATAAGAACCTCCGTAAATTCCGATGCGGTTAGGATCAATGTTGTGTGCCTCTACCAGATACTTGGCACCATCCACTTGGTCAGACAAGTCTTTTCCTCCCATATGGCGGTAGATACCCGTTCTCCAATCACGTCCATATCCTTCGCTCCCTCTGTAATCAATATCCAATACGGTATACCCTTGATCTGCCAGGAAGTTATGGAACATGTACTCTCGATAATATACACTCCACCATTTGTGTACATTCTGCAAATACCCTGCTCCATGTACAAAGATAACTGCTTTACCATTCGGCTTAGGATTGGCTGGTTTGTATAGTCTTGCATGCACTTTTGCACCATCCTGAGCATCAAAGGTAATCACCTCCGGAGCTCTCCATTGGTAACTATCGAATGCTTCTGTGGTCGACTTGGTAATACGGGTTGCCTTAGCCGTTGTTTTATTGGATTTTAAGTATAGCTCCCAAGGTTGATTACTGAATGCGTGACGAATGGCCAGTTGCTTCTCATCAGGAGAAAGGGTGACTTCATTCCCTCCTTCCATTTGAGTAATCTTCTGCATTGTTCCTCCCGCTACCGGCAACTTATAAAAATGGTGCTCAGCGCTGCTTTCCTTATTGGACGTCAAGTAGAAATACTTTTGATCTCTGGAAACCTGCGTATTAATGATCTCGAATTCTCCTGCCGTTAATGCTTTCTTATTTTTAGAAACTACATCATACGTATACAAATGAGAAAAACCGGTTTCCTCAGAGTGGTACCACAATTTGTTGCCTATCCATCCGATTTCTCCAACCCATAGGTTCCAACCCGAGATATTAGGGCCACCAATCCATGCGTCATCATGCTGCCTGTCAATTAGCGAGAGCTTTCCGGTTGGCAAATCCAATAACATAATCCAGCGATCCTTATTGTCCATCGCACGGATATCTACTGCAGCATATTTTCCATCAGCCGAGTATACAGCCGGATGAATAATCACCTCTCTTGGTTTCTCATATTTTTCTTCAAACTTCTCCCCTTCTTTTACATATTCCTTCAAGAACGTTGGTTTCTCGAAGATGCCTTCGATCTGCTTGGTATCCACCGTATAAGTGGTATCTTTTTCGATATCATAAACGGCGGTCTCAAACGTATCCTGCTTGCTTCCTACTTTTGGACGAGCCGTTTGTAATGTCGCATATCCCGATTCCGTCACGTAGTCAATCAACTCTGTGCTCTTCGCCTTCGCATATTTACGCAAGGTATAGGTCACGAATTTTCCATCAGGGCTAAGTGTCGTATTATACAAACTCTTTCCTTCCAGGTAAATTTCTAATGGTCTTTTAACCTCAAATTGCTCTTGATAAGCCTCTCTTGATTCCTTATCTGCTTTTCTTTGTTTTAAGATCTCAAAATGAGCCAATTGATCCTCTTCCAACCATTCTTGCTGTTTGGTTTGGGAAGGGTCTCCTGCCTTCGATCCTTTTTTGAAATTGGTTACCTGTTGGATACTACCATCCTCTTGCTTCCAGATGAATAAGTTGTTTCCTTTTTGGAATACAATATGGTTTTCATTCAACAGAAACTTAGGATTACGCTCTCGCTCTACCGTATTGGTAATCTGTGTTTCCTTGCCTTTTCGGATGTCATATAAATAGATATCTCCTTGCTTGGCATAGACCTTCTGCGTATAACGTTGGTTGTAATCACCTCGAGCAGCCGGCAAGGACTTCTGCTCCTCTACTCCTACCTTTTCTGCAGTATTTTTCCCTGCCGCTACTTTGTATAGTTCCTCGTAGCTTTTCTGCTCTGGGTTCCAATAAAAGTATAGCGTTTTGCTATCCTCTGACCATTGGAAGCGGTGGGGCTGATGTCCGATAAAGTCTTCTCCCTCCATGATTTGATCAATGGTTAAAGGAGACTGTGCCCACAGATAATTGACACTAAAAAGTAAGTGTACGGCTAATAATAGCCTTAAGTGAAGTTTATTCATTCTCTGTTAGAATTGGTTGATAAAAAATCGATTATGACAAAGATAGTGGAAAGTTATGAGTTATGAGGAGAGGCTTTCTGATTCATTTATTTCTATTTGGTAGGGTAATTGTTACTTGAGCGCTTGTTTGAACACTATTTACTACACTAACAATACATCCTTAGTATGAAAAAAATCATTCTTTTTATTTCATTATCAATTTTACTGTTCTCTTGTGAGAAAAATCCACTTTGGGTAGGAGAAAGTGAGTTCCTTACCTTCAACTACAGCAACCGTTCAGGAGAAGGACCTGTAGTTTCTTCTTCTACCATCAATAAAAGTCATTTTATAGATTTTGACAGCATATGGACTGTTGATGAGCAAAATGGTACCATTCAAGTTATTCTGGATGGTGTACGTGTACAAAGCAATCGCCATAACTATGAAATTTCTCAGATCAATATTTATGAGAAAGATGATCGCTCCTTTGATATTCAAGATGAGTTTACCAACCTATCCAGTAGTTTTAAAACTGATGTAGCTACGGTATTGGTATTGGATATGAGTGAATCCCTGGAAGGATTAAAAGATAGCCTAAAAGAGTACGCTAAGCGCTATGTAGACAAAGTGGTCAATAGTTCTGAAAGCTCTCAAGTTGCTGTGGTCTTCTTCTCCAGCAAGGAAAACATCTATACTACTGAGTTTTTTCATAAGGATAATGCTGATGAACTAAAAGCCACTATTGAAGAGTTCTCACAATCTGCTTCCAGAACCGCCCTATTTCAAGCTACACAAGAAGGAATCTCTATTTTGGACAGTCTAACTTTTGAAGGCTCTAAGGCATTGGTGGTTTTCACTGATGGAGGAGATAACGACTCGGATAGTCCTTCAACACTCAAAGCCTCTATCGCTGCTTCGAATTATGCCCGTATCAGTATTGGACTAAAAGGGAATGATTTTGATAAGGGAGACCTTGAAGCCATTGCCAGCTCCAACAATAACGTAATCGTTGTCGATGGAGAAAATAAACTAGAAGATGCTTTTGAGGCTGTCGCTCGTCAAGTGGTCTCTGTATACAAGATTATATACGAACGCTCTGACCAGATCTTGGATGAAGCCATTGAAGTGAAATTTGAATTTGAAGTGAATAAGCTGGTGTTGGACTAGAGCTAGTGATCAGTTATGAGTTATGAGTTATGAGTTATGAGTTATGAGTTATGAGTTATGAGTTTGTCTTAAGGAAAAATTAAAACTCATCACTGTTAACTCATAACTCATCACTAATATAAAAATGGCCTTGCAAAAATTACGATTGCAACATTTATATCAATATCTTATAGTCATCATTAACTAACCCAAATTCCCTACTCTACATGCCCTTAATCGAATTAGTCATGAAAGGCGGCTATTTTCGTCGCCTCAATCGTATACAGGAACTTTCTTCTACCAATCTCAATAACGTATTTCTGATACAGGTAGTCGACGGTGGGCTAGAGGAGTATAGGTGGTTAGAAGATACTTTTCAGATTAACTTACAACCCTTCTACCATCGGGAGGATATTGAGATCAGCTCCAGGTATAGTGAGGAGCATGAGCAACTAGCCATTTCGATTGATGTACCATTTTCTGGGGAAGACAACCACATACAAGAGACTTATTTTCACGTTATTTTTAAGGATGGAAATATTTTCTCCTTTAATAACATGAAAGCCTTTATGGCTACCCATAGGGTCTACCAAGTAAAAAAACGAGAAATTAGTGAAGCCGACTCCTCTGAAGAACTCTTCTTAATTCTTATACAGCACTTTACCGACTATTATGCCGATCTGATACAGGTACAAACCGCCCGTATCAAGAAACATGTTTACCGCATTATCAAGAAACAGGAATACTCTACCTCTGCTGATTTAGACATGTTGATGGCTTTTGGATTTGATAATATCCTATTAAAGGAGAGTGTACTGGAGCTACAACAGATCATGTTAATGCTCAGAAGAAGCAAGAGCTTTTCTATTGATATGCGAGAAGCTATGGATAGCGAACTTCGTGACCTTAGGGTACTCAATGACCATATTCGCTATAACTTCGAACGTATTGACGACCTAAAAGAAAATATCAACAGTAAGATTGACCTGGCCCAGAATAAGCTCATTAAGCTACTGACCGTGATTACATTTTGTCTGAGTCCTCCTACCCTTATTGCTGGTATCTACGGCATGAACTTTAGTAATATGCCGGAACTGCATTGGGCATGGGGCTATCCTTTTGCCATCGTGCTAATGTTGTCTTCGGTAGCTGTTCCGTTACTTTATTTTTATAAGAAGAAATGGCTTTGATGAAGGATGAAGGATGAAGGATGAAGGATGAAGGAAATTAAACTACGTTATCCCTTTTACCTATTACCTATTACTTTTTACCTTTTTCTCCTTAACACGTACTCCAATGTTTCATTGGAAGTCAGCGATTGGACTTCCTGAGGGCTTATGACTGGGGCAATATGACACACAATATGCTCATTCTTTTTACGTACGAACTCTCTGGGAAGCATAAAGGTGCGCAAGAAAGGATGTACTTTTCCTAGAAAATGAATCATTACTCTGTAGACATTTATCCTTCACTGTAAATCAATGTAAAATAATCTCTAAAGCAGGGAACGTCCCCTCATTTTTAGGGGTTATTCCCTAGAATACTTATACGACTACTTTCACACAGCAATACAACTCGATGACTAGAAAACTGTACCCATTACAAGCCTTTTTCGTTTGTTGCTTTTTTCTGCTTTTGATGGCATCAGGTCTTCTTGCCCAAACCAATGATTGTTTTACCTTCCACTTTATAGATGCTGGAGATGACCAGTTTCTTACTGAGGTAAAACAGGGCGATAAAATAGACTTGAGGAACTATAAGGACGTGCAGAAATTTTCATTTGGAGCAATGAGCCAGATAGATTTCGGGAGCGTTATGATTACCCTAAAAAAAGGAGAAGAAATCATCTATCAAAATATTGAAAACGACGGCCCCTATACCCTGTTCGGTAATAAGGGCGGCGATTATTATGGGAAAGGTAACTTACTGAAAGACGGCAGCTATACTATCACAGTGATCGCTTATGCAGAACCCAATGGAGAAGGTGACATCCTTTGTGAGCAAAGTATCACCTTCAACTATACCAATATCCCGTTACAGGCTATTTTTCATCTGGAGGATCAAAATGCAGGCATTGCCATTGAGCTTGTTGATGGTGCATATGTTCGTTACTATGAAGACAACTGTCTATTCAGCTATATAGATTTCACCCAGGATGGACAACCTTTTGAGCCTGCCAGTGTATTGATCACTTTCTCTGGCCCTGGGCTTGAGTTCGAGCAAATGGAAAATGATCCTCTTTTCACCTCTTTTGGAAATGATGCCAACGGAATCGACTGTGAAAAGCTACAAGAAGGCACCTATACCATTACTGTAGCTGCCTACAGTAGCTATAGCTTAAATGGAAACCTATTAGGTACATTCTCCATTACCTTTCATTTCGTGAGAGATATTCCTATGCCTGATATTGAAGGAGATTACCTTATCTATGATGATGAGTTCAGACACCGTGCACAAGCCAGAGAACTATTCAACTACCTGGATTACCCAGAGATAGAAGAAGGAGAAGAATATGCCATTATTTTTAGATCCAAAGTAAAGGGCAGTAGTTATGAACTATATAACTGTGACAATCTGATCCCTTATCCTCTACAGGAAATCCGTCAAGAAGGTGACTATTATTACTATACCCTTTATGAAGGGCCACTTCGAAAACCCACGGATTGCTTTAACTTCGAAGTTAGATTATATGAAGATGAACAGAAGCTGATTCCGGCAGGAAAGAATGGCTTTTCCATTTACGCCGAGATTTCCGAAACGGATCGATTCCTGCCTTTGCGACTTTACAATAACGACGGAGACATCGTAAATACTTATCAGGCGCAAAGAGAAGAAACGACTCCTAGAATCACTATGGAAAACATTGAGGGGAATCAACTATTTCTAGAGCCTGCAGGGAGTTACAGCAATGCCCGTATAAGTGTAAAGCGTATCATCAACGATGCAGCACAGCAAGAAGAGGTCGTATTTGAAACCACTACAACAGCAGTGAATACACTGGACCTTCTACCGATCATTGCTGAATATTATGACAATGGGTGGATCAATACCTTTATGATAGACTTAACCACCTATGACGGTGAATTAACAGAAGAGCATATGCTTGACCAAACCACCTATCAGTTTAATCTACATCTTACCAGTAAAGAGTATTATAACCGTAGAGAGCTATTGGGCGTAAGAATTTATCCTAACCCTTCCAATGGCACCTTTAATCTCGACTTTATTAAAGAAGTGGGGGAATTCACCATATATACCCCTTTGGGACAAAAAATATATGAAAGTAAAGCCTTCAACCAAAAACTTGATCTTTTTCAAACCGGCTTCTATATTTTACGCTATGATGATTATAAAGGGGCTGTGTCAGCGGATATTATTATTATTCGTTAATTATAGCCTCTGAACACCTATCAATAAACATTCCCACTCCCTATGATTACAAGCCCTACCTTACTATTAGACAAAAGAAAATGTCTGAAGAATATTGAGTCCATGGCTGCCAAAGCCAAAAGAAATGGTATCATCTTCCGTCCTCATTTCAAGACACATCAGTCGTTAGAGGTAGGGCGATGGTTCAAGGATTTTGGGGTTGATAAAATTACGGTTTCCTCTATGCAAATGGCAGCCTATTTTGCTACTGATGGATGGAATGATATCACCGTAGCATTTCCAGTCAATGTACTGGAACATGAATTAATTAGTGAATTGGGGAGTAAGATCACACTTAATATACAGGTAGAGTCTGCAGATGCCGTACATTTATTAGCTCAAAAGGTTCGTACACCATTACAAGTATATATTAAGATTGACGTGGGAACCCAGCGTACAGGAATACCTTTCAGCGATTTTGGGCGTATTGATGACACCTTGAACAGTATCAAGGAATACGCTCATTTTCAATTTTGTGGCTTTATTACCCATACAGGACATAGCTATCAGGCTCGATCCAGTGAAGAAGTTATGAATATTCACCTAAAAAGTATGGACTTTATTAATCAGCTGAAGGATATCTATGTACCACAATATCCCAACCTTATCTTATCTACCGGTGATACTCCTACTTGTAGTGTGGCAGATGATTTTCTGGAAATTGATGAGATCAGACCTGGTAACTTTGTATTCTATGACTGGATGCAACATATCATAGGAGCATGTCATTTTGATCAAATCGCTATGGTAATGGCTTGTCCTGTTGTCGCTATTCATCCCAACCGACAAGAATTTGTGGTACACGGTGGAGCTGTACATCTCTCCAAGGATTTTATTTTCAAGACCGATGGCAGCCGAGATTATGGAAGGATTGTATCCTTAGCAAATAATGGATGGTCTTCACCCTGGGAACAGAGTTACGTGACAGCATTATCACAGGAGCACGGTATTATACGGACTACTTCTGAGCTTTTGAAGCAAATCAAGGTAGGTGATCTTATAGGAATTGTTCCTATTCACTCTTGTCTAAGTGTGAGTGCCATGCGTACTTATCTCACTTTGGAAGGAAAAAGTATTCAATGCATGGGATATTGAGGCAGCTTACGCTGCTAGTTGAGCGCTCCGCTGTTGAGTGGCACTTCGTGCCGTTGAGTAGTCCTTCGAACTGTTGAGAAAGAGCCGTACTGAAAGTCTCAACGAGCGAAGCTCAACTCAACAGCGGAGCGCTCAACTAGCGGCGTAAGCCGCCTCAACGATTCCATATGTTATGCCCAATCGATACCTTTACGGAGCAAAGCCAAAGTATTTGCCTCCGGAGAGCCTTCTTCTGGCTGGTGATCATAATGCCATTCGGCTTGAGGAGGCAAGCTCATAAGAATCGACTCCGTTCTGCCGTTGGTTTCCAACCCAAACTTTGTACCTCTATCCCATACCAGGTTAAACTCAGCATAACGGCCTCTTCGGATATACTGCCAATCTTTTTGCTCTTGAGTGAACGGTTTGTCAGCATATTTTTTCATCAGGTGTGTGTAAATCCCTGCAAACGCTTCTCCTACTTCTTGATGGAACTGCCATAACTGTTCTTTGCTCATTCCTTCTTCTTTGGCGTGTGTCAAGCGGTCGTAGAAGATGCCTCCTACTCCTCTGGTTTCTTCTCTATGTCGTACATAGAAATAATCATCTGCCCATTGCTTAAAGCGTGGATAGAAGTCTGCATGATGTCTATCACAAACGTCTTTCAATTGCTGATGAAACCATTGAGCATCTTCTTCTACCACATAATGGGGAGTAAGGTCAATTCCACCTCCAAACCAGTAAGTTCCATTATCCATCTCGAAGTAACGAACATTCATGTGTATAATAGGTACATGAGGATTATGAGGATGCATAACAATCGACACTCCTGTCGCAAAAAATTCTCCTGCCTCCACTTCCAGTGCCTTGACCAACTGAGCCGGAGCTTTACCATGTACAGAAGAGAAGTTCACCCCTCCTTTTTCTATAACATTACCAGAGGTCAACACTCTTGTTCTACCTCCACCTCCACCTGGGCGCTCCCAATTATCTTGATGAAACTGTCCTTTACCATCTGCCTGCTCCAATGCTTGGCAAATGTTATCTTGCAGTCCCTTCATCCACTCCTCTATCGTCTTTTTATCTACCATTTATCGTTACTATTATTTTATTATATGCTTTCATTGTATCACCGTACCCCTACGGATGCTCTCTCATCCACTGCTTCACCTTCTGCTTTAATTTATCTTCCTTCTCCTTGTTCTTAAGCTGCCACACCTCCTTAAGCTCATTAAAACTTTTGGTATGCATAAGACTCAATCCAGTAGTAGTATTGGTTACAAATTCGGTACGGTACAGTCTATCGTTGTTGCGCTGATAAAACTTTGCTTTTAGGTTCCCTTGTTTGTTCAGGGCCATCTCTACTGTCCAGTCTCCAATAACACTACTTACACTGGTTTCATTTCTAGTATCTGTAAAACCTCCGTCTCTTGATATTCTTAGTCTTCCTTCCCACATCGTATAGGAAACACTCAGTTGAAAAGACTTCCAAGCCTCTTCATCCCATCCATTTAGGTCCATATTCACTTGGAAATTCTCATCCAATTTAGACATAAAGTTACTCAGCTGGTTAGAAAGCAGCTCACTTACACTCCCTTCTGCGGAGCCATCCAAACTACCAAAAGTATTCTCCGGAGATAACTTCTTTAATACGATCAAACTAAATGCCTGGCGATTCAGCTCTTGTTCATCAGCCTTGATACGTCTTTCAAAAGCAGAGACATGGTCTTCCAAAGGAAACAATAGTGTCGCACCTCCATCCGTATAAGTTACAGCTGAAGGGTAGTCATGAATATCGATACCAAAAGTAATTTCTGGCTGTAGTAAATCGCCTTGCATATTCATCAATAGATCTACGGGATACCTACGGTTAAGTTCAGGAGCCGTTGTTGCTGACTCATCTGCTGATCGAATGATCGGCAACAAAGAGGTCTTTTGTGCATAAGAGGCTTTCATGTCCAGTTTAGCTCCATAAGGATCTCCCGACCAAATGATATTGGACCCAGGCAAAATTGTAAAGTGTTTGTCAATCAAATTGACATCCATAATCTTCATGGTAAAATGATAATCCCCTTTTAGGATATTCATATCTCCAAACATGGTAAAAGCACCATCTGACTCGTAGTTCATCTGCAATTTCCCTACTCCATTGCCCTTCATAATATCTCCTGTATTTTTATCAAAAATAAGTTGACATTCGGCTCCTGAAGTAAGCTCCACATTCATATTCAAATGTACCTTTAAGTCATCCTGTTCTGCTAAATCCAGGGTTGATGTATTTTTTTCTGCCTCTTCACCTTTGACGCTTTTAAAGCGAATATATTCACTCTGGTCTACCGCCTCCTCATTGGACAAAGGAATGCTCAAGGTAGTATTTCGCTCCGTCTTCCCGTCAATAGTAATATCTATTTCATCAACTGTACCCGCCAAGTTCAATCGCCCACTTCCAAATACTTTTCCGTAATACAGCTCATTATCCTCCTCAGTAGTATTTAATACCAACATCTGCTCATTCATGGAAACAAGGATATTATAACTAAGCCGCTCAAAATCATGGTAAGTAATACTTCCATCCAAAGAGGCCTTATTCCCTGCCTCATCCATAACTTCCATACCATCAAGCACAAAGCGATCTCCAATGATATCCAGTCGATTACGAAACTGATAACGAACATTGGTATAATCTAATCGCATATAGGCATCAATGGGTTTAATATTACCATTTAACCTAGGGCTTCCTAGCGACCCTGTGACAGACAGGTATCCCAATACGTCCCCTTCCAGATCGGAGAATATTCCTTCCAAGAAAGGTTCTGCTAGCTTGACTTCTGTATTATTCAACAAAACCATCACATCCAATTGACGGTCCTCTGGCATATCGGGAGCATAGCGTCCATCTACTTCCATCAGTGTCTTATCATCTCTGGTGAGGGATGCAGACAACTCCATCAACTTCTCTTTACCTTTCCAAGTAGAACTGGCCTCCATATGCCCTACAAGGTAATCCTCTATATAAATACTATCGACAGAAATATCTCCCAGCATTTTGGGGCGTCTCCCTAAGAGCTCAAAGAAGGACGCTTCCATATTCAAGTTACCCTTATACTCCTTATCCAAAGCTCTTTCCAATAAAGAGATATCTAATTCCACTATATCTAGTGTAAGTTCATTGTCGGGATACTTGCCGGCAATCCCATCTAACCAGAACTTCTGAATACCCTGTTCAAACCCAGTATTTAATACTTCTAACTGTTCTTTCTGTTTATTCCAGCGAATGATATTATCGTTCTGTGTAGGATTCCCCCACTCATACCCCATCAACACAAACTCAGTATTTGGAAAGCGCAACACAACACTATCCTGATAGTGTAACAAGTCTCCTTTAAAGTCTAATCGGTCAGAAGAACGGGCATGTTCTACTTGTCCATCCAAACGCAATAAGGAATCTTCCGTATAAAGACTCCAGTCCATATTCTCGAAAGGCATTCCGAGAACACGCTGCTTATCAGATGAAAAGTTTAAAACAGTTTTGAATTTTTCCTGATGAGGAATAAAGTCAACCAACCCATGTAATTCATTGGATAGGAAATAATGCGTCCCTACAATAAGAGTATCCATATACATATCTAAATAATAGGAATCCCTATTTCCCAGATGAAATCCTCCGCTGGCTTTGGTGCCCTGAGACATACGTATAGACGGATCAAAAAGGGCAATCAGCCGATTAAGGTCCTTATTCTCAAAATCAAATGAAAGGGTATAGGTTCGTTCTGGCTTTCTCTTCTCGCCTTCCTGAGAAGCAACTATCTCTGGCTTAACCTCATAATAGTCCCATACCTTTTTCCAATAGTTTGTGAAGTCCTCTGTAAAGGCAAAAATATTAAATGTCCCTTCTGCCAATATACTTGCAATATCAGATTCTATCGTCAAGGTACGATATCCGCTCTGAGGAGTGTAAGTGGTTTCTAAAGATAGGGTATCGATAGTCGTTGCCCTCCCATTACGCTCCAGTAATGTTTGTCCTATGTTTAAAGTTCCTTGTAAGTTATCCCAATGGTCTCCATAAAAAACCATGTTTCCTGCCGAAGACACCTTTATGGCATCATCCAACACATTCAGTGTTGAAAGATCTCTTGCATCCAAGGTCCAATCAATACTTCCCTGTTGCTCACCATAAAGGTAGTCGATCAATATTGATGATTTTAAGAAAGGATCTTCTACAGCTCCTTTCACCAATATTTCTTCTGCCGTATACTGAAGTGTATCCAGTACAAAACAATCGTATCGGTAACCATTAAAGGCCACTTTATGCAAGTCTGTGTTCAGTGCCAGACGAAGATTATTCTCATAATCATACCCTTGCCCATCAATGTTCAGCATTCCACTTATACCACCAATCAACGGGGCCTCTATCAATGCTCCCACGTTAAACTGCTGAAAGCGCAAAGTGCCCTGATAAGTTTCTTCCTGTGTATGTAAATTAAATTGCTCTGCCTCTACTACTCCAATAGCTGAAGATACCTGACCACTCACTTCAAACTGATGCATCCACCCCGAAAACTGTAGGGATAAATCACTCTTACCCATGCGATGCATATAGGTATACACCGTTTCTGGAGCGTATTGTTGCAGATCTTCCGGATGATATAAGCTACCCTCTGAGATATCCAGTAACATATAGGTACTGTCTAGCTTTGGTAATCCCCGAAAGAAAAAGTTTCCTTTGAAGATGGAAGAATCTCCTAGTGTAACCTCCGCTTCATTCCAGTACAAGTCCGCCACCGTACCCTTCAACACCCCTTTAGCCTGGTACTGATCATCATATTGTCCTAAGGATTCATTAAGTCTTAGCAAATCATCCGTAAGCAGCTTGCTATTAACCAGCTCACCTTCCATATGAACAAGGTTAAAGAAGTCTGAGAAATCCTTATAAGATGCATACCCTAATCGCAATGTATGCCTCAGCTGAATAAATGACTTCTTTCCAAAACGGACATATAGATTTTCGAACTCCATCTGCGTTGGAGTCGTGTTATAGTTCGCCTCTAACTCATGTACCTTGAGCCCACTATTATATTCTTTCAAGCTTAGCTCCCGAACATCTATCTCTATTCTACTGCCAACAAAACGTAAATCTTTTGCGGCTCCATTAAGGTCACTTATGATTAGATGTTTTGGGTCCAAGACACCTTTAGCGGAAGCTGGTGCATCTGGATAATGCATCTCGAAGTGTCCATTCTCTACTTTCAGATTAGAGACCACAATCTCATGAGGCTTCTTCCCTTTTTTTCTGGAAGCATTTCCACTACCCCTCACTTTTTGCAACCACTTCTCAAAATTGGTCATCCCTGCCTCCGCATCATTAACCATGTATACCGTAGTCCCCTCTAAGTAAAAATCATCAAAGTAAAGTCCTTCTGGCTGATAGATTTGCCTTAACTGATAACTAAAGCTTACTTCTGGAGCTACAATCATGCAGTTCCCCTCCAAGTCTTGTACCTCCACACCAAACAGCTTCACCCGGTCAAACCAATCGATGGAGACTCTATCAATATGCGTAGGATATCCCGTCTTTTCAGAAAGATAACGTGTTCCTTCCTTCACTAAATACGTCTGAACCTGAGGATAATGCAATAGGATATAGAGTATAGTCCAAGCTATTACCATAAGTGATAACAGTGAACTACTCCATTTCAGTAGCAATTGTCCTATGTGCTTATAATGAATATTTAGTAACTTTGTCCTCATTCAGCTCCTGATTCAATACGATTAGTTGAAGCAATCCTCTCTAAAATACACAGAATTGGACAAATTTAATAAATAACAGTATGAATCAGGGGTTAAAAAAATGTTTTTAACAAAACTCCTAACAGTTTTTATAGGGATTAAAAGGACATTACCTCCTTTTACCTTTTAAGAAGAGGGAGTCATAGCATAATTATATAAATACTGCATGAGCAAGTCAGCAATCCTATTAGCCATAGAATCCTCTTGTGATGAAACCTCGGCGGCTGTCATTATTGATGGTAACGTAAAGTCTAATATTGTTTCTACCCAAGAAGTTCACCAAAAATATGGAGGGGTCGTTCCCGAACTCGCCTCAAGGGCACATCAGAAAAATATTGTTCCTGTAGTTGATCAAGCACTACAAGAAGCTGGAATAGAAAAGTCAGCGCTAGATGCCGTAGCCTTCACAAAAGGTCCCGGACTACTAGGTGCTTTGCTGGTTGGAGGATCCTTTGCCAAATCTATGGCTCAGGCACTAAACATTCCTCTTATTGGTGTTAATCATATGCAAGCACATATTTTGGCGCACTTCATCGAAGACCCAAAGCCTTCTTTCCCATTTCTATGCCTAACGGTTAGTGGTGGACATACACAGCTAGTAATTGTTCACAGCCCTTTGGAGATGGAAGTCATTGGAGAAACCTTGGATGATGCTGTAGGAGAAGCTTTTGATAAGACAGCCAAGATCATGGGACTCCCCTACCCCGGTGGACCATTGATTGATCGCTATGCCAAAGAAGGAAACCCTAAAGCCTACGACTTTCCTGAAGTAAGTACGCCTGGTCTCAACTTCTCTTTCAGTGGGATTAAAACCGCTTTTCTTAATTTTATGCGAAAAGAAGTACAGAAAGACCCTGATTTCCTAGAGAAAAATATGCCTGATATTTGTGCCAGTATACAGCAAACCTTGATTGAGATTCTGATAAAGAAACTCAAAAAAGCCGCCAAGCAACATAATATCCGATCGATCGCTATTGCTGGAGGGGTATCTGCCAATTCAGGATTGCGTGAACGTTTACAAGCAGAAGGAGAAAAAAGAGGCTGGGATGTTTTTATTCCTAAGTTTGAGTACTGTACAGACAATGCTGCGATGATCGCCATCACGGCGCACTATCAGTACCTGGCTAAAGACTTCGAGCCACTCACTAGCAGCGCCAATCCTCGATTAAAATTTGAAGGCACTATATCCTAATTTGTTGAGGCGGCTTGTGCCGCCTCAACAAACCGTTGCAATCGTCTTCAAAAGCTTACTGTACCTTCAACCTGTAATTTGCCCTATTATTGCTACACATTAACAACTCCAACGGTCTTACACCTACAAATAATTCAACAATAAAGTCCTTTTCCCTTAAAGGAACAATGTACAAAAATCTATTCTTTTAACAGTTCCTTCCTTAAAATCACATTTTCCTACCGAAATAATACAATTATTCCCAACAATAATAATATAGATTAAATCCAATTTACATTTAATGATTCTAGTAATTGATTATGGGAATAATTTTAGATAATTTAAATAAACGTAAATACCCTTTTCTTTAAACAATTGTAGTAAACAATAAGATAAAGAGAAGCAACCAGTTATGATTATTCACCAATAAACGTTTATCACTATGCCAGGAGGAGAAGTGATATTTATTATTCTTATCATCTTTGTTGCCGGTAGCTTAGGCTTTTTCCTGATGGAGCAATCCAGTAAGAAATACGCCAGTGCCCTACGAAAAATAAGCAACACAGAGGTGATAGAGCTAATCCGAAAACACAGAGGACAAATTGGGATGGAAGAATTTGTTCGAGCCACAGGACTTAGCAAAGAAGATGCTAAGTACAAATTATCTTCCATGCTGACACAACGTATTCTCACGATTGAATATAATGAGCGTTTTGAAACGGTCTATGCACTCAGCGATATTGTTAAAAGTACTTTATATGATGTCAATAGCTCTTATGAAGCCTATAAAAAAACGCTAAAGCACATCACTGATGCTGAGATCATTCGCATTGCGCTAGAAAATAAAGGAAGGATATCTCCTTCGGTCTTATGTGTCAAGGGTAAAGTAAGCTTTGATAGTGCCAAAGACCGATTGGAAGAGCTTCATGAAAAGGGTGTCATGTACATGGATGTATCGGATAAAGGTTCTATTTACTACACCTTGGTCGACATGGATCTCTTCGGCAAAGCATAAAATATTTCTCGCACATACTACCCAATTTCAACCCCTGTTTCTTGCAGGGGTATTTTTTTACCCATCAATATTCATACTATTTAATACCTTTTTACAAAGAAGCTTCTTATTTTGTGCGACCAAGCGTAGATACTCATATCAAGATACGCTCATCCTAAATGAAAAAACTTTTTGTTCTATAAATCAATAAGCTTAAATGAACTTACTTCAGTATATCACTTGGAACGTTGATCCGGAAATCTTCAATATTGGCTTTTTCTCCCTTCGTTGGTATGGATTACTCTTTGCCTCAGGGTTCTTTATTGGCCAATTCTTAATGATTAAAATGTACAAAAATGATGGTCGACTAGAAAAAGATGTTGATAGTCTAACGATGTACATGCTTATCGCTACGGTATTGGGTGCTCGCTTAGGACACTGTTTCTTCTACGATCCAGAGTATTACTTATCAAATCCTATTAAAATATTTAAAGTATGGGAAGGTGGATTGGCCAGTCACGGTGCTGCCATTGGTATCCTTACTGGACTATGGATGTATTCCAAAAAATATAATCACCGCTTTCTATGGGTTGTTGACCGTGTCGTAGTAGTTGTTGCTCTAGCCGGTGGATTTATTCGTATGGGTAACCTTATGAACTCTGAAATTGTCGGTATTCCTTCTGACCTCCCTTGGGCCTTCCTGTTTGAGCGATTAGGAGACTACAAAAGCTACCTGGTAGAAGTAAATGGACAATTGAGTAATGTCCCTAGACATCCAGTACAATTGTACGAGGCAATTACTTACTTTATCACTTTTGGTGTGTTATGGAAACTATACTGGAGTAAAGGAAAAGAACTAGCAGAGGGACGTCTATTTGGATTATTCCTTGTATTGGTCTTTGGCTTCCGTATTGTATGGGAATTCTTAAAAGTACATCAGGCTGACTTTATGATGGGCTTGGAACTGCGTATGGGACAACTACTAAGTATTCCACTGGTTCTTGCAGGGTTCTACTTCTTACTTAGAAAGACCTCTTCGGAGAAAAAAGAAGCTAATATAAGTTAGGAGTTTTAGAATCTGGAGTTTGGAGTTAAGAAAAACTCATCACTCCAAACTCCAGACTCTAAACTCTAAAGGTGTAATAGCATCTTGGCAACAGAGAAGTATACGCCCAACCCTAACAAGTCATTGGCTGTAGTAATAAATGGCCCCGATGCCAATGCTGGATTAATCCCGAACCGATCTAGTACTACAGGAGTCACTGTTCCCATGACAGAGGCTAGCATTACAACACAAAACAAGGCCGATGATACGACCATTGCTAACTCAGGCCCCGCAAAGAAATAATTAAATCCAAACACCAAAGAAGCCATAGTCAATCCATTGACCCCTGCCACTCCAATTACTTTCACAAAGTGATCCCATAGGGTGTCATGAATATAGGAAGACCCTGCCATGGACTGTACCATAATTGTAGATGACTGTATGCCTACATTTCCTCCTGTTGCAGTGATAAGAGGGATAAAGAATGCCATTGCAGGCACCAAGGTCAGTTCATTTTCAAAAACCCCTATAAATTGAGCCCCAAATAGTCCTCCAATCATTCCAACAATCAACCAAGGCAATCGTGCCCTTGTCAATGCCCAAATACCATCACTAGACTCCACATTTTCTGAGATACCAGCCATTGCCTGCTGATCAATCTCTGCCTGTTCTGTAATCACATCGACAATATCATCAATGGTAATACGCCCCAGTAGCTTTCCTTGGACATTAACGACAGGTACTACTTCCAGATCATACTTCTGCATGAGCTCTGCCACCTCTTCCTCTTGCTGAAAGGTATGTACCAAGGCAATCTCAGGAACATAAATATCCTGGATCTTGGTATCATCTTTACTTAGAATAATCTCTTTAAGAGATACTCTACCCATCAATATATTATGATCATCGACTACATAAACGGTCATAATTTTCTCTACACGTTCAGCTTGTCGACGAATCTCATCAATACATTGCTTAACCGTCCAGTTAATATTTGCCCTGATCAACTCTTTGGCCATCAAACCACCAGCACAATCCTCATCATAATGAAGCAGCTCCATGATATAGGCAGCCTGTTCAGAGTCCTGAATTGCTGTAAGCACTTCCTCCCTGGCTTTAATAGGCTGCTCATTCAATAAATCCACTGCATCATCGGAATCCAGGTGATCGATCACTTCTGCAACTTCCTCAGCAGTATATTGCTTCAGGAACTCAATCCTTATATCCTCTTCAAGATCTGAAATTACATCAGCCCTTACGTCAGGACCCAATAACTCCAATATATACTTACAAGAAGGTCCGTCCAACTGATACAGTATTTCCGAAATATCGGCATAGTGCTTTCCTGAAAACTCCTGAATCAGGAATTGATTCTCTTCATTTTCTACCGCCTGTTCAAGTTGTTTGTAATATTTCTTAGAATATTCTAAAGACATATAGTGAGTTTATTTAATTTTCTCATGAAAATACAAATATGCAGAATCCTTTTTGAAGGATAAAGGAGAAAGGAAAAAGGAATAAAACCCTGCGCAAAGGTCTCTTCCTTTTTTCTTTCTCCTTTTATAGGGGCTACCACGAGGGGGAACTAAGTACTAGTAGATTGATTGCTAAATAAACTTATAGCTGAAAGATGAAGGAAGAAGGATTATTATCCAGAGAAGATACTCCTATACCTTTATCCATTTGGAAGTAGTCCCTTTATTTCTATCAGAAAACTTAGTCTTTAGACCACTAGTCCTAGCGTCCTCGCTAGGATTTTAAACATAATGTGGGCGTCCTCGCTCACGCTTATAGAACCTGAGCGTGGACGCTCACATTATCTTTTGGTCTTTGCGAGGACGCAAAGACCAGTGTTTACCTTTTTCTTAAATTGACGGTATTGACCACAAGGAGCGCCCTTGCTTTCTACTTTTACACTAATGGGTTTAGATGCCTTGGCAAGGTGTCTCTACGGAGTAGGTTATGCTCCTACCAATGTTCTTAGTTCCTCAAAAAATTGCCCCCAAAGGTCATTTAACTCTTCCTCATCATCCATATCTGAATAATCAATCACCTTAACGAAAGTTGTTTGAGTCATTTCATTAAAATCCATCAGGAACTCTACATAAGATGGTTCTTCATCCTCTCCTTCTCTTGTGGGTGCAAAGGCGTACTTCAAGTGGTTTTCCTTTCTTTTAATTACCATACGAGCAGGTCGTTCTTCCCCATTCCAGACAAATACAAAGTGATCTTTCTGATCCGTAGACCTCACTTCATCAGCAATCCATTCTGACAAACCTTTTGCGGTAGAGAAATAGGGGTATAGCATTTTAACAGAGGCATTCACCTCAAACTCCTGACGATATTTATATTTGGGCATTATAGAAATGTTTTAGCTAGGAAAACTCCATTGGTACATATTTCATACTTGGTCAGTGCTTGTTTGTTTTCATTCTTCAAAAAAAGTATGATCACGATGACACACTAACTCCAAGTGGGAATATATAAAAAATGTTGATACGGTGATACCGAAAAATAGTAAAAGCCATGGTTTAGAAAAAAAGTACCTTCCCTAGATCTAAGCGCAAAAAAAATGGGTATTTTTTCAAACTACAAATCAAAGAGATAGCACAAATTTCAGTCAAAAATGGATTTTTTAGGGGTACAAAACTTGCATTATTATTCAGAACCCCCCATATTTGCACACCGATTCACAGACGTACTTTCTGAAGAATCAAATGGCGAGGTAGCTCAGTTGGTTAGAGCGCAGGATTCATAACCCTGAGGTCACGGGTTCAACTCCCGTCTTCGCTACTATAGCAAGCCGTTTGCTTTATAGCTTTTACATTTCTTGGCGAGGTAGCTCAGTTGGTTAGAGCGCAGGATTCATAACCCTGAGGTCACGGGTTCAACTCCCGTCTTCGCTACTAAAAGCAAACGCTTGCTTTATGATTTTTATATTTCTGGCGAGGTAGCTCAGTTGGTTAGAGCGCAGGATTCATAACCCTGAGGTCACGGGTTCAACTCCCGTCTTCGCTACTATAGCAAGTCGCTTGCTTTATAGCTTTTATATTTCCTGGCGAGGTAGCTCAGTTGGTTAGAGCGCAGGATTCATAACCCTGAGGTCACGGGTTCAACTCCCGTCTTCGCTACTAAAAGCAAGCACTTGCTATCACTTTCAATTTCCTGGCGAGGTAGCTCAGTTGGTTAGAGCGCAGGATTCATAACCCTGAGGTCACGGGTTCAACTCCCGTCTTCGCTACTAAAAAACCTATCCGTAGTACGCTACGTGATAGGTTTTTTTTATCTCAAAAATTAACTATATGATCAATTTATTAAACACCGTACTTCCTTGAAGTGCTTAAAACAAAAAGCGTAGACAAAGAGTACAACTTACCTTTATCACCCTCTACTATTTCGAGGAGTCGCTTACATCTTATACTTTTTATATCAACCAAACTATTAGCCTGCTTTACATTTTTTTTAGAAAGCTCCTCTAAAAACTAATTATCAAATGCAACCATCAAAAATCACAGTATTCCAAAGAAGAGTACTGTACTTTTCATCTATTGCTAATGCGTTATTTGCCACTAGCGCTGCATTACTAGCTTTTTTTATCCTATTTGACAAACAGGTCACTTGGATGTTTGGAGTTGATGCGCTCATTAACTTCATCTTGGCTTACTTTACCGTTAAAAGACCAGGGTATCGTGTTGCTTTATTAAGTTTCCTCAACAATGCCTTATTCTTACTTTATGCCTGGTATGCTTTTGGCAATATCCACAACTTAGCCAATATGGTAGCCTTGGTACTCGTGGCTCAGGCACGTATTATGCTAAATGACAAGCCAGGTATTGTCACGAAGGTTTCTATCGTTTTTGGATCACTCCTTATGCTACTGCACGTAGGGGCTATTTTATTCCCTACCTACATTGTTGTTGCCAGACCAGAAATGCTTCTTTTTGATATGGCCTTTATCTCCGTTGCCTATTCATTTATTTCATTTACCTTAAAGAAGTATAGTGATCAGGTACAGGAAGAGCAATCAACAGTACAGGAACAAAAAGAAGAGATGGCTACTCAAAATGAAGAGCTAAGAGTAACCAATGAAGAGCTTACGACGACAAGAGAGGAAATCATGTCACAGCGAGAAGAGTTAGCCAGACAACATCAGGAACTTCAGCGTACCAATAATAACCTGCTTTTATCGATCAACTACGCCAACCGTATCCAGAAAGCGTTATTCAACTCTTCGAGAAATATTCTAAAAGGAAAAGATAGTTTCTTATTGGATATACCTAAAGATATTGTCTCTGGAGATTTTTGCTTCGTAAGAGAACTTAATGGTATTACGTATATCGCTCAAGGAGACTGTACCGGACATGGTGTTCCAGGGGCTATCCTTACCGTTATTGCCTCAGAAATTCTTGACCGTATTATTGTAGAGAAGAAATCATGGTCTCCAAAGGAAATACTTACCTTCCTCGACGCAGAAATGAACTATCGTCTAAAAGAAGAAGGTAAAACCAACCTGGATGGCTTAGAGGCCGGTATCCTAGCCATTGATAGCAAAATGGACGTCGCTCTATTCGCAGGAGCCAAGCGTCCACTGATCCACTGGGACTCTGAAAAGAAAACGTACAACATTATTCGCGGT
Source organism: Algivirga pacifica (assembly GCF_039543525.1). NCBI lineage: Bacteria > Pseudomonadati > Bacteroidota > Cytophagia > Cytophagales > Flammeovirgaceae > Algivirga > Algivirga pacifica. Next base: position 38,480 of record NZ_BAABJX010000044.1, read on the forward strand.
ACTAAAAAAGCTGTCGGTAATGCTCAAAATGTAGAGAATCAATACAAGGAAAATATCTTCCGTATACAGAAAGGAGATCGCTTCTACTTATTTACCGATGGATATGTCGATCAATTTGGAGGTGAAGACAATAAGAAATACTCTAGTAAACGTTTTTACCGTACAATCTCAGAGCTTTCCGACATCAAGATATCTGAACAAGCCCAAGTTCTTTTAGGGGAGTTTGAGGAATGGAAAGGAAACAAGAAACAAATTGATGATGTAATGGTATTGGGCATTGAGGTTTAATATCATTACCCCATGGCGATGCCATGGGCATAAAAAAAACACCTTAAGTAAATTGAGGTGTTTTTTTTGTTTGTGAATTATCCCGTCCTAAAATAGATTAAAATAAAAAGTGTATACAAAGAGTACGATATTTCTTTGTTAACCTCTAATATTAATGAGGAGCCGCTTACATCTTGACTTTTTTATCAGCTAAATTATTAGCCTACGTTACTTTTTTTTTACAAAGCTCCTCTAAGGACAAATCACCAAAATGCAACCTTCAACATTTACGATCTTTCACAAAAGAGCGCTGTACTTGGCTTCTATTGCTAACACATTATTTGCAAGTACTGCTGCATTAATAGCTTATTTCATTATGCAAGACATGCTGGTCTGTATAATGTTTATAATAGATACAGTCATCAACCTAATACTTACGTATTTTACCTTTAAAAAACCTAGCTACCGTATCACTGCCCTATGCATGCTCAACAATAACTTATTCGTATTGTATGGATGGTATGCATCTGGAAACATCCACAACATAGGAAATCTAGTATCATTAGTCCTAATGGCACAGGGGCATATTATGCTCAACGACAAACCAAAGATTGTAACCAAGGTATCTATTGTCTTTGGTATCTGTCTTGCTCTACTACATATCTTCGCTTTTCTATTTCCTAATTATATTGTCGTTTCTCGCCCAGAAATGCTCCTATTTGACTTAGTATTTGTTACGGTCTCGTACACCTTCATTTCCTTCACGCTAAAAAAATACAGTGATCAGGTACAAGAAGAGCAAGCCATTGTACAGGAACAAAAAGAAGAGATGGCCACTCAAAATGAAGAGCTAAGAGTAACCAATGAAGAGCTTACGACGACAAGAGAGGAAATCATGTCACAACGAGAAGAGTTAGCCAGACAACATCAGGTACTTCAACGCACCAATAACAACCTGCTTTTATCGATCAACTACGCTAACCGTATCCAGAAAGCGTTATTCAACTCTTCGAGAAATATTCTAAAAGGAAAAGATAGTTTCTTATTGGATATACCTAAAGACATTGTCTCTGGAGATTTTTGCTTCGTAAGAGAACTTAATGGTATTACGTATATCGCTCAAGGAGACTGTACCGGACATGGTGTTCCAGGGGCTATCCTTACCGTTATTGCCTCAGAAATTCTTGACCGTATTATTGTAGAGAAGAAATCATGGTCTCCAAAGGAAATACTTACCTTCCTTGACGCAGAAATGAACTATCGTCTAAAAGAAGAAGGCAAAACCAACCTGGATGGCTTAGAGGCCGGTATCCTAGCCATCGATAGCAAAATGGATGTCGCTCTATTCGCAGGAGCCAAGCGTCCACTGATCCACTGGGACTCTGAAAAGAAAACGTACAACATTATTCGCGGCACTAAAAAAGCTGTCGGTAATGCTCAAAATGTAGAGAATCAATACAAGGAAAATATCTTCCGTATACAGAAAGGAGATCGCTTCTACTTATTTACCGATGGGTATGTCGATCAATTTGGAGGTGAAGACAATAAGAAATACTCTAGTAAACGTTTTTACCGTACAATCTCAGAGCTTTCCGACATCAAGATACCTGAACAAGCCCAAGTTCTTTTGGGGGAGTTTGAGGAATGGAAAGGAGACAAGAAGCAAATTGATGATGTAATGGTATTGGGCATTGAGGTTTAGGGGCGCTTTGTTCATAATGTTTAGGGTGAGCTTCGCTCGTTCATAATGTTTAGTTGATTTATACAACTACTTAAAAAAACTGCTAGCCATTAATAACACCTTAATAACCCATGGCGATGCCATGGGCTGGTTATATTTCGTAGATCATTGTTGTAATAATCAATAGCCCATGGCACCGCCGTAATTGGTTATGTTCCATAAATCGTCATTCTATTAATCAATAATAGCACCGCCATAGTACTAGTCATATTTCATGAATTATTGTTGTGATAATCTATAGCCCATGGCACCGCCATGGGTATAAAAAAAACACCTCAAGTAAATTGAGGTGTTTTTTGTTTGTGATTATTGCTATCCTAGTTCTCGCCTCCCAGGGTAATAGTTCCCGTAATAAAGGTAGAGATATTACCAGCCTCATCACTGAATCGAACATAGACTCTTTTCACTCCTGCTCCAGAAGTCAATGGCCAACTAATATCATGCTGATAAGGCCTCCAGTAGGCATTATCATCAAAGTTAGGAGAGTTGGATACCATCATCTTCTCTGCATCGTCCTTAGCGGCACGAATGGATAGATTGACATTGGTAGTCGTCGTTACTCTCGCTCCTTTATTGATTTTCACATAGTATGGCGCTGGAGGTGTCGTATCCATGATGATGGAAGCTGAAGCTACCGTAGAAACATTTCCTGCCTCATCACGGAACTTCACATATACCCTTCTTATACCATCTTGCCCTGCTGCAAGATTCCAGGTCACATTAGTACTATACCTTTCCCATTTATCCTGAGCACCTGAGAACTGACTACTGTTACTGATCATCATCTCTGTCGCTCCTTCTGCATAAATAGTCAACTGCACAGGCTTATTTTCAGTAATATATTTTTCTCCTCCATTAATCAGAACACTTTCATGTACTGGCTCCTGCCTATCCAGAATCACAGACCTTACTAAAGGCTCCGTTTCATTCCCTGCATTATCCCTATATTTCACATACACTTTCTTTTCACCATCTTCCATGGCATCCAAGTAATATCGTGTTACATATGGAGAATAGCGTTGCCAGTCTGCTCCATCAAACTTTGCGTTGTTACTAATCAGCATCTCATCAGCATTGCGAACACTCAGTCTTAATCTTACACGTCCACCAATATCTGTACAGTACTTTCCATTATCCGTCAGTACCATAAATGATCCTTCTGCTGGAGCTTCTGTATCCAAACCAATACGATCGAATACAGGCACTGAAACGTTTCCAACATCATCCATAAACTTGGCAAAAACAATTTTCAGTCCATCACCTCCCTGGAAATACCATTTCTTGGTAGGCTTAAATGGCTCCCAGCTTGCTTCTTTGAACTCAACATTATCTGCCACCATCATCTTCACTGCTCCTTCTGCCTTCATCTTTAAGGTAACATCCTGAGAAACACTGTAATCTTCTTTGTTTCCTACAATTTCCATAGACGTCTCTAGTGGCGGTCGACGATCCAATAGAATACTAGCCTTTAAAACCTCCGTTTCATTTCCTGCTTCATCTATAAACTGGGCATAAACCATTTTATTACCATCATCTCCTTTCAGTTTCCAGTATCGGTTAACAGGAGTATACACTGTCCAGTTCACACCACTCAAATTGAAATCGTTAGACAACTTCATACGTACTGCTTCCTTGGCACGTATTTTCAATTGCACCATTTTTTCTGGGTGATTCGTTACTTTGGCTCCTTTATCCAATACCAACATCAAGTCCTGAGGAGGTTGACGATCTAAAATGATATTATCTTCATACACCTCTGAAACATTCCCTGCTATATCTTTATACTTGACATAAACGGTTTTAATATCATCATCCCCTTCCAAGGTCCATGCTTTTTGCTGAACAAAAGACTCCCATTCTGCTTCTTCAAAAGTAGGGCGATTACTGATCATCATGGAATCTCCTTCAGCTACCGTAAGGTTCAGCTTTACTCGCTTATCTTTATGATTCGTATATGTAGCGTCATTATTAATCACCAATTTACCTGCCATCGGCGGTGTATTATCAATAACCACTTCATCTGATATCACCGGAGTCACATTACGAGCGCGATCCATAAACTTGGCGTAAACGGTTTTCAGCCCTTCGGACTTCTCGAAAACCCATCCCACTTTTTGAGGCTTATATTGCTCCCATCTTGCACCGGTAAAGGCTGGGTTATTCGCAATCATCATAAACATTGCTCCTTCTGCCTCTAACTCTAGATCCACGGTATAAGTGTCATTTTTAAGGTATTTCTTTTTATCCTTATTATTTATAACGACTCCTTCTGCCATGATCTTGATACCGCTTACTTCCGGCGGCTGCGAATCTAAAATCACTTTTGTTTTCGCTACATCAGACTCATTATGAGCTGGATCCCTAAACTTGACATACACAAATTTCTCACCATCTCCTGGTAAAAATCGCCAAGCTGCATACTTCTTGAAAGGCTCCCAACGTCCATCTCTAAAATCCTCATAATTAGAGATCATCATTTCAGTTGCCCCAAAAGCCATTAATTGTAGACCTTGCTGATCTTCTGACTCAATATATCGTCCACCTTTATTCACGACTACTTTTGCAAACTTAGGAGGGGTTGTATCTAAGATCACTGCGGCTTTTACTACTGTAGAAAAGTTATCAGCTTCGTCCTTATAACGTACATAAACTTCCTTCAAGCCATCATTAGCTGAAAGTTCGTGTGTTATTTCCGTTGCATATTCTTCCCATCCATTGCCACCTCTTACTTGTACATGAGAGGCGCCTTCTGCAGACAGTTTCAGCTTTACTTGTTGATCTTTAGTGAAGCGTTCCCCTTCATTGATTTTCACGGAAGGTCTACTAGGCCCAGTACGATCGACAATTACTTCTCCGTCGATTACCTTGGACTCATTGCCTACCGCATCCCTAAACTGTACATAGATTTTTTTCAGCCCATCTCCAGGAGGTAGACGATACTTGAAACTCTCCATATACTTTCTCCAAGGTGCTTTCTCAATAAATGGAGTAATAGAAACCCTCAGTTCACTAGCCTCTTCAGCGGATACAATCACCGATACGATACCATACTTATCATTCGTATATTTGCTTCCTGAGTTCAAAATAAGGGACAAATCATAAGGTGGGGTACGGTCCAACTCACACTGAATAGGAATTACTTCAGAGACATTTCCATTGCGGTCTCTAAATACGGCATACAAAAACTTTAAGCCATCTTGTTCTCCTTTACGGATAAGCGGCACTCTATTTTTTGTAGAAGAATAAGGCTCCCAACGCACACCATCGAAACTTGATCTTCTACTGATCTTCATTTCTGTAGCTCCGTTGGCCTTCAACAAAAGATCTACCATACCATCAGGGTCATTCACCACTGTGATACCGCTCACCTCTTTACCATTCTTTATCAAAACATTCCCTTCTAACGCCTGCGCATTCAACATGTTGGCACAGCCAAGCAAAAGAAGTAGAATAAACAAACGGTTTCTCATCATTATTGCTGATAGTTTTAATCGTACCAGATAAGTAGCCATCAAAAAATATTTTAGTAAAAGCACACTGCTTTCAATTTTCATTTTCCCTCAGTCTTCCCTTGCTTCTCTTCTTGTTTAACAGACCCAACGCTGAGAGAGCAACAAGAAGTTTTTCAGCAAAGACACTCCCAATTACAAAAAGTTAACGAGTATTTTGTCCGCTTATTGAGTCATGACACAAGAAAGTCTACTGAATAGGACCTTTGTGTTCTACAATTAGCAAAAATCCAACCATTATTCCCTTGTATTGCCTATGATAGGTGTAATTAGTTAATATTGTTAAAAATTTTCAAATAACAATACTAACATTTTTTTGGATAACTTCTCCACGTTTACTGAACAATCCCTCAAGATAAGGATTCTATAAAAATTCTCTTATAAAAAAGAATCCAAATACTTCTTTCCTGTATCCATTAGTACGTATATTGACTATATCAATAGCTTTAATTAATTATTTCAGCCTAACGTATAGATATGTCCACACTACGATTTAAAGCACTAGAATTAGTAGAAAAGCGTGGTATCCGAAAGGTAACCCCTCCTTCCTCCAAGGTTTCCGATTACTTTGGAGAAAACACATTTGATCAGAGAGTTATGCGTCAAATGCTTTCCTCCGACATTTTTGAGAACCTCCAAAATGCGATTAAAAAGGGAACTCCTATCAACGAATATGATGCAGATGCCGCAGCTTCTGCCATGAAAACATGGGCGATTTCCAAAGGTGCTACCCATTACACCCACTGGTTTCAACCTCTTACCGGTACTACTGCCGAAAAACATGATGCCTTTTTCAAGCTCTCTGATGACGGGACGCCCATGGAGCAATTCAAGGGAAGCGCATTGATTCGACAAGAGCCTGATGCTTCCTCTTTTCCTAGTGGAGGACTAAGACAAACCTTTGAGGCTAGAGGCTATACTGCCTGGGACCCCACTTCCCCAGCATTTCTGATCCAAAGTGGCAGCTCTAAAACACTTTGTATTCCAACGATATTTGTTTCCTATACGGGAGAAGCCCTAGACAATAAAGCACCTCTCCTAAAAGCATTGGAACGCGTAGACATTGCTGCTACGGAAATCTGTCAATATTTTGACAAGAATGTCACTAAAGTGACCGCTTCCCTGGGATGTGAACAGGAGTTCTTCCTAATTGACAGAGCATTGGCTGATGCCCGTCCAGATTTGCTATTAAGTGGACGTGCTTTATTCGGACGCAAGCCACCTAAAGGACAGCAACTTGATGATCATTACTTTGGTTCTATTCCTCCAAGGGTTAAAAACTTTTTGGAAGAGCTGGAAGTAGAATCCTATAGATTAGGCATTCCTATTGTCACACGCCATAATGAGGTGGCTCCTAGTCAGTTTGAGGTCGCTCCTTACTTTGAAGAAGTCAACGTGGCTAATGACCACAACCAGCTCCTTATGGATATTATGGAAAAAGTAGCCATGAAGCACAACTTCAAGGTATTGTTCCATGAAAAGCCTTTCGCTGAGATGAATGGTTCTGGAAAGCACAATAACTGGTCTTTAATTACCAATACAGGAAAAAATGTATTCGCACCTAGCACCAAAGCAAAGGAGAATCTACAGTTCCTTACCTTCTTTGTGAATACACTAAAGGCCGTTTACGATTACGCGGACCTTCTTAGAGCTAGTATTGCTTCTGCCGGAAATGATCACCGCTTAGGGGCCAACGAAGCTCCCCCTGCCATCATCTCGGCTTTTATTGGAAGTCAGTTATCTGCGGTTATTGAGGAACTGGAAAATAACGGCGATATTAAAGTTGATAAAGGAGATAACCTTTATATGAAACTAGGTATCGACAAGATCCCTCCTATCCTATTGGATAATACGGACAGAAACCGAACTTCTCCATTTGCCTTTACAGGGAATAAATTTGAGTTTAGAGCTGTAGGATCAACGGCTAACACTGCCGTTCCGATGACAATACTCAACACCATCGTTGCCAATCAACTACAGGAGTTTAAAAAGGATGTGGATGCATTGATCGACAAAGGCACCAAGAAAGAGGTTGCTATTGTCAATACTTTAAGAAAGTACATTCAACACTCCAAGGGGATTATTTTTGATGGTAATGGCTATAGTGATGAATGGGTCAAAGAAGCGAAGAAAAGAGGCCTTTCCAATATCCCAACAACTCCTAAGGCGCTAGACATCTTAGTAAAAAAGGATAGCATCAAACTGTTTGAGCACATGCAGATCATGAGCGCGGCAGAACTCAAGGCTCGTCATGAAGTATTGTTGGAAAACTTTATCCTTAAGCTACAAATTGAATCCAGGATCATGGTAGATATGGCCAAGAACCATATTGTCCCAACCGGCATTAAATATCAGAATCAATTGATTGAGAATGTTAAGGGGTTAAAAGAAATCGGGCTAGATCAGGAAACACAGGAGATCATCACTACTATTAAAATTATCTCCAAGCACATCAGTGATATCAAACGTCTGAGCTATGAGATGACGCAAGAGCGTAAGCGCGTCAATGCCATTAAGGATACCAGAAAGAAAGCGATTGCTTATGATGAAGACATCAAGGCGAAATACTTTGACGAGATTCGTTGGCATTGTGATAAACTAGAAACAATGGTTGACGATGAAATCTGGCCTCTTCCAAAGTTTAGAGAAATGCTATTTATACGATAGTTTTTCTTGACAGAAAAACTATTTCAAAACGAACAAGCCTTCAGCTACACTGGTGTAATTGAAGGCTTGTTTGTTCATAATGTTTAATTGAGCTTCGCTCGTTCATGGTGTTTAGTTGTTTGAAAACTTCTGTATCAATTGAGCTGCTTCTGTGAGTCCTTTATCATTGGCCTCTCGCCAGTACTCTAAAGCTTGCAGCGTATCTTTTTGATTATATAAATAATAATACCCCAAATAATACGCTCCTTGTCCATCTTCCGGTTGATACATTCTATATTTTTCTAAAAGGTCTTTAGCCTTATCTCCTTGACCAGCTAGCCAATATGCAACTCCTTGCCCCAATGTCAGGGCTGTATTTTCTACGCCACGCTCCTGTAACAGGCTATAATACGGCAGTGCCTTCCCTCCTTCTTTCAACTGAAAAGTATAGATCCAGGCAATACGCTCCGTCAACAAGGGATCAAATACTTGATTCAATTGTTCTATGTTCTCCAATACTGTTACTACCTGATCATATCGTTGCTGAGCGGTATACACCTCGGCCAATGTTTGTAAGATGATAAACTTATCCTCTGTATTTTCTGACAAACGATCTGCTGCTCTTAGGTAAGTTAACGCTTGTTGCTCGTCACTATACTCTCGGAATAAAATCACACCCATTAGCCAATTAGCTCTCACATGTGTGTCATCCTGTTTTCTTACCTCCGCAAGTTTGATTAATGCCTGAGGAATATCTCCCTCCAAATAATAAGCATGAGCCTCTTCATAATACTTATTCGCACTGTACTGTTGCATTTGATACCCTCCCCAAAAAACTAACGAAAGAAAGAGTAAATATGCTGATAAGACAAAGGCATAATGCCGTTTAGGAATTTTTTCGGAAGGAATCGTTGTTGCTCTAAATCCTTCCGACTGATAGGTATTGCTACTGTATTGTGTATGATAGTTTGTTGAAGCAGGAGAGGTATAGGCATATTGCGCTCCTTCTCCATAACAAAACTGATCATACTGATGACGTTTTAAACTATTTCCCAATATCCCATAAGCCTCATTTAACAGTTTCATCTTATCATCCGCATCTCTTCCATCATAAATATCCGGATGATAATGTTTTACCAATGTCTTATATGCTCGTTTTATTTCTTGTTGTGTCGCCTTGGAAGACACCCCTAGTATATTATAGTAGTTTTGCTGCATTGTTCATCGATCAACAAATTGTATCCTGCCTCATTCTTTCAGTAGATGTTACTCTTTTTTATTTATATTAGAGTATGTACGGAATGTAAACAATAGATCATAGAAAAACGATAACATATGAAGCTCTTTTTAGGAATTGATGTAGGCGGTACCAACGTAAAGGTAGGCTTAGTAGATGAAAAAGGGGAAATCATCAAGAAGAAGAAGTATCCTACTGCGGAGGTCAATGAAGGTGGACAATTTGTCGACAACTTCATTCATATTATTGGGAAACGCTTAAAGAAAAGTCCCTCACCGATAAAAAAAGTAGGCATCGGTATTCCCGGAACTATATCGGTAGATCGCTCCACTATTTTAGAAGTTCCTAATATCCCCACCTTAAATGGAATACAACTCACGGAGAGTCTTCAGAAAGCATTCCCTGAGGTAAAATTCTACCTTGAAAATGACGCTAACGCTGCGGCTCTCGGAGAATATTACTTTGGCGAAGCCTCCCTTCCCCCTAACTTTCTATTTATTACACTAGGTACTGGAGTTGGCGGCGGTGCTATAATTAATGGCAAAGTATTCAAAGGAGGAGAAGGTAATGGACTTGAGATTGGTCATATTATCAGTAGTAGTGGCCAAACGATAGAAGAAAATATCGGTAAAAAAGGCATCCTAAGATCTGCAGAAAGTAAGCTTCCTTTGTATCCAGGGTCTGTATTACATCATATAGAAAACTTAGATGCTAAAGCGGTTACGAATGCCGCTTTGGAGGGAGATCCTTTAGCGACAGAAGTATTTCGAGAGGTAGGAAAATACCTTGGAGAAGTGATTGTCTCTACGGTACGTATCTTGGATACTAAAACAATCCTGGTGGGTGGCGGCATTTCCAAAACGTATCATCTTTTGGAAGCCCCAATGAAAGAAGTTATCCATCATTACCTAACCCCTTATTATACAAATGATCTCCAGATTGAAATAGCTACCTTGGGGAATAATGCAGGCATTTTGGGGGCTGCATCCCTTTGTAAATAATAAAATGAATGATCGAGTAGGGTAAAGTTAGGGACTCTCCCTAACTTCATCCCTCTCACAGAACCGTGCGTA
>NZ_BAABJX010000045.1:0-137723 GCF_039543525.1 Algivirga pacifica
GCCACTCCTTATAAATTTAAAGCCTTATTCAGCACGAGATGTTGGATAAGGCTTTTTTTGTGTGAAATAATGAAACTTATGACTGCTCGCTTTACAGTAACATGAGATCATGTAAGGTTTTAGATCGATTTGAGCATTTATTTTCAATAAGGAAGTTTAGGTAAATGATTAAATAGTCATGCAAGGTTTGTTATTATTGTGTAAGTAAAATAGGGTAGATTATTCTCTTAATTCAATTACTTCTTGTTGAGATTATATTTTGTGGTTGAGAAGTCCTTCATGAGAGAAAATTTTATGGATACCCTTAGTAATAGGATTATTTAAGTAAATAATTGGAGACTAAATGAGGGAAGTCATATCCTATAAAGACTTTTGTCATATTTATAACTTAAATTCCTTAATAGCTTTGTCGCAGATAATTCTGATAATAATTTAAACACGGTCAAAGGCATGTTACTCTGGCTGTGTTTTTTCATTGAGGACTATTTTTCTAGCTATAATACTATTTCTCAGCGATAAGAGAATAAATAGGTATGCAAGCATACTTTATAATTCTGAATAAACGTAAAAATGTAAGAAATGGCTTTTGAAGAGTCTTATTGGATAGCTATTTTTAGAATATTATCAGAATCTATCCATACAAAAGACTATGAAATTAACACAATCTACTTGTAAGATTTGCAAGGGTAGTGAAAGTTCTTTGTTTTCTTGTTGTACACCTGAAGAAATCGAGAATTTAAACCTTGCAACTAACTGTAGTTTCTACAAAAAAGGTCAACCCGTATTCCAAGAAGATTCTATGCCAGTAGGCCTCTACTGTGTCAGTGAAGGTCTTGTTAAGGTAACCAAGCTCGGAAGTAATGGAAAAGAGCAAATTCTCAGAATTGCTAAGCCCGGAGATTTAGTGGGCTATAAGTCTTTAATCATGAGTATGAGATATAAGGCTTCAGCAATTGCAATTGAGGATTCATCGATTTGTTTAATTCCCAAATCCCAGTTTCAGGAACTTCTAAATTCAAACAGAGCATTTTATGATGGCATCATGCAACTGCTTTGTGAAGAAATCGATAGTGCAGAGACTAAAATTACAGATATTGCCTATAAACCGGTAAGAGGACGAATAGCAGAAGCATTGCTTTTGTTAAATAGTTCATTTGTCGATAAAGAACAGATTACCCTCACTAGAGAGGATCTGGCAGGTTTAGTAGGAACTGTAAAAGAAACGGCTATTCGAATTATTTCTGAATTTAAGAATGAAAATCTCATCGAGATTAACAAGCGGAGTATTAAGATTATTAATGAGCAAGGACTCAAAAAAATAAGTCACTTGTACGATTAAAGAATAGTACTAAAGTAAATAAAAAGGGAGTGGAAGTCTATAAATGATTTTCACTCCCTTTTTTTAGTTAATAACCTCCCTTAAAATGATTGAAACGTACTTGTAAACAGTGAGATGATTATAAAAAGTAAAAGAGTATGATAGAGATATTATTACTTTTCTTAGTTTTGTGCTGGATTTTAAGAATATTTACTAATTAGAGAGAAATAAGATTTTCTCTCACTGGGATATTCTAGTTAAGCAGATAGGGCAGAGGAGAGTTACACATATTGTTTAATAGTTATATTACAGCAGCTCGATTATGAAAAGAGACGAAAGAGTTTTTGACTTGATCGAAAGAGAAAGAAACAGACAAGTTTCAGGTATTGAATTGATTGCATCAGAGAACTTCACCTCTCCACAGGTAATGGAGGCTATGGGAAGTGTATTGACAAACAAATATGCAGAAGGCCTTCCAGGAAAAAGATACTACGGTGGTTGTGAAGTAGTAGATGAGGTAGAGACACTAGCTATCGAGAGAGTAAAAGAACTTTTTGGGGCAGAGTGGGCAAACGTACAACCTCACTCCGGAGCTCAAGCGAATGCTGCGGTGATGTTGGCTACTTTGAAGCCAGGAGATAAAATCTTAGGTTTTGACCTTTCTCACGGTGGACACTTAACACACGGTTCTCCAGTAAACTATTCTGGTAAATTCTACAATCCAGTATTCTACGGAGTAGAACAAGAGACAGGAGTAATCGATTGGGATAAAGTAGTTGATCAAGCAAGAAAGGAAAAGCCACAAATGATTATCTGTGGAGCTTCTGCTTACTCTAGAGAGTGGAATTACCAAGCTTTAAGAGAGGTTGCTGACGAAATCGGCGCAATCCTTTTGGCGGATATCTCTCACCCATCAGGGCTTATTGCTAAAGGCCTTTTGAATGATCCTTTGAAGTATTGTCACGTAGTAACTTCTACTACGCACAAAACGTTGAGAGGACCTAGAGGTGGTGTAATCATGATGGGACAAGATTTCGAAAATCCATGGGGATTGAAAACTCCAAAGGGTAAAACAAGAATGATGTCTTCTCTATTGGACTCAGGCGTATTCCCAGGTACACAGGGTGGACCTTTGGAGCACGTGATTGGTGCAAAAGCAGTAGCATTTGGTGAAGCATTGACAGATGAGTACTTGAACTATGTGAAGCAAGTACAGAAAAATGCGAAGACAATGGCAGAGCACTTCTTGGCAAAAGGATATGATATCATTTCGGGTGGTACAGATAACCACATGATGTTGATTGACCTTAGATCAAAAGGGTTAACGGGTAAGATCGCTGAGAATACTTTGATCAAAGCAGATATTACTATTAATAAAAACATGGTTCCATTTGATGACAAGTCTCCATTTGTTACTTCAGGTATGCGTATCGGTACGGCTGCTGTAACGACAAGAGGTTTAATTGAGTCAGATATGGGACGTATTGTAGAGTATATTGACCGTGTCTTGATGAACCACGAGAACGAAGGTGAGATCGTGGCAGTGAAGAACGAAATCAACGAGTGGATGCCTCAGTATCCTTTGTTTGCTCAATAAGCATATCAAATCGTTGATAATAATAAGAGGGAAGGCTAAATGTCTTCCCTTTTTTATTGTTCTATGAATTGTTGGAGTAAAGTCTACTAAGCGTTTCCCTTGAAACACCCAGATAAGCGGCTATGTATTTTTTTGGAATACGATCTTTCAAGGTTGGATAGAGACGAATAAATTCTTCATAACGCTCCTGAGGATTATTGGATAGGAGTGATAAAATTCGTTTTTGAAGAGCAACGTATCCATTGGTAATTTTTTGACGGAAGAAATATTCCATTTTATGTAAGTCTGTACATAGCTTTTCCCGATTGGCTAAGGAAATCTGAAGTATTTCACAGGGTTCCATGCAATCGACATTGATTGTAGCTTGTAGTGTATTGAAGTAGGCATCGTAATCAGCAACCCACCAATCTTCTATGGCAAACTGCAAGATATGTTCTTTGCCATCAGAATTGGTATAGAAGGCTTTGAGACAGCCTTTGATTACCCAATTATCATATTTATCATACTCTCCTTCTTGAACTAAATATTGGTGCTTTCGGAGGGACTTGTGTTCGAAGTGGGATAGTACATGTTCAAATTCAGTATCACTTAATGAGATGATTTTCTCTATGTGTTGTCGTAATGGGTGCATAAAGCATACGGTTGAGCATTAAACAAACATTAGACAAAAGTGAGGATAATATTTTGATCTATTATAGCTGAGTACAAAAAAAGCGACAGATATGTCTATCTGCCGCTATACTATTTGAATAAGAACAATCTTATTACTTGTTCTCTTGAAGTGTTTCTACAATTTTCTCCCCCAATAAGTGTGCTGAAGCAGGGTTTTGTCCGGTGATCAATCGACCATCCACAGATACTTTTTCTTCCCAGTTAGCAGCTTTATCTACTTTAGCTCCTCTTTCGATCAGTTTTGTTTCCAAGGCAAAAGGAACTACGTTATCTAGTTTCATCGCTTCTTCTTCCTCGTTGGTGAAGGTACTGATGGTCTTACCATCCACTAGATAGCTTCCGTCATTTAATTTGATGTTTACCAATCCTGCTGGTCCATGACATACGGCACTAACAACTCCTCCTTGCTCGTAAATATCAGCAGCGATATTCGCTAGTTTCTTATTTTTAGGAAAGTCCCACATTGTTCCGTGTCCTCCTGCATAGTGGATTACTTGATAGTCAGACACCTCAACTTGCTTTGGCTTAAGCGTATTATTGATCTTTTGCTGAAAAGTTTCGTCTTCCCATACTTTTTTGTTGATAGGATCTTCTAAGTCAAATCCATCTACAGGCACTTTGCCACCTTTAGGACTTACAAAGTCAATCTCGTAACCTGCTTTGGTAAGTACATCCCACGGGTGTGCTACTTCACTTAGGTAGTACCCTGTTTCTTTGCCAGTATTTCCTAGTTCTCCGTGACTAGTAACAACGAACAAAATTTTCCCTTTTGAATCTTGAGCTTGTACCCCAGTAAGCGCCCAAATACTTAGGATAAAAAATAAGAATAACTGTTTCATAATAATTATAGGTTTAATCCAATGATCTATTTCTATTTATAATCAGAGAAACACAAGGACAGTTCCTTACTTGTAGAGCTGCTGTATTTCCCTTTTGTTGACGATACAAAGGTCTATAAAATTTAAAGGGAGGGGAAGGAAGCTACGCACAAAAAAAATGTGATTTGGATCACACCAAATGATATGGTTCCAAACAAGCTCTTAATAAAAAAGGGAAGACTAGATGCTAGCCTTCCCCGTTGGTATTTGATGATAGGGCGTATCTTATAATGCCTCGTTTCTGAATACTATCTTATTATTGTCTACGTCAACGACCACTTTTTGTTCGTTATTGATGTCTCCATTTAGAATAGATTTGGAAAGATCATTCAATAAGTAGCGTTGAATCACCCTTTTGATTGGTCTTGCACCAAACTGAGGATCGTAACCAATATCCGATAGATAGTCCAATGCCTTGTCAGTCGCTTCAATATGGATATTATTCTGTAGCATACGCTTTTGAATATCCTTGAACTGAATACCGGCAATGATACGCATCTCTGCTTTTTCCAGTGGCTTGAACATGATCAGTTCATCGATACGGTTCAGGAACTCCGGACGTACTGACTTTTTCAGTAGGTCGAATACTCGCTCCTTGGTAGCCTCCAGGAAGAGTTGTTTCTCGTCTTCCTCCATCTCACGATTCTTGATATGCTCAAAGTCTTCCATAATCATATCTGACCCTATATTGGAGGTCATAATGATAATGGCATTCTTGAAGTCGGCAATGCGACCTTTGTTATCGGTTAAGCGACCGTCGTCCAGTACTTGTAGGAGAATATTGAAAACATCCGGATGGGCTTTTTCAATCTCATCCAACAGGATCACTGCATAAGGACGCTTTCTTACCGCTTCGGTCAACTGTCCTCCCTCATCGTACCCTACGTAGCCCGGAGGAGCTCCAATCAGACGGCTTACCGAATGACGTTCCTGATACTCGGACATATCGATACGAACCATCGCTTTCTCATCGTCGAAGAGATACTCCGCCAATGCCTTTGCCAACTCTGTTTTACCTACCCCAGTGGTACCTAGGAAGAGGAATGAACCGATTGGACGTCGAGGGTCTTGCAATCCGGCACGACTCCTACGTACAGCGTCAGACACCGCCGTAATCGCCATCCCTTGACCGGCAACACGCATCTTGATCTGGTCTTCCATATGCAAGAGTTTCTCACGTTCAGACTGCAACATCTTGCTGACAGGAATTCCCGTCCATTTGGCAACCACTTCAGCGATCTCCTCGGAGGTCACTTCTTGTTTTAATAGGCTATGACCTTCTTCATTGCCTTTACTAACAATTTCCTGCTGTGTTTCCAATTTTTGTTCCAACTCAGGGATTTTACCGTACTCTAACTCGGCAGCCAATCCAAGGTTACCTTCCCTTTTTGCTCTTTCGGCATCCCTTTTAGCATCCTCAATTCCTGACTTTAAGGACTTTAATTCCTCAATACTATCTTTCTCCTGTCTCCACTTGGCTTTCAGGTCTTGTAGTTTTCCATTGAGGTCTGCAATGGATTTGCTTAAATCTTCTTCCTTGAGGGTGTCCCCTTCCTTACGAATAGCTTCCCGCTCAATTTCCAACTGCATCACCTTACGCTGAATTTCGTCGATCTCTTCCGGCATGGAGTCAATCTGAATTCTCAGACGGGAGGCCGCCTCATCCATTAAGTCAATAGCCTTATCCGGCAATTGACGATCGGTGATATAGCGGTTGGATAATTCTGCCGCAGAAATAATCGCATCGTCCTTAATACGTACCCCGTGGTGCACTTCATACTTCTCTTTGATCCCCCTTAGGATAGAGATGGTATCCTCTACCGTAGGTTCATCGATATATACGGTCTGGAATCGTCTTTCCAGCGCCTTATCTTTTTCTACATACTTCTGGTATTCTTTCAGGGTAGTGGCACCAATTGAACGCAACTCACCCCTTGCCAAAGCAGGTTTCAGTAGGTTCGCCGCATCCATTGCGCCTTCTCCACCACCGGCACCCACTAGTGTATGGATCTCGTCAATAAATAGTACAATCTGTCCTTCTGCATCCACAACCTCCTTGATGACTGCTTTCAGTCTTTCCTCAAACTCTCCTTTGTACTTGGCACCTGCCACTAGCGCACCCATATCTAAGGCTGCTAACGTAATGTCCTTTAAGTTTTCCGGAACATCCCCTGAAGCAATACGTTGCGCCAGTCCTTCGGCAATGGCCGTTTTACCTACCCCAGGTTCTCCAATCAACATTGGATTGTTTTTGGTTCTTCTGGACAGGATTTGCAAAACCCTTCTAATTTCCTCGTCACGACCGATCACTGGGTCCAACTTCCCTTGCTTGGCAAGTTCCGTTAGGTTTTGTGAATAACGTTCCAAAGAGCGGTACTTATTTTCCGCATTCTGGTCGGTCACTTTACTATCTCCTCTCACTTCTTTTATCGCTGCTTTTAAATCTTTCTCATTATATCCTACTTCCTTCAGAATGGAAGCCGTTTTATCTTTTCCCTTGAATATCCCGATCAGTATATGCTCTACGGCAACAAACTCATCCTTCATATCCCGCATGATATGCTCCGCTTGCTGTACTGCTTGAATAGCATCATTGGAGAAATACGGATTTTGTCCCGAAGACTTCGGATAAGTCAGGATCAGGTCCGATATCTTTTGCGTTAACGTATTTTGATTCACCCCTAACTTCTTATTGATAAAAGAAATCAGGTTCTGATCATTTTCTATAATTCCTTTTAAGATATGCCCGGTCTCTATAATCTGCTGTTGGTTGCCTTGGGCAATGGAGGCAGCCTTCTGTATCGCTTCTTGCGATTTGATGGTTAGCTTGTCGAAATTCATATGAGTTATTTTTTAGGGGCGCGATGAATCGTGCCCGTACTATCCTTTATCTTTATTTATCTGCAATCATTATTGATCAAAAGGAGGGCCAATGGGATTTTTGCTGTCAAAGTAGCTTATGATGCGTGAGTTAATAGATTTTTGGCTGTCATTTTGACTTATTGTTTTCATATTCAGGGTTTTAGTAGGACTTTTTGTCATTTTATGGTTAAGTATTTTACTATCGACTTTCATAGGACAAGCTGTAAAAATATACCCTACTCTAAGAGTTCAGATTTTATCTTTTAGAGGAGTTAATAGTAAACACTACTGTAAGGTGATAAAATCGCTCTTAGAGTTTAGGTGTCCTTAGACCTTAATATTCTATATGGTCAAAGAGCGATTTTATCGGTGAGACCTCATTTTTTCGTTTATGGTGTAGTATCCGATAAAATCTGAATTCTTTGACCAGTGTAGATCTTGTATAACGTGTTTGACAAGAAGTGATAATTAAGGTATAAAAAATATATAGGGTCTGCTTATAAAAAGCAGGTTTCTATTTAATAAGCTGAATGTAGGCCCTTGCGTCACGCAAGGGTTTGCGTAACAATAGTGTTTCTAATAGCTGAGACACTCATATTTTCACAAACTTCTTTAGCAGAAGGAAAGGGAGTTCTTGGAGATTAAAGCGTTTATGCAGGCGTTAGTCGAAAAGCACAAAGGGATTTTTACTTTAATCAGAAGGCTAATGGTATTCGTTTTTTATGTGGAGGACTTTTGGCCATAGACTTATTGGAAGAAAGAACTGACCTTCGATATATACAAACTTTTTTGGGACATAGCTCCAAAAAAACAACAGAGATCTATCGGCATGTAGTGACAAAGAAATTGAATAATATCAAGAATTTACTAGATTAGAGATGAGAAGGGGATAAAAGCCATATTCTTTTATTTCCAATTATTTCAGGATAAAAGTGATCAGTGGCTTTTTTAAATTGTTGTGCTTCATTAAAATAATAATCGAATGATTGAAGAAATTTGGAGAAATAGATGGCTTTCATGTATTAATGAATTGACTTCGTTAAGACTCCAAAGAGAATCTTGGCTTGATAAGACTAACTCAAATCCACATTGGTCATTTGTAGAGTTCATGTGCTCCTATTTTGATGATTTAGGAATCGACAATAATTATGCGCATCAATTAAATAATGACTTGATTTCAAACAAAGAATTTGAAATAATAAAACCTTGGCATGAATTACTTGATAAATACAATTCGCCAAAAAATGATGATTATGATGTTGAAAAAATCCTTGAGGATAAGGAATGGCAACTGATCGTTGAGAAAGGAGTAAAAGTAAAAATTGAGTTGAGCAATTGTTTAAATGAAGCTGAAAATCAAATCTTGAATGAAGAAATAGACTATAGAAAATACAAGTAGTCAATTGTAATAAAAACAAAAGCACAACATTCAGTATCGAATTATATGAGTTGGCTTAATGAAATAAGGAATTTTCTAGAAGACTATTCAGGAGTGTATCCGGAAAATCCAGACATAGATATATGGAAAGATATGGGAATAGTTGGAGATGACTTTCATGAAATGATGGGTAAATACTCCAAGCAATATGATGTGGATTTAAGTAACTACCTGTGGTATTTTCATACTAACGAAGAGGGGCAGAATATTGGAGGATTGTTCTTCACTCCACCTAACGAAAGAGTTCAAAGAATCCCGGTAACGCCTCAACTATTAGCCAAATTCATTGAAACTAAAAAATGGGAAATTGATTATCCCGATCATAAGCTTCCAAAAACACGGATTGACTTGATCATTAACCTGTCCCTATTTGTGATTATAATTTGGATATTAAAATAAAAACTGCACACAACAATGGCAAAAAATCATAACCACCCTGGGGGATGACTATGATTTTTATCCTAATCGTTGTAGTCAATGTAAAGATGACACGGATAATTGACATAATACTTGCGATCATTGTAATCGGTGGACTATCATTAACCTTGCTTGTCGAGATAGCCAACCTAATTGGCTTTGGGACACAAGAATATTATTTACAGCACCCTGATTATCCAGAAGGATCAGAATTCAAAAAAGACCTCAAAAGCGGCTTTGCACAGTTGATATTTTGGACAATAATAACGGCAGGACTACTGACATTGAGCATTTATTCAAGAATTAAAAAGAAGAAAGGATTACTCAATCGGACAGCTTTAGCGACATTCATATTTGCGACTTACCTTCCCATACTGACAATATTGAACGGTCTGACAATAAGAGGGCTGATTATGGGAACTGTGACACTTGGACTCGCTGGACTAACACTGATAAAAATGATAAAAGAAAAAAGCATCGGCAAAAACACTATGTAAAAATGCATTAAAACGCATTTTACACTAAACGTTATGCTTAAAAATGATGAATACTAAAGCAATAATTGTTGGTAAATTTGATCTCGGATACATAGTAAAGCTCCCAAATCGAATAATAGCCCAACTGAGAGTTAACCACATGAAAGGAGAAGAGTTGGTATGCCATCTTGCTTCTGAAGAGGTTAAATTGTTTGATAAGGAAATAGAAGTTGATATAATCTATCAAGATGAAGAGCAAGTATATGTAAGTCAGTTATTTGATTTAGAGAGAGTTAAAAGGAAGGATCAATAGTTAAAGCTTAGAGAAAGTAATTCATGAATGAATCATCAGAGATAATCATTTTTACCCCTTCTTCTGGAGAGATTGAATTTAAAGTAGTTCTTGATCAAGAAGAAGACACAGTGTGGGTTTCTGAGCAACAAATGATAGACCTTTTTGGAAAAGCAAGAAGAACTATCGGTGAGCATATCAAAAACATCTATAAAGAAGGTGAATTAGATCGGGAATCAACTTGGCGGGAATTCCGCCAAGTTCGTCAGGAAGGAAATCGACAGGTGTCACGGGCAGTATCTGTCTATAATCTTGATATGGTTATCTCTGTAGGCTTTAGAGTCAAATCAAAAGTCGGGATAGAATTTAGACGATGGGCGCTTCAAAAATTGAAAGAATACCTAATCAAGGGTTATTCCTTGAACGAACAATTGCTAAATCAACAAAGGGATCGAATGCATAGATTAGAGTTTGAGATAGCTCAACTCAATCAAAAACTCCTCGACAATCAAAAAGAAATCACCACGGGTTTTCTGGAAATCATCTCTAACTATACCAGATCGTTCGAACTACTCAGCAAATACGATAACGAAGAGTTAACGACTTCAGGGCTAAATGAAGAAATTATCTATGTTATCAATTACGAAGATGTTAAGGGAGCCATTAAAGCATTGAAGGCAGGCTTGATGGAAAAAGGTGAAGCCAGTGAATTATTTGGTAATGAAAAAGATGACTCTTTCCAGGGAATATTAGGGAGTGTATCTTAAACAGTTTTTGGGCAATTAGCCTACCCAAGTATTGAAGAGTAAGCAGCTCAGTTACTTTATTCCGTTATCAAAGGTCATGTGTTTAGTGATGGGAATAAACGAATAGGTTCCTTTTTGTTCGTGTGGTTTTTGGAATAGAATGACTTTCATCTTAGAACTGATGGTCAAAAGAAAATTACAGACAATACGCTGGTAGCATTAGCCTTAGCTGTGGCGCAGAGTTTACCAGAACAGAGAGAGTTAATCATTAAACTAATAATCAACTTAATAAAAGCATAACATGGGCTATAAAATCAGGCTTGCTTTGCATCGCCCGATTTCTAGCCATATCGTTGACCATGAAAAAGCAACTAAGAAATAAAAATGTTTAGACATCAAGGCAAAAGGAGAACATTAAAACACAACCTGCAGATTGCAATGGTGCTATCATTGGTTGCCGGAATTGTGAATGTGACGGGTTTTTTGGAGTTTAACCGACTCACCACCAATGTGACGGGACATTTTGCCTTTTTTATCAATGATGTCTCCAATGTTGAGTATTGGAGGGGGATGGTGTATTTTCTTTATATTTTTTCATTTCTCTTTGGCTCATTTTCTTCGAGTTTGTTGATTGAGAAATTTAGAGAAAACAAAAAATTAAATGTGTTTGTCATACCCACGATGTTGGAGGTATTTATATTGATTTCAATCCCTATAGTCTATAATCTTTATCAAATAAAGTACCCTGATATCATTGTGTGTTCGCTGCTATTTGCCATGGGACTTCAAAACTCCTTTGTGACCAAGCTATCGGACGCTGTCGTGAGAACGACGCATTTAACGGGTTTATTTACAGATTTAGGAATTGAGCTGTCGCAATTATTTTTCCCAAAAACGCATTCACATCAAGCCAAGCTCAAAGCGACGATCAAGCTACGTATCTACATTGTTTCGTTTTTCTTCCTGGGGGGCTTAATCGGTGGTTTTTTATACTCGAGAATGGAGCTTAAACTTAATACGCTGATTTTTCCAGCATTGGTTTTGGTCATGAGTTTGTTGTATGATGATTTTAGGTTTAAAATTATCAAAGTAATAAGAAGATATAGGCGATGACAAAGCTCTTGTAGGTAGAGAGTTATAAGAATTTAAAAATCAATTAATCCATTTAAATCATGGGCCTTAGGGAACTAAAAAAAGAACTTAATAAACTCGACAAAAAACAACTTATTGATCTTGTCGCTGATCTGTATAAAAAGAATAAAGGAGCCAAGGAGTATCTTGATTTTTATGTTACCCCTAATGAAACGGAACTATTTGAGAAGTATAGGGACAAGGTTTTTGATGCATTTTATCCGAAGCGAGGAGGTCATTATTTGAATCTCAGGGAGGGTAAGAAAGCGATTAATGACTTTAAGAAATTGGCACCTTCGGCAGCCTTAGTTGCTGATCTTATGCTGTTTTATGTGGAAACAGGAGTGCAATTTACCTTAGAGTTTGGAGATATTGACGAAGCATTTTATTCCAGTATGACGTCTACTTATAGTGCTGCATTGACACTGATGGCCAAGGAAGATTTATTGGAGCAGTTTGCGGATCGGGCTGCACAAGTGGTTCAGGATACCCTTGATAAGGGTTGGGGTTTTCATGATACTTTATATAGTATTCATTGGGAGTTTTATCCTGAGCACTAGTGGAGCATTTTTAGTGATTAGTGGTTGGTGATTGGTTTTACTGAATATCTATACTAGTCACTAATCACGTATTTAATAATCGTAACTCCTTCTTCCTTAATCTCTTAGTGACCCATCCACTTACCAAAGCTCCGGATTATTCAGCGCTGCTACACAATAGGATTTTCCTTGGATGGATGTGATTGTATCTCCTTCCAACGATTGTGCGATCCACCCTTCCGGGTAGCTCAATTTTAATGGAGCAGGAATCACTTCTTCCGTGATGTGTTGGTAACCTACCTTGGAGTAGAAATTAATATCACCATAGGTGATCACCACCTGTACCCCTTCTTGTTTTAGCACTTCGTGGGCATATTGGATAACACGTTGCCCAACGCCTTGCCCTTGTACCTTAGTAGATACAGCAGCGGGGGATAAAATCCAGGCATTTATATCACTTTTTTCAAATCGAATTCTTGAAAAGAAAACACCTCCCACGATGTTTTCTCCTTCCCTTGTAATAAAGACTTTTAGGTATTCAGAAGGCGTTTGAAGGAGTTGTCGGACGAATGTGCCAATAGTATTCCCTTCTTCTGCTCCCTCAGCATCGGTAAAGGTTTGGGTGAATAGTTGAATGATTTCCTGATCGTTTCCGCCTGTATAGATTGAATTTTCCATGATTACTAAATTGATTGAATATTAGTGTGTGAATGTCGAATTGGAGTTTTTTGATGATATAGTTTATGCACAGGATCTTTCAAAGATCTTTTATAAATTTGCACCTAATTCCTGTATTATTACCTTGAAGTCATTAACTTCTTAAGAAAGAACGATACTTCTATTACCTAATTTATTTTGAACAAACACAGGCGATCCGAACTGAAGTTAACAAACTTATTCCCTTGGTTCCTATTACTTTGTATGTGGAGTATTCTGGGTACATCACCCTTATGCGCTCAAGAGAATTCCTTGACAATAAAGGTCCTTTCTCAAGGAAAAGGTATCGAAAATGTCAATGTCTACCTGAATCAGAAATACTATACCTCAACCAATAAGGAAGGGATATGCTATTTACCTATACAAAAAGCCACGCCTATTCTTCTCTCTCACTTGGGATATGAGACACTTCAGGATACCTTATTACCTTCTCAAGTATACAAAGAGTTTGCATTGTACCCTTCTGAAAAATGGTTGCAAACGGTACAGGTCAATAGTAACCACCACTCCGTACTTCAGGAAAAGCGTATTCTTAAAAATGAATTAGAGGAGCGTTTACAGCCTACCTTGGCACAATCCTTAGCGTATATTCCTGGCGTCAATGTGATTAGTATGGGCACCGGAATCAGCAAACCTGTTATTCGGGGAATGTTCAACAATCGGGTGCTCATTATTGAGAATGGTCTTAAGAAAGAAATGCAGCAATGGGGGAGTGATCACGGGATGATGGTTGACCCGCAGAGTGTCAATACACTTTCTATTATCAAGGGAGCTGCGGTACTTCAATACAGTGCAGATGGTGTAGGAGGTGTGATTGATATCAATACACTGGCATATCCTGAAAAAGAGGGAGTGACTGCTACATTGCAAAATACCTATCGTAGTGTTAATCATGAAATCGCAACTGCAGCAGAACTGCAATGGAGAAGGCAGCAATGGTTCGGGCAGGTTAATGTGTCAGGAACTTCCTTTAGGGATT
Organism: Algivirga pacifica; assembly: GCF_039543525.1. NCBI lineage: Bacteria > Pseudomonadati > Bacteroidota > Cytophagia > Cytophagales > Flammeovirgaceae > Algivirga > Algivirga pacifica. The sequence continues at coordinate 14,063 of NZ_BAABJX010000045.1, forward strand.
ATAAAGTGCCGGCCACAACCTTTGAATACAACGAGTACATCTTACCAATTTTTGATCAGCACCTCAAGAATACCGGAGGACAGCGCTACACTGTAAAGGGAGCATTGGGACATCATTCAGAGCAGTTCTCATGGGTTGTGCATGGAAGTGGTTATCAGGAGAAGTTGGGTATTTTCGCTGGTGCACATGGCGTACCCCGGGAAGAGGATCTTCTGGATGATGGTGACCGAAGAAATATAGCATTGCCCTCTCAAGAAAACAGCCATTGGCAGATTGATGCGCACTTTCATTCCCAGTTAAAGGAAGACCTATCTTGGGAGACAGATGCAGGCTGGCAAAGCAACTTACGTCTGGAAAAGGGACTGCCACATCACAATAATATAGATCTCTCTGGCAAAGACCCTTATCTGGAAAATGGCTTGCAATTGCATACCTATTCCATGAATTCTCGTCTGGTACAGAAGATGGATTTTTGGGAATGGAAAGGGGGGATTGCGGCAGGGCATCAATACCATCAGCGTAGCGGCTATGAGTTTCTTATTCCAGATTATCAACAGACGAACGCAGGGGTATATGTATTTACGACTTATACGCCTAGTACTGTATGGAATATTACTGGAGGGGTGCGCTACGATTTTACTCAATTGACTTATGAAGCTTTTGAGATGCCCCTGCGCAATGGACAATCGGAAATCGTAGGGTATACACCAAGGGCTTCAGACTATCAAGGGCGTTTTCATAATCTCTCATGGGTAGTAAGTACAGAACGACAGTGGGAGCAAGTTCAGGCAAGCTTTTCGGCAGGGAGAATATTCCGTACTCCGGCGATTAATGAGGTGGGGATTAATGGGATTCATCATGGAACATTCCGTCATGAGTGGGGAAACAAAGACCTTAATCCAGAGCGTGGCTATCAATTGGACTTGGGACTACAGTGGAAGCAAAGAGGAAGTGAATTATCCATAGCTCCTTTTTTCAACTACTTTGGCAACTATATCTATTTAAAGCCTTCAGGCAGTTTTCTAGCACCAGGTATGGAAAAGCCGCTTCCCGGTGCCGGACAAGTTTATACGTATACGGAGAGCAGCACTTTACATACAGGGTTTGAAGTCAATGCCCAGCAATCATTAACCAAGACCTATAGCCTTGTGGCTACCGCAGAGTATGTATACCATCAGAACCTGAGAACCCGGACGCCCATTCCATTTACACCTCCTTTTTCCACTACGGCAGAAATACGCTATAAAAAAGAGTTTCCTGTCCAGTGGATGAAGCACTTGCAGTATCGCATCAGTGGACGATGGACCGCTTCACAGCAGCGGGTGGATCGTAATGAGTTAATCACCGAAGGATACTTCTTAATAGATGCTCATATGGGAGGTACTTTTATGCTGTACCATTTACCTATAGAAATACAATTCAGCATCAACAATATTTTCAATACAAATTATCAAAACCACTTGAGTAGGTACCGTATCCTCAATTTACCAGAAGCGGGAAGAAATATGATGCTCACACTAAAGATCGCCTTGAATAAAGGATAATCCTCTCATCGATGAAGAAAGCATTCGTCTATATATTTGTGACATTCTATCTGTTCGCTTCTATACGTCCCCTTTTGGTGGTGATGGAAGATTGGATGGCACATGCTTTCTGGTTGACAGTGCACCAACACCATCATCATGCACAGGGCAATGATCACGTGCTTCAGGAACTCAAGGAAGAGTCTATCCATCAGCATGAGCATACCACACATTCACATAAAAAGAAAAAAGAAGAAAAAAAGCAGGAGGAAGTACTGATCAATCAGTTGATAGAGTGGTACTCCCATGCTTCTTTTCGGACAAAAAGAAAATATTTCCCACCAATAAATGGTAGTCCGTTAGAAGGCTATCCTTTCCGAATCACTCCTCCTCCAAAGGGTATTTCATTTATCTAATGGTCTCAGATAAATACTGTCTCTAAACACCTAATTATACGACAGCATCAATCTGAGATATTATCATATCAATGATTATTTAAAACATTTTGCATTCGCAAGAAGGGGTCCTTGTTGTGCTCTCTTGTGTATGCCTATAAATTAAAAGACGAATGAATACCAAAGTATATTATTTATTGGGATTGATCATCGGCCTTTTTTCGGCTTGTTCTGAACCTATTGAAGTAGACGTCCAAAGCCCTGTGATCAATACGTTTGCCATCAATGGTGCTTCTGAAGATATTCGTGTAAGTGTAGGGGAGGAAGTGAAGCTGCAATACAGTGTGAGTGACGACCAAGCGCTTTCTGAGATAAAGTTCTACATTCATAATGGTTTTGACGGACACGTACACCCGAATGCTCGACTGTCAGAGGATGCTCCGGTACCTTTTACGTTAAACGAAGTTGTAAAAGTGGAAGGATCGGCAGATGAAAATGTCTATACTTTTGTCCTTCCTGAAAATACGGCGGCAGGACCTTATCACATAAAAATGGACTTGATCGATAAAGAAGGTAACGAGGCACAGTTTGTAGAGCTGTTGATGGAAGTATATAGTAGCTCCCAGCCTACCCTGGAAATCAATACGCCTGTGGCGGGAGAGACATTGGAGCTGGAAATTGGAGATAGCTTTCCGATACAGGGAACCGCAGGAGATGTAGAAGGCATCTGGGAAATCCATATTGATTTATTGAAGAAGCACAATAATCACGCTTCAGGAAGGGTTGCCCATGAAGGGGCTGTTCTTACCAACGATATTGTGGAATGCCAGGGATTGCATACCTATCTGATTGATCATACTTTTACGATTATGGCTAAGACAGAGGATGGCGCTGCTGTAGAACTCGGTGAATATGAGCTTCAGATCAAGGTTTGGGATAATGATATGCAGCTTGAAGATTGGGATGGAGATGGGAATGTTAAGGTGATTTACCGAGACTTGCTGATCAAGTAGAAGTATAATGATAGGGTAAATAACCGCCATACTGCTAAAACGTCATGTAATGGATTCAACAGAGCCTTTTAGCAGTATGACGGTTATTTACTTAACTTTAATGAAGTAATTAGTATTAATGCTGACTCTTTTGATAGAGATGTCCTTTGCCGCGTAAAGGGAGTAATTCAATACATAGAATAATGAAGAATTATAAAGTATTAGGAGAAACGAATTTAGAGAAAATATTAGTGGCTTAGTTATGAGTGTATACAAACCGTTAGTCCAAACTTTAAGGTATCCAAGTTGGTCTATGAATGATATTTTTACAATACCATTAATATACTTTGTGTATTTCCTTATTCCAGTTCCGTTTGTATCATGGTGGTTAGTAATTCCAAGTGTTTTATCTTTAGGATCTTTGTATTCAATGATAACAAGGGATCGGTCAGTGCAAGTGATGGTAAATGAAAGTGGAATACTTTTTATTACAGAAGGTCTTGAATTTGAATGGAAGGGAATTTCTCATGCATCAGTTAGGATTCATAATATAAATTCATATTCAGCTGATAGTAATGGTTTTAAAGAATATTTACACGTGATTTACAAAGGAGATGAGTATGTAAAATTAATTGATGATTTTGAGTACAATACCCATTGGCTCAAAGATAGCTTTGAGTATTATGGGAAAAAAGGTATATGCAATTACCCATTTGCTAATGGAGAGCGAGCGTATACTATCTATAATAATGAGGAGGTGTATAATAGAACTAGACCATCTGAGCCATCAGGAGATTTTTTATATTAAAGTACAAAAAGATACCCCCTATTTGTTTATCAAAGCAATAAGTAACATGAAAACTACAATACTATTGATTCTACTAAGTGCTTTCTTAATCAGTTGTAACCAAAAAGAATCCTCTAAAGAAGAGAAGACGGAACTAGAGGTAGTTGCAGAAATGGCTCCCTTAGCATTAGGCAATACGATTGCAATGGAAACGCAAACGGTCTTGGCTCAAAATTTAATGAAGGCCATAAAGACTAAGGGAACAGTGCATGCCTTAGCCTTTTGTTCGGAGCAAGCAATTCCTTTAACCGATAGTGTAGCACAGTCGTTACATGCTTATATCAAGAGGGTATCCGATAAAAATAGAAACCCAAAGAATAAAGCGAATGCGACAGAATTGGCATATATCAACGCTTCAAAGGAAGCTTTAGCAAAGGGACAATCTATTGAACCAAAATTGATCACCACAGAAAATAGTGTGGTAGGTTACTATCCGATCGTAACGAATAGTATGTGTCTTCAATGCCATGGGCAGCCTGAGAAAGATATTGAGATGGCATCTTTGTCGAAGATTCAACAGTTATATCCGGAAGATAAGGCGACAGGGTATAAAGCAGGAGAGTTGAGAGGGATTTGGGTGATTGAAATGGATAAGAAGTAAAAAAACTTAACTGAAAACTATCAAGCATGAAAACTACAACAAAACATGACGAACGAATGGCAACGATGATTTTTGCCTCCGTGTATCCTCATTACGTGACCAAAGTCGAAAAGAAAGGCAGAACCAAAGAGGAATTGCATTTGGTGATTAATTGGCTCACCGGATTTGATGATGCTAAAATTCAACAGCTATTGGATGAAAAAGTAACCTTTGAGCAATTTTTTCAAGCGGCAGAACTTCATCCGAATATTCACCTGATAAAAGGGGTGATTTGTGGGTATCGCGTGGAGGAAATTGAAAATCCGTTAACACAAAAAGTAAGGTATCTGGATAAGTTGGTGGATGAGTTGGCAAAGGGAAAAAAGATGGAGAAAATTCTTCGTGAGGAAAAGTAGTAATACGAAAAGCTGAATGAAAACGAAAATCCAAATATTTCAAATTGTAGCGAAGCACCTAAGTTTTACGAAGGCCGCTGAACAGCTGTACCTCTCTCAACCGGCGATATCCAAGGCGATTAAAACGTTAGAGCAGGAGTTTAATACCACACTGTTTATCCGTAAGAGGAACGGCATTGAGTTGACGGATGAAGGCAAGTCTTTTTTGGTTTACGTGGATAAGCTTTTGGCCGTTTATGCAGAAATGGAGGAGGCTTTTACCCATAAGAAAGAGACGTTTCCTGAGCTGATCAAGTTGGGTGTCAGTACGACCTTGTCGAATTATATTATTCCTAAGGTGATCGCCAAGTTTAATCAGCAGTTTCCCAAGACGAGGTTTCATATTATTGATGGGAACACAGAGGAAATTCAGGAGCTGATTCTGAGTGGAGATATCGATTTGGCGATTACGGAGGGGAGCAGCTCAAATCCCAAGTTAAACTTTAAGAAGTTTATCAAGGATGAGATTGTATTGGTGACGAATGCCCACAACAACAGCTTTAAGAATGAGGTGATCGATCTGGAAAAGCTGCAGGAGATTCCCATTATTTCTAGAGAGCAAGGCTCAGGCACAAAGGAAATTATAGATGCTTTTCTATCAGAGTATGGGATTTCGAAGCTAAATGTATTGATTTCCTTTAATAGTACGGAAGCGATTAAGAATTACCTTTATCATTCGGATCAATTCGCTTTGGTGTCTATACATGCGATTACGGATGATCTAAACACCAACAAACTAAAGGTCATAGATATTAAGAATTTGTCGATTGAGCGATGGTTTTACTTTGTGAGAAGAACAGGGTATTTATCTAATACGACGGATTATCTGGAAAAATTCATCCGCACTAATTATAACTTTTAGTTATATCAAATAAATAATTACATTCCATAAGTGATAGTCTAAAAGAATACTTTTGTATCAACCAAATAACACTGATATGAAAGACTTTTTCTCAAAATCCATTTATTTTCTTGTAATTATACTGGCGCTGGGAGGCTTGATTAGTAGTCCTATCGCCCTACTTTTTGGTGTTATATTTAACTTCTTATGGGAAGCGCCTTTTAAAAAGTCTAACCCTAAAAACATTAACCTGTTACTAAAAATCTCCGTAGTGGGGTTGGGTTTTGGGATGTTGATCAAAGATACGCTACAAACAGGCAAAGAGGGATTTGGATTGACAATTGTCACGATTGTTTTTACGATTACGTTAGGCTTATGGCTGACAAGGTTATTGAAGATTGATCTTAAACTAGGACATTTAATTACCTCGGGTACGGCTATATGTGGTGGGAGTGCCATTGCAGCGATAGCTCCTACTGTCAAGGCCCAAGAGAAAACGATCAGTATGGCATTGGGGGTTATATTTCTGTTAAATGCAACAGCCTTATTTATATTTCCGAGCTTAGGGTATTTCTTTCATTTGACACAAGAGCAGTTTGGGTTGTGGTGTGCCGTGGCGATACATGATACCAGTTCGGTCGTAGGCGCGGCATTATCCTATGGAGACGAAGCTTTGCAGATTGCTACGACGGTCAAGTTATCCCGAACACTATGGATTATTCCTTTTGCCATGTTCTCTATGTTCTTATTCAAAACCAAGGGAGAAAAAATAAAAATACCTTATTTTATCCTGTTATTTTTACTGGCTATAGCGATTAACAGCAGTCATATTTTACCTGAAAGTACGACACAATTTATCGTTCTCATTTCGAAAAGATTGTTGGTAGTAACGTTATTCTTGATTGGATTAACGATTTCTACTAAAGATTTAAAGGCAGTAGGGATGAAGCCTATATTTTTAGCAGGGACACTATGGGTTGCGATATCTGTATTTTCGTTAATGCTTATTATGGTGAAACTTTAAAGCAATAAATAATCTGAATAAATGGATACAAGTATTAGACAGTTTTTTAGTAAAGAGGTATTACTCGTTATTTCCTTTTTTATTTTTTTAACCACGGCTTTGCAAGCACAAGAGCATTCTCCAAAACATACCAAGGATAGACCCTCCACACACGGAATGCTTCTTTTTGGCAATCATCAGATATATGCCTCTCATTTACCGATGTTTCATTCTCCGCACGATTATCAAGTCCTATTGAAATTGGAGCTATCGGAGATGGATAAAGAGCAGTTCTTAAAGGATAAAGCACAACACCCTCATTGGCCAACCTACACGATTGCTCCGGAAACATTTGTCCTTCCTGAGATGATCAACAATCCAAGACCTTTTAAGGTTAGCGTGTACAGAGGACATTTTGAAAGAGGGGGAGAGCTTCTTTTGGAAGAGATCACCGTTAAGATTAAGGAGGTAATTTACTTTGAGAAGTTCAATTCTAAAGCAGAGAAAGCAAAAAGTGCAGACTATATTTTATTGGGTGATGAACAAGAGCAATTTTTAGTGCATCGTATTTCTAATAAACCGGACTTTGAGCAGATTATTCAGGTAAAAACAGATGCAGTAGCATCGTTGGAAGATCAGCCGTATCGTATTCTTACAATCAATGAGGCACAGAATTCACCCATAGGGGTAAGTGGTAATCGTATCATCGTGGGACAAGATACTGTACAATTGTTGGAGCAGTTGTATCTGGAATTTGAAGACCTAAAACATTAGCAGAGATACAGTACTCTTGGAACGTAGAAGTAATCAAGCAGGAGTATAGTCGTTAAGATTGATGTTGTCTCACCATTTATGTTTATTGGTTATCATGTATTGTTTATAAACGATAACCAATAAACGGTAAGCCCTGTATTATTTCTTATTACCTTGTGAAAAAAAAGACCACTATGAATAATAATGACATCCTGCGCCGATTGCGCTACACCTTTGACCTGAGTGATCAACAAGTGATTGATATCTTCAAGCAGGTAGGACATACAGTAACCCGTCCACAAGTGGTGAATTGGCTGTTGCAGGAAGATCAAGAAGAATTTAAGTCCCTTAGAGATATAGAATTGGCTTTATTCCTTAATGGGTTTATTAATCTTAAAAGAGGAAAAAAGGAAGGACCTCAGCCTGAAGCCGAGGAGCGTCTTAACAATAACCTTATCCTGCGTAAGCTGAGAATTGCCTTGAACCTGAAGGATACCGATATGCTGGAGGTAATGGATCGAGCTAATTTTCCAATCAGTAAGCATGAGTTGAGTGCTTTCTTTAGAAAGCCGGGGCAGGGGCAATATAAATTGTGTAAAGACCAGATTTTAAGAAAATTCTTGAAAGGGTTACAATTGAAGTATAGACCTTGATATAGGTTGTCATGAGGTTTGAATAAACATGAGTTATCCCATATTAACATCTAAGGGGGTAACTCATGTTTTTTGTTTAAAAAGTGCCTTTATGTATTTAAAAATTAGGCAAATCCTTCAAAGCCTTGATTTTTTTGCTTCGTTTTTTCATCAAGGAAAAAATGAAGAAGCTCATAAAGGGCTTGTGAGATAGCTGTAAAGTGATGAATTCTCAGAAAACTAAGCCATTTGTTAATATGGGATGATTCATGTTTCTTCAAACTTAATCAGATTGGGACAACTGCTAAACGATAACTAACAAACCCTTAAATTACTTATGAACAAAAAACTACTACTCAGAATATTGCTATTTGGAGGGACAATAATCTCTCTTTTTTTTGTGCCTTGGATATTGATAAAAGCTTGGGTCATGCCATTGCCAGAATCCGTTCAGGAGCAATTAGATGAAGCCCTTACTTATGGTTTTGATGGTATAGTGGTATATATAGATCAGGGAGAAAAACAGCCGGAGTTTTATGCATCCGGTTGGAAAAATCGGGAAAATAAAACTCCTGCAGATCCTTATGCCTTATTCAAGATTGCAAGTATCGCAAAGTTATATGATGCGGTAGCCATTACGAAATTGGTGGGAGCGCAGCGTCTTTCTTTGGATAAAACACTGTCAGATTACTTTCCGGAGTGGACAGGGCGAATTGAATATGCGAATGAGATTACCTTGAGAACGTTGGTACAGCATAGAAGTGGTATTCCAAATTATACCAACTCACCCGGTTTTTGGGAGCACCCACCAAAAACGGTTGAAGCCACTTTAGGGCTTATTCTTGATCAACCTGCCAGTTTTAAGCCAGGGGAAGGGTATGAGTATTCCAATACCAATTACTTATTGCTTGCGGAGCTGATTAAGAAAGTAACAGGTTCTGATAAATCCCATTACATACGGGAAGCTATTTTAGCTCCTTTACGATTAAAGAATACATTTTTTTCTATTCATGAGATTAATATAGAGGAGCTGATGAGTGGATATTATGTAGGAATTGAAGAGGATATTAAGACCGTAGATTATGGTTCTATGGTTGCGACAGCGGAGGATGTTGGAATCTTCTTGCGTGCCTTAAATCAAGGAACCTTATTGAATAAAGAGGAACAAGCGATTTACTCGTCTATTTATAAATATGAGCATACGGGTCTGATTCCCGGATATCAGAGTATTGCTAAATATCATAAGAAGGAAGATATGGTCGTTATCCAATTTACGAATACGACGGATTTTAGTGGATATCAGTGGAGCTTGTCCGAGATAGTATATCATCGGATTATGAAAATACTCAAAAAAAGTTCATATAATAGTGGTACGATAGATTAATCCTTTTTCTCTTCTGTGAGACAACAGAATGGTCAAATATTTTACAGAAAATAAACCATGAATAGAAAACCCAAAATTATATCAACTGAAAGCTCGTCGGAGACCTTAATGGGAGGGCAACGACAAGTAATACTGACTTCGATGGAAACAGCAGGAGATGTGTATCTGGTACAAGGAATCATGCCAGAAGGGAGTGAAGTGCCAAAGCATGTACATGAGCTGGAGGATGAGATTTTCCACGTGCTAGAGGGAAATGTAGAGCTGATTCTTGGAGATGAAACCCTGGAAGCCCAAAAGGGTGACATCATTTATCTGCCTCGAGGGATTGCACATGGTATAAAAACGAAAGGACAGAAAACCGCGAAGGTATTGAACTACGTGATTCCCGGAAAAAATTTTGAAAACTTTTTTGAATCACTGAATAAAGTGGGGCCACAGATCAGTAAAGCAGAAAGAGATGCGATTGCACAAAAGCATAAGATAAGTTTCTTGTAAAGCGAAGTTTCCTAACAAAAAGTGATCGGATCAGTTAAAGCGATAGGGTATAAGGTTTAATAGATTTTTAATCTTAAATACTGTAGAATGATTGATCAAACAAGCAAAGCCGTATTCTTTGATATGAATGAAACCCTGCTAAACCTAGGGTTACTTCAAGAACAATTTGATAAGTATTTTGAGGATAAGTATGTCTTGAAATATTGGTTTGCAAAGTTACTCCATAGCTCCTGCATCATGGGGATTATGGAAGAATATGTAAACTTTGGAGAACTGGCGGGTGCGGCTTTGGAAAAGCTATTTGTTGAACATCATAAACCATTAAGTGAGGAGACAAAAGCGGAAATATTGGGAGCATTTAAGCGACTTCCTGCTTATGAAGATGTACGCCCCGCTGTTAATCAGCTAAGAGAAAAAGAAATTCGTGTTGTGGCTGTATCCAATTCCTCCTTAGCCATGATTAAGGAGCAGTTGACCAATGCGGGTATCATCGATCTTTTTGATGCTTACTACTCAGTAGATCTTGTCAAGAAGTATAAACCCTTTAATAATATATACCAAGCAGTTGCGCAAGAGGAAGGATTAAAGGTAGAAGACGTTACGATGGTAGCTACACACGACTGGGATCTTTTTGGAGCAAAAAAAGCAGGCTTGCAAACGGCCTATATCAAAAGAAAAGAAGCTATTTATCACCCTTATTATGCTCAACCGGATTTGGAAGCTTCAGATATGATGGATTTGGTGAAGCAAATTATAGAAATTAGCGGGTAAGATGATTGTATTTTTCTTTTACCCAAAAACTACACAAACACATATAAAAACTGATGAAACACCTACTTCTACTAATACTATTTCTACCCTATGTGTCTTGCGGACAAACTACTTCTAAAGCGGTTATGAAAGATACAGACTTTGATACCTTCTCGCTTGCCTTGGATTCACTTCGTAAGGCAAAACATATTCCTGGTCTTGCTGTAGCTATTGTAAAAGATGAACAATTGGCATGGTCTAAAGGGTATGGCAGTTCCCATTTTGATACAGGCGATGGAGAGCAGTTTAAAGCGGTAACAGGGGATACGCCTTTCTGGATTGCTTCAGTGACTAAAACTTTTATCGGATTGTTGTTTCTGCAATTGGAAGAGCAAGGAAAAATTAGTCTAGATGAAAAGATCAATGATATGCCCGGATGGGAAGGTTTCTGCAATTGGTTATCACATTCTAAGATAGTCTTTGGGAAGAATCTTCACTGCGATCAATCTATTACCCTTCAGAATGTTCTAAACCATACGGTCAATGGTGTGCCGGGACAGGCATTTCTCTATAACCCTATTATGTATTCACGCCTCTCGAGGTACTTGGAGTATAAGGCAGGTAATGATATTGGGGCGGCAGAGCGAGGACATAATACCATGGCACAGCTGTTGGAAACGAATATTCTTGGGCCAGCCGGGATGAGCAGAACCATGTCCAGTCAATGGCAACGAGAAAAAGCAACCGTCTTTTTTGATATGGCAGAAGGCTATAAATATGAGAATGGAAGATATGTGCGTATGATGCCACCAGAAAGACATCTGGCAGGAGGTGCAGGTATCGTATCCTCGGTAAATGACTTAGCCAAGTATGCCATCGCATTGGATAAAGGAACGTTGGCTTCAGAAACAGTGATGAAGGAGCTGTTTACTCCTGCGGTAGCTGCTGATGGCAAAGTATTACCGTATGCTTTTGGATGGTATGTACAGGAATATAAAGGAGAACAATTGATATGGCACGGAGGCTGGGATGAAGAGGCAGGAGCTTCTGCCTTGTTGCTGAGAGTTCCGGAAAGAGGACTGACCTTGGCTTTGCTTGCCAACAGTGAAGGTATGTACTGGGGGAATCCACTGGATAAAGCAGCCGTAGAACAATCGCCCTTTGCTCGTCTGTTTTTAGACCACTTTGTATTTGGAGAGCAAACGGCAGCTCAATAAAAGTTTATTCCTGTCGCAAAGATAACGCCTCGCATCACGGTGAAGAGATTGCGAACCAATAGTTTTTAAAGTAATTGAGATAGTAGCAACGATAGTTGGACAAGGTATATTCAAATAAAGGGTGAAGGAATAATGCTTCAGGTTGGGAGTATTATTTCTTTATCCTTTTTTTAATTGCAGCATTAGATTCAAGAAAATTATTCAAGAGGTAGTAGTGTGGCAGGATGGAACGATTGGAGTATTTATTCAATTATATAATGTAAGTGAATAAACACTCGATGCTGTTTTCTAAGACAGCCAATGTTTCACTGGATTCCTTTCGAATGAATAGAGGTTTCCTGTAAAAAGTAACCCAAATGAAAATTATAACTTCTAGTGCCCTATTACTCATTACAGCACTTATGGCTACCTCTTGTGGTGGTGCTAATCAAAATGAGGCAGAGAAGAATAAGGATAAGCAAGAAATATCCTACGCAAAAGAATATACCGATGACAAAAAAATAAAAGTAGATGAGTCCAACTTTACGGTTGCAGAGACGGACTTGTATATGCGTGATCACTCCAAAGATTATGAAGTGAATACTTTTCGGCATTCCCGAAAAATGTCAGACAAGGATAATCAGTTTGTGGTGCGTGAAAATCAGGATGTGATGTATTCTCATGCTGTAGTAGATATCTCAGAAGGAGCAACGTTAGTTAATCCGGAATGGGATGTATATTCCGTTATTCAAGTATTGGATGAAAATCAGTATACTATTGGTGTGGTATATCCGGGAGAATCCAAAACATTTACGACAGATGATGTAGCCTTGGGGAATCACTTATTCCTGAATATGCGCACTGGAGTACGTTCTTTGGATGAGGAAGGGTATAAGGAGGCGCATGAGCATCAGGACAAGGTAGAGATTCGGGCAAAGTCTAATAAGCCCTATAAAGAAAAGGGATTCGACTCAGTCACATTGGGTGAAACAAGAAAACGCCTAAAAGCTCGGATGCCGGAAGCTACAAAGCCGGAATACTACTTTGGAACAAAAGATGCCATAGACTCTGTACAGTTCTTAATTGCTTCGGCAGTAGGAATTTTTGGTCTTCCAGTAGAGCATGCAGCTTACTTGAATACCATTCAGCCACCGAAAGAAATTCAGGAGGGAAATTGTGGTTCATTAACCTTGCCGGTGCCCCCTATACAATTTGATAAGGGAGGCTTTTTCTCTGTGACTACGTATAATAAGGAAGGGTGGATTGCTACGGATAATTTTGCCTTGAATAACCGACAGGCGGAGGCCAATGAAGATGGTTCTTATACTTTTCATTTTAACTGTCCGGGGGAAAAAAATAATATAGACGTAGTGCCTGGTTGGGCAATTCTGATCAGGCTTTATCGTCCAGAAAGCAAAGAAGCTATTTTGGATTATATGAAAAAGGCAAATGAGACGGTGAAGTTCGAGTTATTAGAAAAATGATATGCTATGAAGACGATCATATCTTCCTTTTTGCTGCTGTGTATGTTCATGGCTGCTTGTAATCAGGAGATAGTAATTCGGGATTTCCAAAATAAAGGACATGAAATCATCTATAATATGGTGCAAAAGGTAGGCGACTATCAAATGCTTTTGGAGAGGGAAGATGTGGTATACACCTATACCTATACAACTGCAGATGGAAAGGAGGATGTTTCAACAGAGAAGTATATTTTCGATGGAGAATTATCTTATGGCCGATACGAAAAGCATGAGCGTACACTACCCCAGTTAGAAGGAACCATAGAGCAAGGATATGATGGAAAAGAGTATTGGTTAAAGCATGAAGGAAAGATTTTAACCGATGAGCAATTCTTGAAGCGTGTGGCCTTTAATCGCCCTACGAACTTCTATTGGTTTGCAATGTTTCAAAAGCTGCTAGACCCAGGGTTAAAGTACGAATACCTTGGAGAGGAGGAAGTGGAAGGAACTAGTTATGAGGTTGTAAAAGTCACTTTTGAAACAACCAATGAAAAACCTACCGATATTTATCAACTATACGTGAACAAGGAAACCGCATTGATTGATCAGTTCCTGTTTACGGTAGCAGATTTTGGTGTGATGGAAAAGCCTTATTTGATGAAACTGGAATATGAGGAAGTAGATGGAATGTTGATTCCTGCACATCGTCAATACAAACAGTCGACTTGGAATGCGGAGGTAAATGAAGAACCCTGGACCAAAGTGGAGTGGTCGGAGATTAAATTTAAGAATGATTTAAGTAAAGCAATTTTTGAAAAGTAAAGAATGATAATCAGAAAAGGTCATGTCAGTGACATGATAGAACTACAAAAGCTATTCACCGATACGATAAGGGAGATTTGTCGTACAGATTACAATGAACGACAAATAGATGCTTGGTGCCGTGGAGTAGAGAATACAGAACGTTGGCAGAAAATGCTGGAAACACAGTTTGTAGTGGTGGCAGAAGAAGAGAAAGTTATAGGATTTTGTTCATTGGATCATGGAAATCATATTGACTTTTTATTTATCCATAAAGATTACCAACGAAAAGGAGTCGCCCATCAGCTTTATGATGAAATAGAAAAGGAGGCTAGAAGACTGCAGCAAGTGGCACTAACCTCCGATGTGAGTAAAACAGCCCGACCATTTTTTGAACGTATAGGGTTCAAAGTGAAGAAAGAACAAGAAGTGAGGATTAGAGATGTAGTATTGACAAATTATAAAATGATCAAGTCGATTCAATAAGGATCGACTTTTTGGTGAAATAGAGTTTGAAAATGCCAAAATAATCCATCAATTAAAGTAGAAGAATACTATCTTGATAACCCAAATATCCTATTATTCATCTCCTTTAAAATAACACAAACATGAAATTACACTCGATAGAACACGATGAGGAATATATCAAGCTACAGACTGAAATGGTCCGTATGCAAAACTGGTTGATCGAATCTGGTAAAAGACTGATTATCGTTTGTGAAGGACGTGACAGTGCCGGAAAAGGGGGAGCGATTATGCGTTTTATCCGCTTTATCAATCCTAGAAACTATAGAGTAGTAGCCTTGAATAAACCCACAGAGGCAGAAAGGGGACAGTGGTATTTCCAACGTTATATTCAGCATTTTCCAAGTCCGGGAGAAATAGTCTTTTTTGATAGGAGCTGGTACAATAGAGCGGTGGTAGAACCCGTGATGGGCTTCTGTTCACAAGAACAGTATGATTTGTTTATCAAACAGGTGGTACAATTTGAGAATATGTTGGTGGAAGATAATTTGATTATGTTCAAACTATGGTTCTCTATTGATAAGAAAGAGCAAAATATTAGACTGGAAGAACGAAAGTCCAATCCATTGATCAGTTGGAAACTAAGTACTGTAGATATGCAGGCACAGTTGAAGTGGGATGATTTTACCAAGTATAAGGAGTTGATGTTTGAAGCAACAGGTACGAAAAATTCTCCTTGGGTAGTGATCAAAGGAAATGATAAAGATTTGGCCCGCAAAGAGGCCATGCGTTACGTATTGAATCATATTGACTACGATCAAAAAGGGTTAACTGGAGTAAACCTGAATTATAATTCAGCAGCGATAACGACGATTGATAGTAAAGAGAAAGCAAAAGCATTGGCCAATAATAGTAATAAGAATGGGGATTAATTTTTTTGAGGACTATAGAAGTTGGATTGAACAATCTTCCCTAAAATTTAAAAGTGAGCAAACCATCTATATAACAGATTTAATGTCGCCCATTGGATCGATATTGATAGCCGCAACGGAAGAAGGAATCTGCCTATTGGAATTTGCAGATCGTCCAACATTGGACGTAGAATTACAAAAGTTACAGCAGAAGCTAAAAGCCAATATTGAAGTAGGAGATCATAGGTATCTGTTACAGGCCCAAAAAGAGTTAAAAGAATATTTTGAAGGGGGGCGAAGCAATTTTGAGGTACCTCTGCATTTGATAGGGACTACTTTTCAGCAAGCTGTATGGGATACGTTAAAGGATATTCCATTCGGTACCACATCAACTTATCTGGAACAGGCAAAATCGCTTTCAAAAGAAAAAGCCGTCCGGGCAGTCGCATCTGCCAATGGACAAAACAGGATATTGCTGTTGCTTCCTTGTCATAGAATTATTGGAAGCAATGGGAATTTAGCAGGGTATCGAGGGGGAGTAGATCGAAAAAAGTGGCTGCTTGATTTTGAGAGAAACACTATGAAAAACTAAACGATAAAAATGAATATAGATAATCTGAAATTTCCGGTTGGAGAATGTGTAGTCAATAGAGCTCCTGATGCTGCTCTCATTGCTGAATGGATACAAGAAATGGTATAGCATCGAATGGAATATATACAACGGAAACTCCACCCATAACTCATTAAGAGGTCACAGTATGATCAGAATAGAACGAACAAACTCAGAGAATACCGATTTTCAGCAATTAGTATTGGAATTGGATAAGGATTTGGCAATCCGAAATGGAGAAATGAATGACTTCTTTGCTCAATTCAATAAAATAGACAAGATACAGCATGTGGTGGTAGCTTATGAAGGAGAGCAGGCAGTAGGTTGCGGTGCCATGAAGCCATTGGAGACAACCATCATGGAGATTAAACGAATGTTTGTTCCTGCGAATCAAAGAGGAAAAGGAATTGCCTCGAAAGTGTTGAGAGAATTAGAGCAATGGGCGAGTGAGTTGGGGTATGAAAAATGTCTGTTGGAAACGGGAGATAAAATGCCGGAAGCGATTGGACTATACAAGAAGAATGACTTTAAAGTTATTCCCAATTATGGACAATATGCTGAAGTAGAAAGCAGTATCTGTTTTGAAAAAATAATTACGATATAACTCAAACTAAACATCAATGAAACAAGCAATTTACTCGGTAACATTACTATTCATAGTATTTATGGTGGGGTGTAAACCTTCAACAGCACCTGTAGAAGAAATGCAGTTTTCGGAAGGAGAGGTGCAGCATGCTGTATACGCTAATGAAATCCAATGGCAACCTTGTCCTCCCAACTTACCTTCTGGCTGCGAAATGTTTCTTTTGGAAGGTAACCCAAAGGGGAATGGCTTATTCTCTGTTCGATTCAGGGTACAAAAAGGATTTGAGATGCCTGCCCATACACATCCTCAGAACGAAAGGGTAACGGTATTGAGTGGGCAAATGTCGGTAGCGTTTATTACTGCAGGTAAGGAACAGCAGGCAAAACATTTTGGTCCGGGGGATTACTATATTAATGCCAAGGGATCAACACACAAGGTCTGGGCAGATACTACTTCCGTTATTCAAATTACAGGAATAGGACCTTGGAAAGCTGAATTGATTGAAAATTAAGGTTGCTATTTTTTTATCTACCAAAAACTATTTCATGAAACTATCATTGCTTTGCATGCTGTTATTGTTGGCATGTAGTATGGGCATTTCACAAGTAAATGTCGTGAATCGATCCCGTTATGAGCATGTGGAAGAGGTAATGACGTATATGTCAGAACAACTTTTATTGGATACTGTCACAGTTTTATTAACGCATCAAGGATATGCTACTTTAGCACAAGGACATGAAGATTATGCTATCCTTCGAAAGTTAAGTCCACGACTTTACCGTATTTACCTCTCCAAAAGGATTCCCAAATATTATATTAGTACGGTTTTAACACATGAACTGGTACATATTCAGCAATATCAGCTAGGAAAGTTATTTTTTCTGGACCAAGAGAAAAGAAAGCTATCATATAATGGAGACGTGATAGATTTGGGTCTTTACGAATATAAGGATCGACCACATGAGATAGATGCTCAACAGAAGGCAGAGTATTTGGTCATTGTGCATAAAAAAGCTTTGAAAAAAGTATTGAAATAAATTGGTATGATAGCAAAAACACCTTTACCACCTTACTATGCGGTGATTTTTAGTAATCTGAGAACAGCCGTTGAAGAAGGGTATTCCGAAATGGCCACCTTAATGGTAGAACTAGCAGAACAGCAAGAAGGCTTTTTAGGAATAGAGAGTGTGCGAGAGGATTTAGGAATTACAGTGTCTTATTGGCAAGACTTGGACTCTATTCGAAACTGGAAAATGCATGTAGACCATCAGGTGGCACAACAAAAGGGGAGAACAGATTGGTACAAGGCTTATAAAACCCGAATAGCCAAAGTGGAAAGAGATTATGGGTTTGAGAAGTAGGGAACAGTTGTATGTGTGGTTTGTGCAACGGTTCTTATAAAAACGCTTAATATGAAAAGAAACTGGGAAGCAAAAGATGAACGCTACTTTGGGATTGGTATCTATCAGCCCAAAACAGAAGAGAACATAGGAACGTTATGGCGAACAGCCTATGTTTATGGAGCGAGTTTTATTTTTGTGATTGATGCTAAATACAAGAAAAAAAGTAACGATGTATTGAAGGTATGGTCTAAGATCCCTCTTTTCCAGTTTGAGTCTTTAGAGGCATTTCTTTCGACCGTACCCTATAGTTGTAAGCTGGTAGGAATAGAGATGGATGATCGGGCACAACCTATTAAAACTTATCAACACCCTGATCGTTGTCTATATGTTCTAGGTTCAGAGAATAATGGGTTGCCTAAAAAGATTATAGAGAAGTGTCATGATCTAATTTATCTGCCGGGTGAAACCTCTTTGAATGTAGCAGTGGCAGGGAGTATCACTATTTTTGATAGAATCAATAAACTATCATAGAGACACATTACCAAGGCGTCTAATGGCTAGCACACTGGTCTTAAGCTCCTACTTAAGACCTAAAGCGGGTTTGCACTGTACTTACACACTTATGAGATAGCCTCTAAAGACTAGCTAGCCCTCCTTTTCCTTGCTTTAATAGAATATTGTCCATCAAAAATTGTCAATAACAAAATGGAGTCATTTGAGAAGTTATTACAAATCGCCAAAAGAAAAGCGCGATTTGACCAAAAAAGCAACTGGTCTAATGGATCAGCAACTTACCTTTCCGAGATTAAAAAAGAAGTAGATGAAGTAATCGAAGAAATTCCTTTAAAACGTCGATGTTACCTGGAAGAAGAACTCGGAGATGTATTGTGGGATTATCTGAATATTTTACTGGCATTGGAGCAGGAAACGGATATTAGAGTAAGCTCGGTGCTGGATCGTGCCTGTAAGAAATATGATGAACGTATCTCCGGAATTGAGTCAGGGCAATCGTGGGATGAGGTGAAACAGCGACAGAAAATTATCTTGGCACAAGAACAAGAGAAGGAAATAAAATAATAAATAAGCGAAATATTAGGAACGATCGCTTGGGCTAATGACTTGTTTATAAGATTCGGTCTCTTTATATGAAGAGAAGATAGAGTAAGGTGCATTACTACTATTTATGTGGCCATCAACGGGATAGTATATGGTTTATCACTTATCGTTTATAAACAATAACCGATAAGCGATAAACATAAGCAAGTAATGTGATAGAGTTCATCTTAACCACCATAGTTGAATCCTTGTCCCCTTAGTAGTGTTATTATTTCACAACAGCGAGAAAATAAACCTTATACGGTGAACGATCGCAGATACAATTGTATAACGAAATAATAACCTATGAAACATGTATGTTTAATACTATCATGCCTATTGATCACCACTATTGGTTTTGGACAGGAAGCTTCACATGAAAAAAAGGAAGGAAAGTGTCCTGTGATGCATGGTGAGACACAAAACCCTCCTCAGGACTATCCTACACCAGCCAAAGAAGGAATGACCAATAAAGATTGGTGGCCCAATCAACTTGATCTTAGCGTGCTGCGACAAAATGCAGCGAAGTCCGATCCTATGGGAGAAGCGTTCAATTACGAGGAGGCATTTAATAGTTTGGATTATGAAGCCTTAAAAGAAGATATCCGTCAGTTGATGACTGATTCTCAGGATTGGTGGCCAGCGGATTATGGACATTATGGAGGACTATTTATCCGAATGGCTTGGCATAGTGCGGGGACGTATCGTACCGGAGATGGTCGTGGAGGATCAAGGGAAGGGCAGCAACGTTTTGCCCCACTCAATAGCTGGCCAGATAATGCTAATTTGGATAAGGCTAGGCGACTTCTTTGGCCTATTAAGAAGAAATATGGGAATAAAATTTCTTGGGCAGATTTGATGATCTTAACTGGAAATGTTGCCTTGGAGTCTATGGGGTTTGAAACCATAGGTTTTGGCGGTGGCCGTACAGATGTATGGGAACCCAACAGTAATGTGTACTGGGGACCAGAAAGCAAATGGTTGGCCGATGAACGATATACTGGTAAACGTAATTTAGAAAAGCCGTTAGCAGCGGTACAGATGGGATTAATCTATGTCAATCCAGAAGGACCTAATGGAAAACCAGATCCAGTGGCTGCTGCAGTAGATATTCGAGAGACATTTGGTCGAATGGGGATGAACGATGAGGAAACCGTTGCCTTGATAGCTGGTGGACACACATTGGGAAAAACCCATGGAGCGGGAACTCATGATCATATGGGACCAGAACCGGAAGCCGCACCTATAGAAGAGCAAGGTTTCGGATGGAAGAGTACTTATAAATCCGGAAAAGGGGCTGATGCGATTACTTCCCCAGTAGAGGTCATATGGACTACTACACCAGTACAATGGAGTCACGGCTACTTCAAAAGCTTATTTGAGAATGAATGGGAACTGACCAAAAGTCCCGCCGGAGGACACCAATGGGTAGCGAAAGATCCCAAGGTAATGGTACCCGATCCATTTGATTCTACCAAAATGCATAAGCCAACCATGCTGACAACAGACCTGTCGTTAAGAGAAGATCCTGCCTATGAGAAAATTTCCAGAAGATTCATGGAAAACCCAGAGGAGTTTGAAAAGGCTTTTGCTCGTGCCTGGTTTAAACTGACCCACCGTGATATGGGACCTAAAACTTTATATTTAGGACCAGAGGTTCCAGAAGAAGATTTTATATGGCAAGATCCTATTCCAGAAGTCAATCATGAGTTGATAGATGAAAAGGATATCAAAGGCTTAAAGGATGAAATCATGAAATCCGGACTAACTGTAGGGGAGCTGGTTTCTGCTGCTTGGGCTTCGGCATCCACATTTAGAGGAACAGATATGAAAGGGGGAGCAAATGGTGCTCGCATTCAGCTGGAGCCTCAGAAAAACTGGGAAGTCAATAACCCTAAGCAATTGGATAAGGTATTAACAGCACTAGAAAAGATACAGGAAGACTTCAATAAGAAAGGAAAAGGTAAGAAAGTTTCTTTGGCAGACTTGATAGTTCTGGGAGGTAATACTGCCGTTGAGAAAGCCGCTAAGGATGCGGGTTATGAAGTGGAAATTCCTTTTGTTCCCGGACGTATGGATGCGACTCAGGAACAAACAGAAGTAGAGTCTATGGCTGTGTTGGAACCTATGGCCGATGGTTTCCGAAACTACCTGAAAACAAAGTATACCTATACCACGGAAGAACTTCTGATAGACAAAGCACAATTGCTAACCCTTACACCTCCGGAACTAACGGTTTTAGTAGGAGGGATGAGAGTGCTGGATACGAATTATGATGGTTCTAAACATGGGGTATTCACACATAGTCCGGGTACTTTAACGAATGATTTCTTTGTCAATTTATTGGATATGAGTACAGAGTGGAAAGCTACCTCTGATACTAAAGAAGAGTTTGAAGGTAAAGATCGTAAAACCGGAGAAGTAAAATGGACGGCAACACGTGCCGACTTGATTTTCGGTTCTAACTCAGAGCTGAGAGCATTAGCAGAGGTATATGCCAGCGATGATGCGAAAGAAAAATTCGTCAAAGACTTTGCAGCAGCATGGCATAAAGTGATGATGTTAGACCGCTTTGACGTGAAATAATTTTTAATGATCAATTTTCAATGATTAGTCATTGAAACTGCTGATACTGGTCGTAGGGTACTCCCTACGACCAACATGCATTTTCACCGAGGGTCCTCCCTCGGTTTTTTTATAAGCATTCCCATATCATATTTAAATTATGTGACTAAGCATACCAATTCTTCACTTTGATTATTAGATCTTTGTTCCCTATCAAATAAACTAAGGAACAAAGAATGACAACGCAGCAGGTACAGCTTGGGCTCAAAGAAAACTGGAAGCAATTTTTACTTTTAGTGATCATCAATGCCTTCGTAGGGGGTATGGTGGGTATGGAAAGAACCATCTTTCCACAGTTTGCAGAACTGACTTTTGGGGTAGCCTCCAAGACCGCAATCCTTTCGTTCATTACCGCCTTTGGAGTATCCAAAGCATTGGCAAATTACTATACAGGTAAGTTGGCTAATCGTTTTGGAAGAAGAAATTTATTGATTTTAGGATGGCTGATCGCTATACCTGTACCATGGGTACTAATGTACGCCAGCAGTTGGAATTGGGTGGTATTGGCTAACATACTATTGGGGGTAAGTCAGGGTTTAACCTGGAGTAGTACAGTCGTGATGAAGATTGATCTAGTAGGGGAGAAAGATCGTGGTTTTGCGATGGGATTGAATGAATTTGCAGGATATTTTGCGGTAGGAGTAGTCGCATTCTTGACGGGGTATGTAGCCAATGAGTATGGAGTAACACCTTATCCTTTTTATATCGGTATCGCGATTTCGGTAATCGGTTTTATTTTATCCCTATTATGGGTAAAAGACACCAGTACCTTTGTACATAAAGAGAGTGCAACCAACAACACAGAGCAACTGAAGAGTGTCTTTATAGAAACCACTTTCAAGAATAAAACCTTAAGTGCCGTGACACAGGCAGGGTTAGTGAATAACCTGAATGATGGGATGATTTGGGGATTATTGCCTATACTTCTGTTAGGTTGGAGTTACAGTAATGAAAATATGGGAATCATTACCGCTATCTATCCGGGAGTATGGGGAATAGGGCAGTTATTCACAGGGAAAATGTCGGATCATTACTCCAAGAAAGGAATGCTGTTTTGGGGAATGTTGATGCAAGGTGTCGCCATCTGTTTTATCCCTTATTTCAGTAATTTTTACGTATTGGCAGGGATTGCAGCGGTATTGGGATTAGGAACAGCTTTGGTCTATCCTACTTTTTTGTCCACAATTGCACAGGCAACGAGCCCTCAACAAAGAGCAGAAACGATCGGCACATTCCGATTATGGAGAGACTTGGGGTACGCGTTTGGTGCAGTGATCTCAGGAATTACGGCAGACTTGTTTGGAGTAGAATATGCGGTGTTACTGATTGGAGAACTGACGGTGGTTTCCTCGATGATTATCAAGTTCCGCATGCCTAGTGATAAGTTAAAAGTGATGAGTTATGAGTGAAAATTTAACTCATAACTCATCACTTTTAACTCATAATTATTTAAGGTCTAGTGCAGCAATACTCTTAATACGATTTCTTTCCAAAAAGTCATCAATCGTTTCAAAGTGCTCAATCACACGTTGCTCCTTAAATTCAAACACCTTATTGGATAGTCCTTGCAAGAAATCCCTGTCGTGAGAGACAAGTATCAGGGTACCATCAAAAGCTTTTAAGGCATCTTTTAAGACATCCTTAGAGCGTAAATCCAAGTGGTTGGTAGGCTCATCGAGAATCAGTAGGTTGACAGGCTCCAGAAGAAGCTTCACCATGGCCAGACGAGTTCTTTCTCCTCCGGATAGTACACCTACTTTCTTATCAATATCTTCTCCACTGAACATAAATTGTCCCAGAATATTCTTGATTTGTGTACGAATATCTCCTTCAGCCACTTCATCAACAGTTTCAAAAATCGTTAGGTTAGGATCTAGTAATGAAGCTTGATTTTGGGCAAAGTAACCTACCTTGGCGTTATGTCCCAAAGCACATTCCCCTCCATCTACTTCTATTTCTCCTAGAATCGCTTTGAGCATGGTGGATTTACCTTCTCCATTTCGTCCTACAAAAGCAACCTTTTCACCTCTTGAGATGGACATATTAGCATCCTTGAAGACCACATGCTCATCGTAAGATTTTGATAGTTCTTTTACCGTAACTGGATAATCTCCTGAGCGTGGTGCCGGAGGGAACTTCAACTTAAGCGCAGAGTTATCTACTTCATCCACTTCTATAATATCCAGTTTTTCGAGCATACGCTCACGGGATGACACTTGATTGGTTTTGGAGTAAGTGCCTTTGAAACGCTCAATGAAGGCCTTGGTTTCTGCAATGAATTTTTGCTGTTCCTCGTACGCTTTCATCTGTTGCTCTCTACGTTCTTTACGTAGCTCCAGATAGTGAGAGTATTTAGCCTTATAGTCATAAATACGTCCCATCGTTACTTCGATCGTACGGTTGGTGATATTGTCAATAAAGGCTCTATCGTGGGAGATTACCATAACGGCATTTGCCTTATTGACCAAGAAATCTTCCAGCCAGATCACTGATTCGATGTCAATGTGGTTGGTAGGCTCATCCAAAAGGATAAGGTCAGGTTTCTGCAAAAGAATTTTCGCCAGCTCAATACGCATACGCCACCCTCCACTGAACTCATTGGTTTGGCGGTGCATATCTTCCTGCTTAAAGCCAAGTCCTTTCAGGGCTTTCTCTACTTCTGCATCATAGTTGATTTCCTCTAGTGCATAGTATTTTTCGCCAAGGTCAGAAACACGCTCAATGATTTTCATATACTCTGGACTTTCGTAGTCCGTACGTGTTTCCAACTGCTTGTTCAGGTCTTCCATCTCCTCTTTCATATCGAAGATATGCTGGAATGCCTTGGCAGTTTCTTCAAAGACAGTGCAGTCATCTTCCGTAAGAAGATGTTGAGGAAGGTAGGCAATAACGGTGTCCTTTGGGGCAGTGACCTTTCCTTTACTCGCTTTTTCTACACCAGCGATAATCTTCATCATGGTAGATTTTCCTGCGCCATTTTTACCCATTAGGGCAATTTTGTCGGTAGGGTTGATCGCAAAGGAAACATCACTAAATAGGGTGGAACCACTAAATTCTACACCCAAATTATCTATAGAGATCATACGTTTTATCTTAATTTTAGGACAAAAGTAAGAAAAAAATAACCCCCAGAGGAATGAAGAATTTTCAATTATCAATTTTCAATGATTAATTTTTAATAATTGAAAATTGATAATTAATCATTGAAAATTAAAAACTAAGCGTGTGAGTTACAGAGCTTCATAGTAGGGTGAAGGTGGATAAAACCTTCTTCATCTACAATTATTTTGTTTCTGTCCAGAAGAAATTCAAGAGCTTCTTCCGGATCAAAGGGAATACCTGAACAAGCAGAATGCTGTACATCTTCTCCAAATTGCCCTTTGATAACAGAAGGAAGCTGATCTGCTTTCACTTTTTGATCTCCCAGTTTTTCAATAAGGAAAATAACTTGATGTATATGAATAATGTTACTCATCGTTAGCCTTTGATTTGGTTACAAAATGACAAAGCTAGGAGAGAGGGGTGTTATTTTTGGTGAGTTGGCACATTGGTTTTACATGATCTTTATCTCTGATAATGAATGTGTTTTTAATTTTCAATAATTGAGCTGCTCCAAGAGAATTGATCATTAATCATTGAAAATTAATAATAGTTATCCATCTTCAAAAAATGAAAATTGAAAATTAATCATTGAAAATTGAAAACCGTGAAAATGGAGAATCACATAGAAGCAGCAAATAAACGTAGCCCGGAGGAGATGGAAAAACATAAATGCTCTAACCTGATAGCGGTATTGGAAGAACCCAACTTTATTATGAATATCGGTAATGTGATCCGCAATGTGAATGCATTAGGGGTGGAGCGATTATATGTCGTGGATAGTAAGCACCTTTTGGAGGACGATATTGCCGTAATGCGACAGCGAAAATCCTTATTGAAACATTCAGTCTCTGCGATCAAGTGGACAGATGTCCGAAGATTCGACAGTACAGAAGAATGCTTAAAGGCACTGGAAGCAGAAGGCTTCGTTTCGATTGTGACATCTCCTCACATAAAAGGAAAAGACAATGTGTTGTTGCATAAAGGAAGCTATACACAGGAAAAGCTTGCCGTATGGTTTGGGAACGAGTCCAATGGTGTCAGTGATCTGGCGGTAGAGCGTAGTGCCTTTTGCGTAAATATGGAAATGTTTGGAATGGTGGAGAGTATGAACCTGGCTACTTCTACGGGCATTGTACTTTATGAAGTGACGAAGCAACGGAGGTTTTAATTTTCAATGATTTAATTTTCAATTATTGATATCTAACGATATGATGTAGGTCCTTGTCTGCTCCTAGTTCAAGAGTTCAGTATTGATAGGAGGAACGACTATCAATACGCTCTTGGACTAGCGCAGTACGCATTAGACTTGACTGAGGTAGTAAACCGCTTGGTCCAAGAGCAATTCCGTACTCGTACCTCGTTCGGAATTTGAACTCTTGAACCAGTTCACTACTTTTCCCTGCTTATTAACAATTAACCGTGATAAACTCTATTGAAAATTAAACACCCTCATGAGGTAACAGTGCTTCAAGTAAACTCCGATTGTAAGCCCTGACACCAATTGAAAATTAAATCATTGAAAATTAATAATTAAAACGGCCCATGAAACAACAAGTGCATATTCTTAATGGAGACGCCTTAAAGGAGCAGTTTCCAGCAGGGATAACAGGAACCCAAATTGTAGCAAGGGAATGTCTGGTTGACGGGGATGTGAAAGGAGAGACGCTGAAGGAGTTTTTCCAAACCAGAGCAAGCTTTATTGCAGGCTTGGGATTAGGAGAGAAAGCAGAAGATTACTACCAAAAGGTAGTACCCGAGTTTGAACAGATGCAGCAAATTCCTGAAGGGACAGAGATTAACCTATGGTTTGAGGATGATCTTTTCTGTCAGGTGAATTGCTGGTTTGTAAGTTATTTGTTGCTACAAACTTATGGGACCGATAGAGCTGTTTTTTTGGTGCGACCTCCAAAGCTTACCCCTTACGGTTTCGGAGCGTTGACAAGACAAGGGCTGCAACAGGCCTTTAAAGGTCGACTTCCTTTGATACATCAGGAGAAATTAGCACTTCTTTGGGTGTATTATCGAGATCAAAATACAGAAGGACTACGAAAGGTAGGACAAGAGCTGCAAGCGGTTTATCCTTTTATTCTTCCGGCGGTAGAAGCGTATATAGCTAGTTTACCCACACCAGAAAGTTTAGGCAGGCCGAAAGAAACGCTCCTTGCAATTATGAAAGAACTGAACACGAGAGAATTCGGTCTCGTATTCCGGGAGTTCTGCCAGCGGGGAGCAATTTATGGGTTTGGGGATTTGCAGGTCAAACGGTTGTATGATGAATTAATTCGGGATATTTTTTAAAATATATGGAAATAAAAAAACTAAACAGCAAAGCAACCTGGCCCTTAAGACACAAAGTCATGTGGCCCAACAAACCGATCGAATATGTTCAACTCCCCAATGATCAGGAGGGGCTTCATTTAGGACTCTTTATAGAGGAAAAGCTCGTTTCTGTAATCTCTGTGTTTGTCGAAAATGGGGAAGCACAGTTCAGAAAGTTTGCTACCGATATGGAAGAACAAGGGAAAGGGTATGGAACAAAACTGCTGACCTATTTACTAGATTACCTAAAGCAAGAGGGCGTAAAGAAGGTCTGGTGCAATGCCCGTGTAGAGAAAGCTTTCTTTTACAACCGTTTTGGCTTAAAAGAAACGGAGCAGCGTTTTTCCAAAGGCGGTATAGACTATGTAATAATGGAGCAAGTTTTTGAGTGATTTCGTAGTGTAAGTTTATTTAGTTTGTGATAGGGTTTTTATTACTTGATAGGTGCGTGGAACTGCTTTGATGTACTTCCAATCTTTAACCATTATCATGTATCATAATGAACCTATTGAGACTGACGTATAGCCTGTTTGGGGTTATGTTAATTTATGCGATGCCTTTAAATGAATGTGTCGCACAGAAAAAGCCTAATATATTGATCATATTCCCCGATGATGTGGGATGGCAAAACCTAAGTGTTTATGGACATGGCACGATGGGGTACCGAACCCCGAATATCGATAGAATTGCAAAGGGAGGCGCTATGTTTACTGATCATTATGCTCAGCCATCCTGTACAGCAGGGAGAGCGGCGTTAATTACAGGGCAATACCCTATAAGAAGTGGGATGACTACTGTGGGACGACCAGGAGCAAAATTGGGATTGAAGAAAGAAACGCCTACGTTAGCGGAGGTACTTAAAGCAGAAGGGTATGCCACTGGGCAGTTTGGTAAAAACCATTTGGGAGACCGCAATGAACACTTGCCGACAATGCATGGTTTTGATGAGTTCTTCGGAAATCTTTACCACCTGAACACGGAAGAAGAATTTGAGCAAAAGGATTATCCTCAAGATCCTGAGTTTCGAAAAAAGTTTGGTACGAGAGGAGTTTTACACACTTATGCAACAGATAAGGATGATCCCACCGAAGATCCTCGATTTGGAAAAGTAGGGAAGCAGCGCATAGAAGATACGGGGCCACTTTCCAGAAAAAGAATGGAAACCATGGACGAGGAATTCTTTGACGCTTCTATCAATTTCATGAAAAAGGCGAAGAAGGACAATAAGCCATTTTTTGTGTGGTTAAATCCTAGTCGTATGCATATGTTTACCCACTTAAAGCCAGAAAGCCGCTATTTGGCACTTCCACATACGACAGAACATGATTTCTATGGAAGTGGTCTGATGGAGCATGATCAGCAGGTAGGGAACTTGTTAGATGAATTGGAGAAAATGGGCGTGTTGGAAAACACAATCATTATTTATTCTACCGATAATGGTCCAGAGCATAGCGCACGTTTACACGGAGGAACCACTCCATTCAGAGGAGAAAAAATGACCACTTATGAAGGAGGCGTAAGGGTACCTATGATGGCCATGTGGAAAGGCAAAATTCCAGAAGGTCAAGTATTGAATGGCATTCAAGCACACATGGATATTTTTACCACATTGGCTGCTGCTGCAGGGGTAGAGAATGTGGCAGAAAAAATCAAGAAAGAACGGAAACAGTTTATTGACGGGGTCAATAACTTGGATTATTGGATGGGGAAAACAGAGGAGAGTGCCAGAGATAATTATTTGTATTATTATGAATCAAGCCTTAAGGCGATTCGGATAAAGCAATGGAAATTACACTTTGAAACAAGTGAGGATTATTATGCGGTGTATACCAAGCAAAAATTTCCAATTATGTACAACCTTCGTTTAGACCCCTTTGAGAGTTTTGATAATCTGACGGATCGCTCTGATATCCTTCAACGAAAACAATTTCTGAATGAGCCTATTCAGGAACTTATTCAAGAGCATGCCAAATCATTGCAGGAATATCCTCCTGTACAAAAAGCAGCCACCTTTGATTTCTCAGAACTGATCAAGGAAATGCAGCAGGGTAAGCAGTAAAAGATAGTTTTTAGCAGTTTAGTAAAAGCTTCAACCATAAGAAAGGTTGGAGCTTTTATTTTGTGTGGATAATCGGTGAATTATTTAGATAATTTCTAAAATAGGTGTTTTTAATACACTTTTTAATGAGTGAATGCTTTTTGTGCGATAATTTTATAATACAATTAATTATTAGAATAATAAATCTGTAACTGTTTATATTTTAGTGTTTTATTTCGAGTACTACTTTTTTTATGAATTGGAATTCTGCAATTAATTATTACTTGGTTGACTTTCGTCACTATTTCTACCTGACCCCCATCATCTGAAAGAACTCCCTCGATCTTAAATTTAAGGTATTGATATCGTGATAGATAGTAACACGAATACCTATCAATTTATGCAGGCCCAATGAATTTTATGTGCTGTAGAAGGTCGCTAACGCTATCCGAGTATAAGGATAGCATTGGTTACCGCCCCTAACGAGACACATCCTGATTTCCTACCCCGATGTGCTCACCGAACGAACAAAGTTGCTTCATACCTGCCCTCTGAAAACGAAATACCAAAACATTTAAGCACAGAACCATGAGCACTAACACATCCTCTAAAAAAATTAAGTATCCGGGAGTTCGAGTAGCAATGGATGGTAATACCGCAGCCATTATGTGTGAGCGGGAATCCAGTGATGCTGCGGGAGCGTATCCTATTACCCCTTCTACCCAGATGGGAGAGTATTGGGCAGAAGAAGCTGCCAAAGGTCACCTGAACATTTCCAATAAGCCTTTGATCTTTATAGAACCTGAAGGAGAGCATGCGGCGGCAGCCGTTACAGCAGGGTTATCTATGACAGGACAGCGTGCAGCGAATTTCTCCTCAGGGCAAGGGATTGCCTATATGCATGAGTCCCTGTATGCGGCAGTAGGAAAACGCTTGACCTATGTCTTGAATATAGGAGCAAGGGCAATGACAAAATCTACCCTCAATGTACATGCAGGACATGATGATTACCATGCGGTAGATGATACAGGATTTTTCCAGCTTTTCGCAAAAAAAGCACAGCATGTGGCAGACCTGAACATCATTGCCCATAAGATTGCGGAGATGGCACTTACGCCAGGAATCATCGCACAGGATGGCTTTTTAACCACTCACTTGATTGAGTCCATGAACTTACCGGAGCGAGAACTGATCAGGGAGTTTTTGGGAAGACCGGATGATATCATTGATACTCCAACGCCTGCACAGCGCATCATTTACGGAGACCAAAGAAGAAGAATTCCGGAAATATGGGATGTGGATAATCCACTGATGGCTGGAATTGTTCAAAACCAAGATTCTTATATGCAAAGTGTGGCAGCCCAGCGCCCATTCTTTTTTGACCATATTCAGGAAATTACCGATCAGGCCTTTGAGGAGTTTTATACACTTACCGGAAGAAAGTATGCTCGGGTAATGACCTATAAGGTAGAAGATGCAGATTACCTGATTGTGGGGCAAGGGAGTGTGGTGTCCAGTGCAGAAGCAGTCGTCGATTATATAAGAGAAACGAGAGGATTGAAAGTAGGGGTCGTGGACTTGGTGATGTTCCGTCCGTTTCCATCAGATTATATCAGTCATATCCTGAAAGGAAAGAAAGGAGTGACAGTATTGGAACGATTGGATCAGCCGTTGGCAGAGGATTTGCCAATGATGCGAGAAATCCGCTCGGCACTTTCCAAAGGATTGGAGAATAGTGCTTACAAAAAAGATAAGCCTTTCCCTGCCGTAGCCACGATTAAACCGAACGAAATGCCTGCCTTATATTCTGGTTCTTTCGGAATGGGTAGTCGTGATTTGCAGCCGGAAGGTATTATAGGAGCCATAGAAAATATGTTAGGCGATGGAGCGCACAAGAAACGATTCTACCTTTCTATTGATTTTATCAGGGAAGTCGCCGTGACTCCTAAGCAGCGTTTGTATCAGGAAACTATTTCAGAAGCATACCCTCATGTGAAAGACTTGTCAGTAAGAGGTTCCGAGAATCCAAACCTGATGCCAAAGGATGCGGTAACGGTACGTTTCCATTCCGTTGGAGGATGGGGAGCAATTACTACTGGTAAGAACCTCGCCATGACGCTATTTGATTTACTAGGATATGATATTAAGGCAAATCCTAAATATGGCTCAGAAAAGAAAGGACAGCCAACGACATATTACTTGGCGGCAGCACCGGAGCCTATCCGTATCAATTGCGAATATTACTTTGTAGACGTAGTACTTTCTCCGGACCCGAATGTCTTTAAGCATACCAATGCGATTGCGGGGTTGAAGGATGAAGGGTGTTTTATTATTCAAAGTGATAAAGCAACACCAGAAGAGGTTTGGGCAACAATTCCTAAGCACTATCAACGCCAGATTATAGACCGTAATATCCATGTCTTTTATATCGATGGATTTAAGATCGCCCGTGAGGAAGCAACCGACCCGGAATTGCAGCTACGTATGCAGGGAATAGCTTTCCAGGGAGCATTTTTCTCAGCCTCTCCACTAATGGAAAAAACAGGATTAAATCCAGATACCTTATTGAAGGCGATTGAGGATCAGCTACAGCATAAATTCGGAGGAAAAGGACAACGAGTAGTGGACGATAATATGCGGGTAGTGAAGAGAGGATTTGATGAAGTTCATGAAATTACTTGTAAGGAACTGGATAATGAGGAAATCTTGGAGCTGCAGGAAGAAGAGATCAGTTTACCAAGTATGCTGAAAGAATCTCCTCAGAGTGAATCCAAATTAAGTGATATCCACCGTTTCTGGGAACAGACAGGGAGCTTCTATGCGAAAGGACAAGGGAATGATAATATCACCGATCCATTTATAGGGTTATCTGTGATGCCGGCTACGACTTCCCTCTTCAGGGATATGACCGGTATCCGCTTCGAGCATCCGGAATGGATTCCGAATAATTGTACGGCTTGTGGTAACTGTTATGCGGTATGTCCGGATACAGCCATACCGGGTTTGGTAAGTGAGCTTTCCGATGTGCTGAACACGATTGTGAAGCGAGTGAATAAGAAATACGGAAAAGCAGAATTCTTACCAAAAGAAATCAGAAAGCTGGAAGGACAGATCCGTAAACTGTTTGAGCAAGGAGATAAGAAGAAGACTGTGAATGATCACATACATACGGTACTGGATGAGAAGATCTACGATGCAGAAACACCAATGGAGGTGGTGAAAGAACTGGAGTGGTTTAAGGAAGAGTTGGGAGACTTTAAATTTGCACTGACACGCCCTTACTTTGAACTGCATGAGAAAAAAGAGAAAGGAAGTGGAGGCTTATTCAGTATAACCATAAACCCCCAGACTTGTAAGGGGTGTATGGAGTGTGTGAAAGTTTGTGAGGATGATGCCTTGCAAATTGTCCCTCAGACAGAAGGCTCTGTGATCAAGCTAAGACAGGAGTGGGACTTGTGGAGAGATTTGCCAAATACCCCTCAGAAATATAATAGGGTAGATGATCTGGAAGAGAAAATAGGACCGCTGGAAACGATCCTATTGAATAAGGATGCCTATTTGAACTTTGCCAGTGGAGATGGAGCATGTTTAGGGTGTTCGGAGAAGTCCGTTGTGCACCTCTTTACGGCTACCGTTGAGTCGCTAATGATGCCGAGAGTCGAGAAGCACTTGAAGTATCTGGAAGAATTGATTGCCAAGCTGGAAAAACATATACAGCTAAAACTGATGGATACTGTCAATCTGAATGATCCGGACCTAATGGCTAATATCGTGAATGATATGCAGGATACGGATCTGACGATGTCAGGAATTACGAGTCGTATTGAGTCTGCCAAAGGTACGCAACCGATTGATCAAGGTTGGTTTAGGCATGTGACTCAGCTATTGGCAGAGCTGAAGCGACTGAAGTGGAAATACACCAATGGAGTTTCCGGAAAAGGTAGGGCGAATATGGGGATGACCAACGCTACAGGTTGTACGTCAGTGTGGGGTAGTACGTATCCGTTTAATCCTTATCCATTCCCTTGGGCGAATCACTTATTCCAGGACTCGCCGTCTTTAGCGATGGGTATTTTTGAAGGCCATATATCCAAGATGGCAGAAGGCTTTAAGGCCGTTCGTAAAGCAGAGCTGGAGCTGAAAGGAGAATATAGCCCAGAGAAACACGATGACTTCTTTACTTACTTCACCTGGCAGCAGTTTACGGATGAGGAATGGAAGTTGTGTCCTCCAGTAGTGGCATTGGGTGGGGATGGTTCTATGTATGATATCGGGTTCCAGAACCTTTCCCGATTGATGGCCTCCGGTAAGCCAATCAAGGTAGTGGTAGTCGATACTCAGGTATATTCCAATACAGGTGGACAGGCGTGTACGTCAGGCTTTATTGGTCAGGTATCGGATATGGCGCAATATGGTAAAGTATGGCAGGGTAAACCGGAGCCTCGTAAAGAGATTGGTTTAATTGCTATGGCACACCGCAATACTTATGTGATGCAAGCCACACTTTCCAACACAAGCCATATGATCGAAGGCTTTATTGATGGCTTGATGGCGAAACGTCCGGCATTATTCAATATCTACACGACTTGTCAGCCAGAGCATGGGGTAGCGGATGATTTGGGTGTACATCAGGCAAAACTGGCGGTAGAATCCCGTGCTTACCCAGTCTTTAAGTACAATCCTGAGTTAGGTGTGAAACCTTATGAAGCATTTGACCTTAGTGGTAACCCTGATCAGGATAAAGACTGGCCTACTTATCAGTTGAAATATCTGGATAATGGGGTAGAAAAGCAGATGGAGATCGAGATGACCTTCGCAGACTTTGCCATTACCGAAGGAAGATTCAGAAAGCATTTCCGAAAAGTCCCAAGAGATGCTTGGAATGAGAATATGATTCCTTTGGCGCAGTTCCTTGAATTATCTGTGGAAGAGCGGGAAGGGAAGTATCCATTTATTTGGGCGGTGGATAAGAAGCAACATTTGGCGAGAGTCCTTGTAGCAGAACCAATGGTACATTCTTGTGAAGAAAGAAGAGACTTCTGGCATATGCTAAAAGCGTTGGGAGAGCAACCAGAAGTGAAAGAAGTAGATACTACGCAGGTCAAAGCTGAGATCGTACAGAATATCGCTCAGGGATTAATGAAACTGGCGAATGGCGATGGAGGAGAGTTAAAAGATCTGGTAATGCCTGTAGTTCAGGAGCAAAAACAGGAAACAGGACAAGAAGTATCCTCTTCTAATGAGGATTTTATTTCTCCCTGGATAGAGACAGACCTCTGTAGCGGGTGTGATGAATGCATCAAAGTCAACAATAAGGTGTTTGCTTATAATGCAGACAAGAAAGCAGAGATCATCAATGTAGCGGGTGCTCCTTTTCAGGACTTGGTGAAGGCAGCGGAGAAGTGTAGCCAGGGAGTCATTCATCCGGGAACACCTAAGGACCTGAATGAGAAAGACCTGAAAAAATGGATCAAAAGGGCGGAACGTTTTAACTAGGTGACCTTATGAAGTTATTTAATTTTAGAAAAAATACCTTCAAACACGGGATCCACCCTCCGGAGCACAAAGTGGAAACGAACGGACTTAAGATCCGTCAGTTTCCCTTTGCTCCGGTGATGATTCTTCCATTGGCTCAGCATATAGGTGCAGTGGCTGAGCCGGTGGTAAGGGAAGGACAGGAAGTAGTCAGAGGACAGCTATTGGCGAAAGCCAGTGGCTTCGTATCGGTTCCTTTGCATGCGCCGGTATCTGGTGTGGTCAAGAAGATTCAGAAGGTTCCTACAGTAGGAGGAAAGATGGTGGATGGGATTTATCTGCAAACTTCTCCTTCTTCAGGACAAACGGTAAGGGAAGGTAAACCTCTACCATTGTCAACCGCTAGTTCGGAGCAAATCCTGAAAGCCATACAGGATGCCGGTATTGTGGGATTGGGAGGTGCAGCATTTCCAACGCATGTGAAACTGAAAGTGCCGGATGGAAAAACATGCCATACCCTTTTGGTGAATGGCGTAGAGTGTGAACCATTTCTGACGACTGACCATAGGGTAATGCTGGAGCAATCGGATGATATCCTGATGGGGTTACGGTATTTACTGAAAGCTACGGGGGCACAAGAGGCGATTATTGGGATAGAAGCTAATAAACGTGATGCGGCAGAACATTTACAATCGGTGATTCCGGATGATCTTCCCGTAAGGGTGAAGGTCGTTCCGGTAAAATATCCTCAAGGCGCAGAGAAGATGCTGATCACAGCAGTTTTGGGAAAAGAGGTGCCCTCTGGCGGTTTACCGATTGATGTGGGTGTGGTCGTGGTGAATGTTGCCACGGCAGCAGAAATTGGTCGGTTATTACCACATGGAAAGGGAATACAGGAGCGGGTAGTCACGGTGACGGGACCAGGGGTAAAAGCAAAAGGAAATTATCTTATTCCAATTGGTACGCCATTACGTTTTGTCTTGGAACAAGTAGGGGTAGAGGATAATATCAGTGAGGTGTATATGGGAGGCCCTATGATGGGAATGGCGGTATCGAATCTGGATACTCCTATTGTCAAGGGAACATCCGGTGTGGTCGTATTTACGAGTAAAGAGGTCAAGCACGAACAGGAGGTGTACCCTTGTATTCGCTGTGGTGCCTGTGTAGAGGCTTGTCCTTTATCCTTGAATCCTTCTGTGATGGGAATGTTGGCAAAAAATAAGGCTTACGATACGATGGCAGAGGAAGAACATTTGATGGATTGTTTTGAATGTGGTTCCTGCTCCTTTGTATGTCCTTCCCATATTCCTTTGGTACAGTACTTCAGGCAATCGAAACAGTTTTTGAGAAACCGAAAACAGAAAGAACATGCTGACTAAAACATTACATATTAGTACTTCTCCTCATTTGGTGAGTGGGAGGAGCACAAGCATGATTATGCGACATGTGGTTTATGCTTTGCTGCCGATCGCTGCATTCTCGGTGTATGTTTTTGGGTTGAGCGCATTACTGTTGTTGCTGGTGACGGTAGGTTCTTGTTTACTGACAGAGCACTTATTATGCTATTGGAGTGGCAAACGTTCTACCATAGGAGACTGGTCGGCTATTATCACGGGATTATTATTAGGAATGACATTGCCACCGGCATTTCCGTTATGGATGGCCTTTGTCGGAGGGGTAATCAGTATTGCTTTGGGAAAGTTTGCTTTTGGAGGATTGGGGTATAATGTCTTTAATCCGGCTTTGGTGGGAAGAGCCGTATTACAGGCAGCCTTTCCGGTGGCGATCACCTCCTGGAGTTCACCAATGTTGGAGGAGCGCTTTTTCACGTTACCTTCTTCGGTGTTGACCTTCCCGTTTATGCAACCTGTATTTGATGGGATGTCGGGAGCGACCCCACTATCAGCCTTTAAGTTTGATCATGTAGTCACGGAGCTTCCTGCCTTGGCCTTGGGTATGGTGAGTGGTTCCGCCGGAGAGACCAGTGTACTGTTGATCATATTGGGTGGGGCCTATTTGGCTATCCGTAAAATGATGAACTGGAAAATTCCTGTAACCATTCTGAGTACCGTATTTCTGTTCAGTGCGCTGCTGTATGGTATAGATGCTGAAACCTATCCATCACCTTTCTTTATGTTGATGAGTGGAGGTTTAATGTTGGGAGCGGTCTTTATGGCTTCTGATATGGTGGGATCACCGATGACTACAATGGGGATGATTGTTTATGGGGTATTTATAGGGATAATGGTGGTTGTGATACGGCTATGGGGAGGCTTGCCGGAAGGAGTGATGTATGCTATTCTATTGGGGAATGCCCTCACTCCTCAGTTGGACAAACTGATTAAGCCTAGAGTTTATGGTACATCAAA
This sequence comes from Algivirga pacifica, assembly GCF_039543525.1. NCBI lineage: Bacteria > Pseudomonadati > Bacteroidota > Cytophagia > Cytophagales > Flammeovirgaceae > Algivirga > Algivirga pacifica. Next base: position 51,111 of record NZ_BAABJX010000045.1, read on the forward strand.
ACGGAAAATACTATGAATAAAGTTCACAAAGATATTCCGAAACAAGCACAGACCTCTTCCTCTAAAATGCTTTTGGCAATGGCAGGGATAGGGGCGGTATGTGCATTGTTGATCGCTTTCGTTTTTGAGACCACTTTACCCAGAAGAGAGTCCCTAAAAGAAGAAGCATTGCAGCAGGCCATCTTTAAAGTGGTTCCGAATGGAAAAAAGTCTATTGCCTTTGTTTTGAACGACGAAGGTATATTGGCTCCGTTAGGTGATGGAGAAAAAGGAGAGGTCGCTTTGTATGCTGCTTATGATGATAATGGTGTATTGCAAGGGGTGGCGATAGAGGCAACAGGACAGGGATATGCAGATCTGATTAAGGTCTTGTATGGGTATAGTTTAGAAAGGGAGGCTATTGTAGGACATTATGTTTTGGAAAGTAAGGAGACTCCGGGATTAGGAGATCGCATAGAGAAAGATGAACGCTTCTTGACCAATTTTAAAATGCTAAGTGCGAGGTTGGACGCTTCAGGAAAGCAACTGCTACATCCGATTGTCACGGTAAAAGAAGGAAGGAAGCAGCAGACTTGGGAGATCGATGGAATGACGGGAGCAACAATCTCTTCTCGGGCGATAGGAGATATTTTGAATAAGAGTTGCCAACAGATGCTGCCTTTAGTACAGGCTCAAAAGGAACAAATACAAAATGCTTATGGAAACCTTAACTAAAGTAGCACCAAAGAATACGCCTGATTCCTCTCCAAAAAAGAAGGGAAGGAAGCCTGCGGACCTGCTGAGTAATGATGAGTTTATCAAGGGGTTATGGCGGGAGAATCCAGTATTTGTACAAGTATTGGGGATGTGTCCGGTATTGGCAGTAACCAATACGGCAGAGAATGCTTTGGCGATGGGATTGGCGACGTCTTTTGTATTGCTGATGTCCAATGTATTGGTGTCTTCACTTCGGAATTTTATCCCTAAAGAAGTACGTATATCTTCCTATATCCTGATCATCGCCACTTTTGTGACCATTATTGATTATGTGATACAATCCATCAGTGTAGAGTTACACAAGAGCCTGGGGGCCTTTATCTCCCTGATTGTGGTCAACTGTTTAATTCTAAGTAGGGCAGAGGCTTTTGCCTCAAAAAATACGATAGGAAAGTCAGTCAGTGATGCCTTAGGTATGGGAATGGGATTCACTTTTGCCTTGCTGTGTTTGGGAGTGGTAAGGGAGTTACTGGGTAGTGGAAGTATTTTTGGCTGGCAGTTGATGATGGATAATTTTCAGACCTGGATCATTATGATTCTTCCGGCCGGAGGTTTTTTCACCTTAGCATTATGGCTTTTACTGTTTAATGGTCTTCAACTTAAAAAATCAAAGTAATGGATGCTTCATTATGGAAAATATTTATAGGAGCCAGTCTGATCAACAACTTTGTGTTGGCCTATTTTCTGGGAATATGTCCCTTTTTGGGAGTATCGGGTAAGTTATCCACAGCGACGAAAATGGGAGCGGCAGTGATGTTTGTAATGTTGATCGCTTCTGTTTGTGCCTATGGGATTAATGCTTTGTTGGCAGCGATAAATGCTCCTTTTCTGAGCTTGATCAGTTATATCGTGGTGATCGCATCTACGGTACAATTGGTAGAGATGTTTATCAAGAAAATGAGTCCGGCCTTGTTTCAGTCTTTGGGAATATTTCTTCCCTTGATTACGACGAACTGTGCTATTCTTGGATTAGTATTATTCCAGACTAGTAAAGGATATGGTTGGCTGCAAAGTATTGTATTTGCCTTGGGGGCAGGAGTTGGGTTTACCATAGCTCTCGTATTAATGGCAGGGTTACGGGAACGACTGGACTTTGCCGAAACACCCCATATGGTAAAGGGAGTTGCCCTTACTTTATTGGTTGCAGGTATATTATCTCTATCGTTTATGGGTTTCTCTGGATTATAAGAAGTGAGAGATATGATGTCTTATTTTACGTCAATTGGATTCATAGTACTTATCCTACTTTTCTGGGTAGGTATACAAGCTGCCTGGAAAGTCTTGTTTTCTGACTATAGACAAGAAGAGGATGCTTTAGCGAATAGGTCTTCTTGTGCAGGGTGCAAATGTAAAACAGATGTCTGCAAAAGGAAGGTGAAAGAGAATGTATATCATCTCTAAAATTTAAAAATTCCACATTAAAAATTTCAATGCCATGACACAAATCGCTGATTACAATGTCGATCAAACTTATTCCGCTAAGGTAAGACGTACGATGCGTCTCACACCGGAAGATACTGAGGAGGTAAGAGAGATTGTTTTGGAAGTATTGGATCCTGATTTTGAATGTCAGATCAACCAAAGTTTTGGAGTATTGGTCAGAACCTCTGACCTATTTGGAAAGATGCATCAACACAGGCTGTACAGTGTGGCTGATGTTCCTAAAAGAGAAAATGGAAATCAGGTGATCACATTATTGGTAAGACGATGTGATTACGTAGATGAGTTTAGTGGAGAGCTATACAAAGGAGTATGCTCCAATCATCTGTGTAACTTGAGAGAGGGTGACTTGCTCACGATTACAGGGCCTTATGAGATGGCATTCCAGATACCGTCATCTAATACTGCAAATATACTGATGATAGGAATAGGAACAGGTATTGCACCTTTCCGGGCATTTACCAAAAGTCTCTATGGACAGTATGCCGATTGGAAAGGTAAGGTAAGGTTGTACTACGGAGCAAACAGTGGCTTGGAAATGCTTTACCTGAATGATGCCAAAGGAGATTTGACTAATTACTATGATCAGAAATCATTTGAAGCTTTCAAGGCTGTAAGTCCAAGACCAAAATGGGCAGATCCTATAGCATTGGATGAAGTATTAGAAAGTCAAGCAGAGGAAATCAAGGAAATGCTGGCCTCCAGTAATACCTATGTATATGTAGCGGGACATGAACGCCTAAGACATAATATGGATAAAGCATTTACCACGATTATGGGGTCATGGGAGGATTGGCTAAGCAGAAAAGCAGAATTGATTGCTGGCAATAAATGGGCAGAAATCATCTACTAGCCAGTTGTTCATGTTGTTTAGTTGAGCTTCGCTCGTTCATATTGTTTAGTTGTTATATAGAGTTTAAACAACAGTAATGTCATTGACCTAGTGAGATAGAAGGCATAAAAATTAAATTTCTATTCTGATGATACAATGTAGCCCCTTGCCTCACGCACGGTCTGTAGGACAAGGGGCCACGGAAGAATAGTATACCGAATAGCTGAACAACTAAACATCATGAACGAGCGAAGCTCCACTAAACAATATGAACAAAAAGCCTCAACTCACCAAAGGTGAAACTCAACAGCCCGAAGGGCTACTCAACCAGCCGCGTAAGCGGCCTCAACAATAACCGCCTATGTCTATTTTAACTGCATTTATCGCTTTGGGAGGACTGACGTTACTTCTCGCCTTACTGCTCGTAGTAGCCAATAAGAAACTATATGTATACGAAGATCCTCGCATTGATCAAGTAGACAATATGCTTCCGCATGCCAATTGCGGTGCCTGTGGTTTTCCGGGATGTCGACCATTTGCAGAAGCATTGGTGGCTCAAAAGACTGCTCCTTCTAAATGTACTGTCAATACGGAAGAGGGCAAGCAAGCTATAGCTGCTTACCTGGGAGTAGCATCTGGTGCTGAAGAAAAGCGGGTGGCTCGTTTGGCCTGTGGAGGAGGAGATAATGTCGCTTATCGCAATGCTCAATACCGAGGAATGACAAGCTGCCAGGCAAGTGCTTTAGTAGCGGGAGGAGATAAGGATTGTACCTGGGGATGTCTAGGACTGGGGGACTGTGCCGTATCCTGTACATTCGGAGCGATAGAGATGGATGCCAATGGGCTACCAAGGGTTAATGAGGATAAGTGTACCGCTTGTGGGGATTGTGTAGATGCTTGCCCTAAAGGCTTGTTCTCTATAGAACTAGCGGAGAACCGATTATGGATTAATTGTAAAAGTAAGAAAGAAGGAGATGAGGTATTGACTGCTTGTCAGGTAGGATGTACGGCTTGTGGAAAATGTGTAATGGATGCAGCTGGATTAATTCACATGCAAGACAATTTACCGGTGATTGATTATCAAAAAGGACAATTGACTCAAGAACCAATGCAGCGATGTCCAACCGGTGCAATTGTTTGGCTAGATAAGGAAAAAGGAATTGTCAAGGGAGAAGGGGCGAAAAAGATAATCAGGAAGGAAGCTTTGGGTAATCATTGTTCGTAGTGCTACGTATCTCATACACTGAGGCAAACTTGTTCTCATAATATAAAAAGTAAGGACACGCACGACATATACTGCCAATAGCGTGTCCTTTTTGTGAAATGTAATCAGTACTCTGCACTCTATGCAAGGTGAATATTCACACCTTTTTTATTCTTTAATCACTTTAAAGCTATCAATCACCCCAGTAGAATCGTTCTCGAGTACGACCTGATAAATACCAAATGGTAGACCACTGATGTTAACAATCGCCTCTCCTTCAGTCAGAACCTGACGATCAACCACTTTTATGCCACTGGTATTATACAAAGTCACATAAACTGCTTCACTGACCTGCTTATCTACTAGTGTTACATTCAAGGTATTTACTGCTGGGTTAGGGTAGAAGTTAGCGACCCTGGTATTAGAATTACCAGCATCTGTACTGATGATGAATTTCACTTGCTTGAAGCAACGTTCTCCACTACAAAGTAGGGTATATGCCTTTAACACATAGAAGCCTTCTTCATTTACCGTTAGACCTACGTCTGAACGGAACTCATATGGAGGATTGGCATTAATCGTTTCTGAATCTATTAATACCTCAACTCCATTTTCCACTCTATACAAATCAAAATCGACAATATGTGGGGCTTCCACCCAATCTTCTAGTCTTAGTGATGGATAGAAGGTCGTTCCTGGTGCATAGGTTTGTAGATTATCGATTCCCTGAATAGACCAAATCAAATCATCACAGACTTGCTCGGCACCCTCTCCTGCGACAAATTGTAACTGATAGAAGCATGTACCATCATTACCAAAGTCAGCATAGAACTTCACTTTCATTAGGGAGGAGCGATCTGCAGTCCACTGGAAGTTGAACGGTGCGTTCGTATCTTCACTGACTAGGATCTCATTCTCTGTTCCTAGTCCCACTACTTCAAACAATCGGTACGTGATTTTATTTGGTACACGAGGCCAACCGTCCGTGTTAACCGTGATATTCAAGGTATCTCCCAGTTCGATGGCATGTCCTTCATGCACACCTTCCAACTGCCAGTCGAGCGTTTCACAAATCGGGAATGGATTAGAGGATCCCTCTCCGTTGACATAAAACAACACTTGCTTAAAGCAAACCTCTCCGCCCGGTAGATGGACATAGACTTTTACTTTGTATATACCTCCAACTGTTGGAACAAAGGCTGTGCTATCATTGTACTGATAAGGAGCAGTATTGTCTAAGTATTCATCCAGTAAGTTTTCTTGTGAACCTTCCTGTTTATATATTCTGAAGATTACCTTCTCAGGAGTAGGGGTCCAGTTATCAGACAAAGCGCTGAAGTATAGTGATTCGCCTTTATCGTAATACTCTCGGGCTATCACCCCATCAATTGACCAGTTTAATACACCGCAATTGCCGTCTACTGCAGAAACACTGAATGGAATTTCATAGCAGCAGTTAACAGTATCTGGGGCATATGGAGGAGCAAATTGCTGACACACCTCTAAACTGTAATCCCCAGCTCCACTATCGATAAAATCAATACCTTGCTCATCGAATATATAAGGAACGGTAGTATCTGTTTGGAAATTGACGATAGTCTTCACATTTCCATCGATACGATATAAAGTGAAACTTACTTGTTCTGAAGAAATCGCACGTTGATCTTCTTTATTTAGAGAAATATAGAGGCGTTCATCCTGACGGTATGTTACATCGTATTCTACACCAGAGAACTTCCAATATTGTTTCAGTGCGTTACACTTAAAGTCTACGACCTCTACAAAAACCTCTGCTCGTAAGCTTTCACATCCGGTGCTATCAATGGTACAGCTGACATAGAAGGTAGTGCTTTCTTGTAAAGTATCTGTCAAGAAGCTATTTCCTATGGAGATAATATCATTAGAACTTTCTGAAGTATACCAGGTATAGGTTACACCGGCTGCACTATCTGCAAATTCTAATAAAGCCTGCGTTCCAATACAGATACGTTCATTAATTGCTGCAGGAGTATCTGGAATCGTATTACCTCCTCCAATCGTTATTGTTTCTACACTTGTACAACCATTTGCATCGGTGACGGTTACGTCATAGGTACCTGGATCTAGATCTAGGCGATCTTTCGTGGTAGCTCCGTCGGACCAAAGGTAAGTATAAGGGGTAGCACCTCCTGTGATAGACAGTATCACCGAGCCTTTTCCATCATTGTCGCAAGTCGCATTTTGAAGATCATCTATCGTGATTCCTAGGGCAGTATTCTCCGTAATGTCAAAGGAAAGCATTTCTGAACAGAAGCTTACGACATCGGTCACTGTGACACTATAAGACCCTGCAGCTAAAGTTCCTATATTCGGAGCAGTAGAAGTAAAGCCCAAAGGTCCTGTCCACAGGTAAGTATAGGTGCCTGATCCACCTGTAACGGTTAAGTTCACTTCTCCTGTCAGGTCTCCGTTACATAGGACATTGGTTAATGAGGTATAGAGGGCTAGTTTATTGGTACGGACCGCATAGTCTTCGACTTCTCCCTCTATAGCCAGTCCACAAGAACGCTCATCCAAACTGTTGGTAGCTGTGTTATCACTCAATTGATCATAAGAGATCCGAACACGTAAATAGGTCACTGTATCACTGAAGCAACTCAACTCAGACCAGTTAAAAGATAGATCGCCACTTCCTTGTCCGACTGTTGTGGTACGTATTTCATCAGCAGAAAACTGTCCATCCTCATTTAAGTCTAACCAGGCGTAAACATAGGCCGTTTGATTTAGGGTGTTGGTATATGGTACCTGTACGGAAAAATCAAAATCAAGAGAAAGTGATGTTGAAAGCGCATCTTCATCATCAGAATTGGCATCTACTCCCAAGGCATCGCCTTCAAAGGTAACCGCACTTCCCAAGGTGAGCACAGGGTCATTTTCAATATAATGACGCGGCCCATCACTGTTGACTGTTGTTTTATACGAATCTGGTGCATCACCATAATCCAATTGAATTACCGCCAATGCACAACGAGCCCCATCATTATTACTTGATGCAGGCCCTTGTGTGAAAAAGGTAGATGTGACTGTGGTTGCTGTATCAGCAATGGTATGAGTTAAAGGGACTTGAAAGATTCTTCCTGAATTATTATTACTAACGTATAAGTTTCCATCTAAGTCATAGTAGACAGCTCCAAAACCACCAGTTTGAGAAGTAATGTCTCCTGATAAAGGAATATTAAAGATTAAGTTACCTGCCGTATCCTCTTTTACTAAATTATTACCAGACCGTACGGAGTAAAGGAAATCATCTACAGGGTTGAAAGCCCAATCGCTCCCTGTGGGGTTGGTAGAAGGAAAATCCCTGATAAATACAGGTCCCGTCCCATCCACATCCGAAAGATCTATTTCTTGTGTAGAATCTCTTCCGGGAGAATGTATATAGTATCGTCCGCTGGTGTTAATATCACCAATGATATAACTCCCTGTTGACATTCCAGGTACGGTAATGATTGTTACGGCATATGTAGAGGGATCTATTCTTACAAGCTGATTGGTTTGTGATCGATATGCATATAGATAGCCGTCTACAGGGTTAAATGCAGCGGCATTTAAGGTGCGATTAGCACTTTCATTACCCAGTATATCATCAATAACTAAAGTAGTATCTCCAGTGACTAGATCTACTTCATAAAGGTCTGTTAAGCTGTTTTGAAATAGGTAGGCTTTTCCGGGACAGTTTACTTGGGCTACTGATCGTGTTAAAGAACTCAATAGTAGCACCATGAATATCCCCAAAAGAGTAATTCTTTTCATAGTGGTGCTTGTAATATGTGTTGTGGGTTATTTTTGATAACTATGAAGCCTTTTTATATATCAATGGCATTAGATGGTAGTATTCCAATTACCTCGGCTAGTAGTGTTGTTTAATATTTATTAATATTAGTAAATACTTTTAGAATAAAGTATTCACAACTAAAGCGTTGTACGTAAGGTATTTCTAGTCAAAAAACTTTTAATCAACTCAATCCAATACTATTCTTTTATTATTACAAGAAAAAAAGTAGTAAGGGCCCTTCATGGGATGAAGACACCTTGTCCAAAGGTCATTTGATATTGTCTTATAGTTAGAAGAATCAAAAACTATTTAACAAATAAGGAATGAGACTCATTATTAGCAGTTTAATTACACTTTTATTTACCTTCACTTCTTGCACTAGTACATTCGATAAAGAACTTGACCAATTTGAGGGGACTTGGATATTGCTAGATTTGACTTATACTAATCTGGAGGGAGAGCAAAAACGAATAAGCGATTTAGCAACAACACTAACATTTACGGATGAAGAGGTTTCCGGTATGTTAGCGAGGAAAGGGTATCAGGATACTAATGGAGTGCGTTATGATTTTGTGTATCAGGTAGATCATTTGAATGCTACCATGGATATGAGTTTTGAAGGCATTGGGCCGGATTTACCGGTGGATGCTATGGGAAGAGCACAGGTTGTCAAGTATGATTTATCAGAATGGGAATTAGTTTTGTCTGCAGAATATGAGTATCATTCGGATGTATTGATCGAGCCGGAACGTTTAGAGGTAGAATATACCTTTGTTAAGGCGGGGGAAGAATAACAACTCCTGTACGGATAAAAGAAAAGCGTCATACCCTTTCAGGTGATGACGCTTTTTATTTTTATGTCAGCAAGAACCTAAGCTCTTGTGAACAGGCAGAACTTATGCAGTAGTTGCTACTCTCTGGAAGTTAACTACTTTAAGGCCTTTCTGAGTGTTGTCCAAGAATTGAGCAACAGTTACTGAAGGATCCTTAACGAATGCCTGCTCAGTAAGCGTGTTATCTTTCAAGAATTTTTTCACGTAACCGTCAGCGATACGGTCTACGATGTTCTCTGGCTTGCCTTCTTCTAATGCTTTCTCACGACCGAATGCTCTCTCTTTCTCAATAGTAGCTGAATCAACCGCATCAGGGTTAACCGCTAGAGGGCTCATCGCAGCGATTTGCATACCTACAGATCTACCTGCTTCAACTACGTCAGCATCGCCAGCTCCTTCAAGCTCAACAACAACACCAACTTTACGTCCGTGCTTGTAAACAGCTACTTTCTCAGCTTTAGTGTAAACGTATCCTGAAACGTGTACTTTCTCACCGATTTTACCGATAAGCTCAGTAGCTTTAGCCTCAAGAGTTTCGCCTTCTACTTCGATAGCCATCAACTCCTCTTTTGTTGCTGGTTTGTGCTCGATAGCTGCCTTAAGGATAGTTTCACCAAGACCAACGAAAGAATCGTTTACAGCTACAGGCTCAGTCTCACAACCAAGAGCGATAACGATTGCTTCAGAGTTGTCCTCGCTAGTCCAAGTGAAAACATCTCCTTCTGAAGTCTCTCTGTCAGCTCTTTTTGCTGCTACTTTCTGTCCTTTCTTACGAAGGATCTCAGTTGCTGCGTCAAAATCACCGTCTGCTTCCTGTAGGGCTTTTTTACAATCCATCATACCCGCCCCTGTGATAGTTCTAAGCTTCTGAACGTCTTTTGCTGTAATAGCCATTTTTAAATCTATTTAGATCGTTAAAGAATGATAGAGTGTGATGTCATCAGGATGAATGAATAGGAATCTCAGGGTTTTGTTTCCTGAGAGGAGTTCCAATTCAAATAAGCCGTGTCATCAGCTCTAAGAATTATATTTTAAGGAATTGTAAACCAGATGTTTACAAATTTGAAACCCGCAAAATGCCAGGGCACTTTGCGGGTTCAAATATAAGATAATATTTCTTATTTCGAAGCTTTGTAGGCCGCTGAAGCTTGAGCTTTAAGCTCGTTCAACTCTTTTCTGATTGCTTCAATGTCAGCAGCATTTCTGTCTGCCTTCTTTTGCTTGAAGAAATCACCTTGTTTTGCCTTTAGCTCCTTAATTTTTGCTTCTGTTGCTTTAATATCCATTGTATTAAAAATTAAAAGGAGTTGGAAAAATCAACAATTATTCACCAGCTTCGTCCGCTGCTTTTTTCTCAGCTTCCGCCGCTTTTGCGTTCTCTTCTTCTTTGTCTTTCTTACGCTCTGCCATTCCTTCTTCGATCGCTGAAGCGATTGCAGAAGTGATCAAAGCTACAGACTTGAACGCATCGTCGTTTGCTGGGATTACGTAGTCAACACCATCAGGATCTGAGTTAGTATCAACCATTGCAAATACAGGGATACCCAACTTCTTTGCTTCTTTAATTGCAATGTGCTCTCTTTTCACGTCGATGATGAAAAGGGCTGCAGGAAGGCGAGACTGGTCAGCGATACCGCCCAATACTCTCTCCAATTTTGCTCTTTCACGTTGGATCATCAAACGCTCTCTTTTTGCCAAAGCATTGAAAGCCTCGTCTTTCATAAGCTTGTCGATAGAGCTCATTTTTTTCAACGACTTTCTTACAGTAGCAAAGTTGGTAAGCATACCACCTAACCATCTTTCAGTAACGAAAGGCATTTTCAAGTTAGCAGCTTCCTGAGCAACGATTTCTTTCGCTTGCTTCTTAGTCGCTACGAACATTACCTTACGACCTGATTTCACGATGTTTTTGATCGCATTTTGAGCTTGCTCAAGAGATGCTTTCGTTTTGTTAAGGTCGATGATGTGGATACCGTTACGCTCCATGAAGATGTAAGGAGCCATTTTAGGGTTCCACTTTCTTGTCAAGTGTCCGAAGTGTACACCTGCATCCAAAAGCTCTTTATAATCCAGAGTTTTCATTATGCAATTATGATATTAGATTCTTTACTAATTAAATTTTACAAGTAGATGCGAGTGGAGAAAATATTCGCCATAGTGACGAATAAATCCACGCACCTTGCTGCCAGCAGAAACGATTAACGCTTCGAGAACTGGAACTTTCTTCTCGCCTTTCTTCTACCTGGTTTCTTACGCTCGACCATACGAGGGTCACGAGTAAGTAGACCTTCAGGCTTAAGAACAAGTCTGTGTTCTGCGTTGATCTCGCACATTGCTTTTGCAATTGCCAATCTTACTGCCTCTGCTTGGCCAGTGATACCACCGCCTTGTACGTTTACCTTAACATCATAATTGCCAGCCTCGTTTGTCAGTTCCAGAGGTTGGTTGATAATTGTTCTAAGGATAGCAGATGGGAAATAATCATCAAGATTTTTCTTGTTGACAGTAATTTTTCCTTCACCTTGAGTCAGGTAAATTCTTGCTACAGAAGTTTTTCTTCTGCCGATAGTGTTAATTACTTCCATCTTAAATTTTAATCAATAAAATTATAACTCAATTTTCTTAGGGCTTTGTGCCTCGTGTTTGTGCTCAGTACCTGCATATACGTGCAAGTTTCTGTACAACGCTCTTCCCAAACGGTTCTTAGGTAGCATACCTTTTACCGCGTTCTCAACGATACGCTCTGGGAATTTCTCCAACATTTCTGTTGCAGTTCTAGCTCTTTGTCCTCCTGGGTAACCAGTGTGTCTCAAGTAAACTTTATCAGCCCACTTATTTCCTTTTAGGACAACTTTTTCTGCGTTTACAACAACTACGTTGTCACCGCAATCTGCGTTTGGAGTGAAGCTCGGCTTGCGCTTTCCTCTTAGGATCATCGCGATCTCAGTAGCCAGACGACCTAGTGTCTTGCCTTCTGCATCAACCAAAACCCACTCTTTGTTTGCAGTAGCTTTGCTGACTGTAGCAGTCTTGTAGCTTAATGTATCCACTGTAAAACAATTTAATTATTTGAACAATAAACCAACTTCGGATACTGCAAAAAGACCTGAAAATATTCCTGTCGTTTTCTGCATTTTATCCTTTCCTTTAAGTGCATATGGCACAAAAGGAGTGCAAATCTATGATATATTTTTATCATTCCCAACACTTTGTTGTAATTTATTGGGAATGAGTGAGATGATTTAGACTTGTTTGGAAATCATCTTTTGAAAATCCTCAATGAATACTTTTTCGTTATGATGATGCTGATGTTGTTTCCCAAAGGGTCTCAATAGTTTATCCAGAACAGCGGAACTTTCTCCTATACTATAGATATTGCTCGATTCTTTTCTTTTCAGTAATCTGTTGAAAAACGGGTACCATTTTTTTAAAGTTCCTTCTGAGATGGTATTAATAATGACATATAGATGTTCAGAATGATCTAGCAAATCCTTTAATGCATTTAAAGTAATATCATCTGAGAAGTTGTCCGCTTCAAAACTAAGCCCTTCAAGAGCAGTGAATGTTTGTTGTAACGCCTCATAAAGGGGCTTATGAAAAGATAGAGGCTGTTTAGCATGTACCTCTAAGTAAATAAGACTGTAAGTCATTGATATAATTATAACAAGTAAGATTGATGAATTTGATTATTTGTAACAAGCGCCTTTTTCTCTGGCTGCAGCAATAAATTTTTTAAAGAAACGATAAAAAATAAATGATTTCGAGTCCTTTTCTTCCTAAAGAATGTGCAACGACAAGAGACATCAGGCACCGACTATGGGTAACGATAACTCTACCTTCCGCTTTTTGGGTTTCTTTAGACATGGTGAATGATATTTTTAGATGAAAGACAGTGATTCATGATTGTCTTTGAAAGGCGCTGAGAAAACGCCTATTGGTTTTGTGATTGAGCTTGAAGCGCATTCTACTCTATTAACAGAGTAAACAGTACAAATAAAAACATCGTTCTGTGTATCTCTGTGATTGTCTACAACAAAGAAAAAATAAGAAAGAAGCAAAAAAACGGGAAGACAGGTTGGGAAGAAATCAAGAGGAAATAATAGAATATTGGACATTTTAAAGAGCCTGTTAAATATTATAGTTAAAATCGTGCTTATTAATTACACTTATTATAAATTATTAAAAACCCATGAGGATTTATAGTAAGATATATCTATAGAAATAACACTCCAGGAGAGTACGATAACCCATTTAGGTAACCTAAAAGCATCACAGACTGCTGATGATACCTTATCCTCCAAACAAACAATATATTATTGTCCAAGAGACCCAGGTATATGGATTGACTCCTTTTCTGACACTTACTCATCCTTTTTGGGAGTTTACGAATACAGTTATTCAACGCTCTTTTATTCTAACAAATCAAAAACTCATGAAGCATATTTTTCTGATGCTGTTGCTATGCTCTTGTCATCTCTTATTACACGCACAAGAGCGTCGAGTAACAGGTACGGTAGCTGATAATACAGGCCCCTTGCCTGGAGTGTCCGTTGTACTGAAAGGAACAGATAATGGGGTAATTACCAATGCCAATGGACAGTTCTCTGTTACCGTTCCCGAAGGAGTAACTCATTTGATTTTCCGATTTGTCGGGTACTCTACCAAGGAAATCGAAGTAGGTAACCGTACACAATTTGATGTCATCTTGGTAGAAGAGGCACAGGAAATGGATGAGGTGGTCGTTACGGCCAATGCAATTGAACGGGAGAAACGCACCTTGGGGTATGCGGTAACCTCTGTAGACGGAGAGGAGTTTGTTAAAGCTAAGTCACCGAATTTTGTGAATTCCTTGGCCGGTAAGGTACCAGGAGTACAGGTATCTCAGGCAAGTGGTAACTTGGGAGGGTCCAGCCGTATCGTGATTCGAGGAACCAGTTCCTTAAGTGGAGATAACCAACCCCTGTTTGTGGTGGATGGAGTACCTATCGGGAATAGCAATGTGACGACAGGTAGTGGTATACAGGGAGCGTTTGATGCTGGGAATGGTGCTGGAGAAATTAACCCTGCTGATATTGCTTCGGTAACGGTCTTGAAAGGAGCTTCGGCGGCAGCGCAATATGGTTCCAGGGCAGCCAATGGAGTAATTATCATCACCACCAAGAAGGGATCTGCCAAAAGAGGTCCTGTGATCTCAGTAAATTCCAGCGCTCGTTTTGAGGAGCCGTTACGCTTACCGAACTTTCAAAATACGTATGGTCCGGGATTGGAAGGAAAGTATGATGTGAATGCACTGAACGGGTGGGGACCTCGCATTGAAGGGCAAGAAGTTCCTTATTATAACTATGAACTGGATCTGAATGATGTACCTGTAGGGCAATGGCCCACAGAAACATTGACTGCCTACCCTGACAACGTAAAAGATTTCTATCAAACGGGGATGCTTTTCATGAATACCGTAGATGTCTCTGATGCGACAGAAAAAGGGGATTTTCGGATAGGCATTACCTCTCTGAATCAAACGGGTATTATTCCTGAGGCCTCTCTTAATCGTTATACCCTGGCAGTAAATGCCGGACAGCGTTTGACAAAGGTTTTTGAGGCACGTATCGGTTTGAACTACGTTAATTCAGATAACCGAGGATCGGCCACACAAGGAGGAAACAGCCCTAATGTATTGACTTCTATTATTAATGGGATTCCTAGAACATTAAGCCTAAATCGCTTGTACTTGAATCCGGATGGTACCCAAGATCCTTATGGCCGCTTCAGTAATAGTCCTTACTGGATTGCCGAGAAGAATGGTAATGATGTAGAAGTCAACCGTATTTTTGGTTTTACGCAGTTAAAGGCAACTCCTCTGGATTGGTTAAATATTACGGGTCGTGTTGGTTTGGATTACCGGGATGATGAACGTTTTAGGAGAAGTGCAGTGGGAACACTGGGTGCCAGGGATGGTAATTTTACGACAGACTTTATTAACTCCAGACAGCTGACCACTTCCTTGATTGCTGCCATTAACAAGGAGCTTTCAGAGTCTTTTAAATTGACAGCAATTATAGGACATGAGTTTAACGAGAGATCTTTTGAGCGTACAACCAATACTGCACAGGATTTGGAAGTGCCAGGGATATATACCCCTTCTAATGCAGTAACGAATACTCCCGACAGGGGTTATTCTAAGAAACGTTTGTTTGGGGCTTACGCGGATCTTTCTCTGACCTACAACAATTATCTTACGCTTAACCTGACAGGACGTAATGATTGGTCTTCTACATTGCCTAAGGACAATCAGTCTTATTTCTATCCAGCCGCAAGTGTTTCCTTTATTTTCACGGATGCGTTTCAGCTAAACTCTAATGTGCTATCCTACGGTAAGTTAAGGGTGGGAGCAGCACAGGTGGGTAGTGATACCAGTCCTTATGGATTGGAATATAGATACTTTCCTTTGACGAATATTTTTGGACAGTATGGACAGAGTAATAACTACCCATTCTTAGGATATACTTCTTATTCCGGATCGAGTATTGTTCCTCCTACCGACTTGAAGCCGGAGCGTCAAAACTCCTTTGAGATAGGAACAGAGCTACAGTTCTTTGATGGACGAATGGGATTGGATGCTACAGTATATCGTATCTCTACCACAGATCAGATTATAAATTTACCGGTACCTATTTCGACAGGTTTTGCTGCTGAGATGATCAACGCAGGAGAAGTAAGAAACCAAGGGATAGAGTTATTGTATACCATCACTCCTGTAAAATCTCAGGACTTTCAGTGGGATATTCAGTTGAACTTTACAAAAAATAACTTCAAGGTAGTTTCCTTGGCTAATGGGCTGGAAAAATTACAAATGGCTTCCGGGTTTAATGGAATATCCATTCAGGCTGTACCAGGAAAGCCGTTGGAGCTGTTTGGGGTAGGGTTTAAAAAACATGCTGAAACAGGAGAGATTCTCGTTGACCCACAAACAGGCTTACGAATGGTAGGAGATAATGAATCCTTCGGGAATATTAATCCTGACTTTATTATGGGATTGCAAAATTCCATTACCTGGAAGGGATTTACACTGAGTGGGCTGATTGATTGGAATCATGGAGGTGTGATGTATTCAAGTACAGTTGCATCGTTGAGAGGAAGTGGATTAGTGGAGGAGACCACCGTTAATCGAGAGGGAATGTACCTGGATAAGGTGGCCGTTATAGAGAATGGGGATAGCACAACACGTCCGAATGATATTACCGTTACTCCTCAGCAATTCTGGAGTAATTACTCCTCGGGAGATGTAGCAGAGGGAGCGATCTTCAGTAAGACCTTCGTGAAGTTTCGGGAGCTTCGTGTGAGCTATAACCTGCCGTCCAATTGGTTTACAGGGACGTTCATTAAACAAACTACTTTAGGAGTAGAGGGGCGTAATTTATTGATTATCTACAGTGCGATTCCACACATAGACCCAGAAACCAGTCTTTTCCAAGCGTCCAGTAATGCATCTGGTGCAGTAGAAATGGGAAGTTTACCTTCTACTCGAAGTGTCGGATTTAACTTGAAAATGACCTTTTAATCAACATCTCCAGAAGAGAGAATTGATCAAAACTAAAAACTAAACGCAATGAAAATAGCGCAATATATAGGAATAGGATTATTGCTGATCGCGCTTGGGGGAACGTCCTGTAACCAATTACTGGACATCAATGAAGACCCCCTGGCTGCAAAGCAAGATGATATTGACGCCAATCCAGAGGTACTTTTTGTGGATATTATGGTGTCGCTAAGTTCTGACCGAGTGTTGGAAACGAATGTATTTAACCGATGGGCACAGTATTATGTAGGAGCTTCTTTTGGAGATGCGGATAATTACAGTGTGCCTGATTACCCTCAGAATAATACCTGGGCGACCATGTATCGAAAGATGATTAAAAATGCAGTATTGGGAAGGAGAGCGGCAGAAAAAAGTGACCGTCCGAATGTCGCTGCACAGTTCCTGATCATGGAAGCAGTAGCTTACTATCATCTTACGCTAATGTTTGAGGATGTTCCTTTGGATGAAGTAATGGACTTTGATGGAGAGCAGCTATTTACCCGTTATCCCAATTATAATTCACAAGAAGAAGTCTTGATTGGGGTGGTGAATAAACTGACTGATGCAATCAATAGCATGCAGCTAGGGGATGATGACCGCATTGTCGATCAGGACTTGATTTATCAAGGTGATCTGGCTTTATGGCAGCTGTTTGCCAATTCCTTGCGAATTAAGACACTGATGATTCTGAGTGGAAAGGGTGCGGAGTATCATGAGGCATTACAGATTGTTTTTGACCAGCCGTATATCACGCTTTTGAGCCAGGAGGCCATCTTCCGTTATGGCAACTCCATCGCCAATGCCAATCAGTTATATAAGTTACATCAGCAGTTTGCCGATGGACAGAGTCAGTTCTTCTTTGCTTCAGAGCCTTTTGTAGAGACCTTGAATAGTAGACTGGATCCACGTATTGAAGTGTTTTTTGATCGAGGACAGTTTAACAGCAGTAGTGCACCACATATCGGTATGGAACCGGGGAGTGGAGCAGCTTTTGTCGTTACCTCAGTATTAAGCTTAAACTTTATTACACCTACAACGCCGGACATTTGGCAAAGTGCCGCAGAGTTACGTTTCCTTAAGGCCGAGGCGATTACCAGAGGTTGGATAGAAGGCACTGCCGCTGAGGCACAGGAGTTATACTATACTGGAGTTATACAGCATTGTTATCACTTGAATAATTTCCCAGGAGTTATCGAAAAAGGAGCAACGCTATCCGATTTTGAGATCGGAACGT
Source organism: Algivirga pacifica (assembly GCF_039543525.1). Classification (NCBI taxonomy): domain Bacteria; kingdom Pseudomonadati; phylum Bacteroidota; class Cytophagia; order Cytophagales; family Flammeovirgaceae; genus Algivirga; species Algivirga pacifica. The sequence goes on from NZ_BAABJX010000045.1 coordinate 68,800, forward strand.
ATTTAGAAGACCAGGTGCCGGATATTAGCTTGATGGACGCTGAGCGAGCATTGCAGGAAATTCATTTTCAGCAATATATAGAGGCGTTTGGCCGAGGGTTAGATGCTTGGACCTTCGTGCGTAGGACAGGATTTCCAGACCGCCCACTTCCTGTGAATACTGCTTTGGGAGGACATTTGACACGATTGCCTTATGCGGCAGATGAAGTGAGTGCAAATACAAATATTCCGGATCAGCCTGCATTGGATAAGCTGATGTGGTTTATGAGCAGTGAACAGTGAGTAATGTACAATGAACAGTGAACAGTGAACAGTGAGGAGTGAACAAGTGATTGGTTGTTAGTGACTAGTGATTAGAGAGGAGCAGTGAAATATTAATACACCAAACTAATCACTAATCACCAGTCACTAACCACCAACTCACAACAAATTAATTAGAACATGAAAATACAATCAATATATATACTCTTATTAGTTTCTTTATTGGGGTGTGGAGAATATGATGCCTTTGACGAAGAACTAAATATAGAATTGCTTCCTCAGACCATAGCGTTTCAGGAAGCAACATTGGAGCCTGTCAAGGTAAGGGAAGGGCAGGAAGTACTGGAGGTCGCTGTCGTGATGCCATCGGCAATTTACGGAGAGCAAGGGGTACAGGTAGCGTATAGCTTTGAGGGATCGGCAGTTTTTGGAGAGGACTACAAAGTACAGGTAGTAGAAAATAACGAGGTATCCGGACAGGAGGTTATCCGAGAAGCGACGGCTGAAGGAGGGGTGTTTATTATTAAGAACAAGCCTAGGGTAACCAATAACGGACAAGTGGAATATACCAATGCCCGTAATAGAGCTACGATGAAAGTGATTACTTTCTCTAAGGAGGGAATTGATAAGCCTGAGGGAAAAACATTATCGTTGATTTTGGAAGAGGCAACTAATCTGGATAACCCCAATAGTCGCGTGACAGTAGGGCAAGGGGCGATCAAAAAGGAATATGATATTTTGATTCAGGATATTCATTGTCCTACGAATTTGCAAGGCACCTATCAAACGACTTTTGTGAGAGGAGAGGTAGGGGAGCCGGTTGAGGATGTAACACTGACGAAGATTGACGATGGAGAATGGGGGAAATATGAGTTGTCTAATGTTGCAGCGGATTTACTGGGAGCGCCTATTTCCTTAATCATCTACGATCAATGTGGTGATTTTATCTCTGAGGGAGACCCTAACTTTAGTGTAACGGGTACAACACTAGAAGATGGTACGATTCGATTGTTAGTGAATTACCGTTTTGTGGGGTCAACAGGTACCATTACAGCACAATGGCTATTGTTATTAAGCAAATAAACGCTATTCGTCAATTCTTTGATTTTGATCAATTAAGATATGCAAATGAACTATCCTTATCATTCTATAAAAGGTGGTAATCAGGCTTTTTACGAGAGGAGTGTATTACTTTTCTTTAAAGGGCTGCTACCGCTTTTTTTCCTGACCATAGCAAGTGTCTCAGGAAATCTGTATGCACAAGGCTCCCTCACGGGACAACAACCTTCTTTGTTATTGAATGCTGATAAGCAAGGGATACAATCAAATTACCTGATGGTTAAGTTTAAATCAGCAACAGCACTTCAAGAAGTGATGAATACTTATAATCTGAACCAATTATCAGAGGACAAGAAAGTGCTATCTGGTTTATTAAACAATCCCATGATTATCCGAAAGGAAACTCCTTTGAATGGATTGCGTACGGTGACCTCCGATGTGCTGACCATTGAGTTTAAACAAGGAGCGGAGCAAGAAGCAGAGAGAACATTGGCACAGCTGAAAAAGAACTCCAATATTCTATCCGCAGATTATATGCCATTGGATTATATCTTTGAAGACCCCAATGACCCTCGTTTTGGAGAGCAGTATTATCTGGAACTTATTGGAGCAATAGAAGCTTGGGGACAGTTTGATAATAACGCAGGAGAAGAGGTAGTGGTAGCGATTATTGACGATGCTATTCGTATCAACCATGAAGATTTGAAAGCGAATATATACACCAACCCGAATGAAATCCCGGGAAATGGAATTGACGATGATGGGAACGGATATATCGATGATGTCAATGGCTGGGACCCTACAGGTAACGAATATACCAATGGAGATCCTGATCCATCCCCACCTGATTTTGCAACGACAGAGACCTTTTCTCACGGAACACATACGGCAGGATTAGCGGGTGCAGTAACCAATAATAATAAGGGGATTGCTTCTGTATCCAATGGAAAGGTAAAGATTCTTCCGATCAAGGCGACCCGTGACGACACCGGAGATACGCGTACCATGACCCATACTATGGCCGCTTTGCGTTATGCGATTACGATGGGTGCGGATGTGGTGAGTATGTCTTATGGTTCTTACTCTTATAACTCTGAGGTACAGCGTATGATCTCGGCGGCAACGTTAGAGAAAAATATGTTATTTATCGCTGCAGCAGGAAATGATAATGTATCAGCTTCTCCTTTTCCAGCAGGGTACGTAGATGTGATCGCAGTAGCGAATACTACGCAAAATGATACCAAGTCAGAGTCCTCTCAATACGGAACGTGGATTGATATCTCGGCACCGGGAACAGACATATTAAGTACCACGGCTGCCAATGATAGTGATTATGGATTCAAGACCGGGACGTCTATGGCTTGTCCAATTGCGGCAGGAGCAGCGGCATTGCTCAAGGCACAGAATCCGAGCCTTACGCCTAGAGTTATTGAGAATATCTTGAAGTCTACGGCCAAGGACCTAAATGCAGCAAATCCAGACTACGCCAACTTATTAGGGGCAGGGCGTATTGATCTGGAAAAAGCGATGGAGCAAGTAAAAGGGGCGAAGCCACTGGCTGATTTTGACGTTACTCCACGTATTGTGACGTTGGATAAGCAAGTGCGTTTTACCAACTATTCTTTTGGTAATAACTTGACCTATGAGTGGAACTTTGGGGATGGAACAATTTCTTCTGAAGAGAATCCTACGCACACTTATACAAAACTCCCCGTATTAGGGCAGTTATTCATCACCTTGAAGGTAACGGATGGGAATGGAAATAGCGATCAAACACGTATTCCTGTAGAAATTATTGAAGGCCCACCAGAAGTGAATCAGGTGAGTGTCCCTTATCGCAATACATTTGGTGATGAGGAGGGTGAGGATCCTTCGGATTTCGTGGAAGAACTGTTGTATGGAGGATTGGAAAAGGTATGGGAAAGAGGAATTGCTTCGGGGCCAGTATTGGAGGCTGATAACTATGTCTGGAAGACGGGATTAAATACGAGTATTCCTAATGAAACCTATGGAGCTGCACTATATACTCCTTCTTTTGATTTGACAGACCTCACCAAGGAATATAAGGTGAAGTTTAAGTACAGTATGCATTCAACCTATTGTAATGCTCCGGCTGCAGCTCAGATACAATACAGTATCGATGGGGGTGGAGAGTGGATTTTACTGGGAGGAATGAATGACCCTAAAGGAGAAAACTGGTTCAATAAAGAACCTGGTACACCTTGTGATATTCATGAGTTGATTATTCCAGAGAATCCTGCTGATCCTAATGCCAACCAAACGGGATGGATTACGAATGTCAACAGTGAGCAAGCAGTGTATAATATTTCTAGCCTATCAGGTAATACTGATGTAAGATTCCGTTTTGTATTCTATATGAATGGTGCGTTCCAGATTCCTGACACGGACGATGGATTTATGATTGAAGATTTTGAGATCACTGCGACTCCTCCTCAGGCAACTTTCAGTTCAGCTGATGTCGCTTATGAAGGGCAACGGACAAGCTTTAATTATACCTCTGGAGGGGCTACCAGTTATTTATGGGAGTTTGGAGATGGCAATACTTCGGAGGAAGAAAATCCTGACCATGTGTATAATGCTTCAGGTATATATAAGGTGACGCTAACCGTAAGTGGAGGAGCTACATCTTCTAAAGATATTTTGGTGATTTCAGAGCAAGTTGTTCCGTTTACTTTAGCAGATGGAGGAGATCTGGAAGGTATAACGATTGAAGATGCGTTGTTTTATACAATGTCTGAAGAAGGTTCTGAAATTGTTTTGGGACAGTCGAAGGAGAGTGGGAAAGATAGCGTAAGCAGTGGGGAAACGGCATTTGTCCTTGATCCGGATACATCTAACTATTTAGCGCCAACATTGGCTTATTTGTATACACCGGCTTTCGACCTTACCCAGGCAAAAGGAAATTACTTCTTGGAGTATAAGATTAAGCATGATATTACAGAGAGTGATGACGGGATTTTCTGGGAGTATTCTACAGATGGAGGATTAAACTGGTATTTATTCAAGCAGCAAGATTATGCTCCAGCGCATTGGTATAATAACTTCAGTAGTGAAAATTTCATTTATGGCAGAGGGTTTACGATCATGACGGGTAGTACGGAAGGAGAATTTGTCAAGAAGTATATCAATGTCAATGAATTATTAGGGCAAAAAGTAGCCTTCCGAATGACTTTTGCGGCCAATGGCAGTGTACAAGGAAGTGGTTTTGCCTTGGATGATATACAAATTGTATCTGGAGTCGCAGATCCTACAAGAATCAATGTTGTGGCGGCACGTTATGTCAATAATAACCTGGAGTTTACAGAGACTTCTTTCCCGGTAGGTGTTGGAGATATTGTTTTATTCATTGCAGATGTGGATGGAGATTACTTGAGTTATGAATGGGATTTCGGAGAAGGCGCAGAGCCAAGAAGTGGTACGGGTGCAGGATTGCATTGGATTTACTATACCACGGAAGGAGCAAAAGATGTTACTTTAACTATTCCGGGAGGTGCTGATGGAAAAATTTCCGAGACAAGAAAAGGTTTTGTAAGAGTGGGCGCTATCACTTCAGTGGAGGATGATATATATAATGCTACCGCTCTAAAAGCGTATCCTAATCCTTTGCAGGGTAATAGCGTACATTTGGCACTTGACAATGATTTTATAGGAGCGTTAGAAGTGAAGCTATATGGATTAGATGGGACGTTGCTCAAATCAGAAAAATTGAGAAAGGGAAGTGTAGAATGGAAGCATACATTAGAGTTACCTTATCTACCACAAGGATTATTTTTGCTGAGAATAGAAAGTGCTCAAGGGGCTTGGCAGCAGAAAATTATTAAGCAGTAAGGTAAGGATATCCCTTTTGGGGCAATGTCGTCAACTTAAACAAATAATGCACGTAGAAAGAGCAATACAAACCCGCTGCAGGTCGTAGCGTCCACGCTACGACCAGTTGTTAGAAGGATAAAGGATTACTTATTCATAGGTTTCTATTCCTTTATCCTTCTTCCTTCCTCCCCCTTCTAGTCAAAGGGTTCAGATTTTATCGGCTTCTATATCTTGAAAGAGGTATAAAGTTCCCTAGATAAAATCGCTCTTTGACTATTTTTTTTCACTAAACTTCAGGAGTAAACCGCCTACTCTAAGAGCGATTTTATCTTCTCTTTTTAGTACTCAATATTAATTTTTTCAATAAGATAAAATCTGAACTCTTAGAGTAGAAACGGGGTAGGAATAGATAGAAACGATTATTTATGTGTTGTAATAAATAAGAGCTGTTTCATTTCAAAGTTTTTTGTCATGCACTCCCCAGAAGACATCCAACAAGCTGTCACCTTACTAAAAAGTCATTTACAGGTACTTCCCGAAGAACCTTTGGGAGAGTCTTCGGACCCTATTGATGAGTATACCTTGTTAAAAGAGCGGTTAAGTCAATTGATTGCTTACTTGCTAGCCAATGACTTTAATCGACTCCTCAACGGACTTTATCGTATGGATGTCAGTGAAGCTAAGTTTAAGCAAGCAATGGCGGGACCTTCCGAAAAGGTGAGTGATGTGATCGCTGATTTAATTATTGAACGAGAGCTGGAAAAGATTGCTTTTCGCAAAAAATACAAGTGATGTTCATGATGTTTTAATTGAGCTTCGCTCGTTCATAGTGTTTAGTTGAGTTTATTGTTTTTTGAAAGCTTTGCTTTCTTTTGGATGTGATGATAGTTTCATTGTCTATAAGAAAGATAGTTATTGAGCAAAGCTCAATTGAAAAGCAATTAAACTCAACTAAACATCATGAACGAGCGAAGCTCAATTAAACATCATGAACAAATTAGTATTTTGTTGGCCTTTTTAGTTCAAAGAAGAAAGTACTTCCCACCCCTTCCTCAGAAGTAATCTGCAGATTAGAGTTGTTCTTTTGTAAGAAGTCCCGACAAAGTGTTAACCCAAGTCCTGTCCCCCTTTCTCCTTCCGTTCCTTTGGTCGTAAGATGTTCTTGGGTGGTCAGTAATTGCATCAAAGTTTGATTTGGAATACCAACACCAGTGTCTTGTATACGAACGATAACCTGATCACCTTCACTGTGTACCGATAAAGTCACCTTTCCTTCTCGAGGAGTAAACTTGATCGCATTGTTGAGCAGATTGCGAATCACAAAGTCAATCATGCTACGGTCAACTTGTACGAGCAAAGGTAAGTTCGGCTCCTCAATAATAAGTTGAATATTTTTACTCTTGGCCGTAGAGGTATACAGGGAGTTATTTTTGTCTAATAGTTCACGAATATCAAATACACTCTCTTCGTACTCTTGGGTTTGCATTTGCATTCTGGACCAATGTAGCAAGTTGTCCAATAAGTCGAAAAGTGCCTGTAAAGAATGGTTGGTTTCGTTAGCAACTTCTTGCAACTCTTGCTCACTCATACGGTGACTGTGGTGCAGCAATAAATCCATAAAAGACCCAAACGTCGCCAGTGGACTTCTAAGGTCATGGGAGATAATCGAAAATAGTCGATCCTTTAAGGTATTTAGTCTTTTCAAAGATGCTTCAGAAGCACTCAATTGTGTAATCGTTGCGGCCAGTTCTTCTGTACGTTCTTCTACTTCTCGTTTGAGTTCTGCCTTTTGAGAGGCTATTAACATCTGCTTTTCCCTTTCTTTTTCTCGTTCCAAACGTTCCTTTTCCAACGTTCGTTGCAAGACTTGTTCTTGTGATAGCTTGAGGCGAGAGGCTAATCCCAAGGAGAATAGAATGACTTGAGCGACTACGCCAATTTGAGTGGTATAACTAATGATGGGACTATTAGGTAGAAGGGATACTTCCTGTAAAATTAATAGTAAAGCCCCGATCACAAATAGAAAGTTAGCAACCATAAAATAACGTGCAGGACGATACCCTTGTTGATACACCATATAGGCTGTCGCAATCATACTAATGAGTACTATGCCGCCGATAATAGCGATGGACTGAGTTGCAAGTTGTAGTAAGTCCAGAGGGGTAAAGTAGCTAACAAGGCCAAGACTGATAGGAATAAAGTAAAGGAATAATAAATAATACAGTCCTTTATCCCATAGTGGCAAATATTCTTTTAGGTGTAGGTACTTCCGGGTAAATAAGGTACGGGCAATACCTGTCAAGGGTACGATGAAGGCAAAGCTATGGGCGTCCCAATAATAGGCATTGGGCCATAGAATAAGTCGGTTGAGTCCATGAAAGAACATCATATAAAGCCCAATACCCGTAATGGAAAGTACATAGTATAGGTAGCTGATATCCCGAATGGTAATGAATATCAAAAAGTTATACATAGCCATGATCAATACAATACCGATAAATAGGGCTTGTATAAAATGCTTACGGTATTGTAGTAATTCGTAGGAATGGGCAGAATGTAGTTGTACCGTCGCACCTTCTTGATTGAGAGTGCTCACTTCTGTTCTTAGACGAACCAATAAAGCCGTGGTAGAGGCTGGGATATGTAAAGCATCCCGCTGCAAATAGTGTGTGATGGACTGTACGTGCCCTCCTTTACCAATAGGCGTGAGGTCATCCCAGTTCCATACTTCAACACTTCCCCATCCAGGAATGACAAGTAGAGGATCAAAGGGGGTAGGTTCATGGAGTGGGACCTTTAGCCAGTAGGTGTTATGGTGATTGCTATTAAAACCATATTGCCCCGAAGTAATTATGTGATCAAGTTTTGCTTTGGCTTCGGAAGGAGTATAGTTTTCCATTGCCTCAAGCACGTGAAAAGGCAGCTGCTTTTGCTGAGGGGTATCATTCATCCCCGTAAAAAATAGCAGGTCCGCCGTTTGAGCACTAACAGTAGAATAGCCCGTAATAAGAGATATAAGCAGTGAAATATATAAAAAAGTGATCCGCATGATCATAGAAGCTTGTGTTGATCAATAAGTTTTCAAAAAATAATAAAAATATTCTAATTCTGTTATTTTATTGCATCCTAACTGCTATTTGTTGAATCGTTGAATTGAGCTTCGCTCGTTGAACCGTTGATTTGAGTTGAAAGGTTGTCCGAGTGTTTGTCCATATTTCAATCAACAATTCAACTCGAATCAAGACGCCATGTAATGGAGCGAAGCTCAATTCAACGATTCAACAGAGGTAGTTATTGAGGACATTACTAAAATAGAACAACACATAGAGAAATGGAGGAAGCATTGAAAATAGTCATTGTAGAGGATGATTTGGTGATTGGAAGAAGCCTTTCTTTTACCTTGGAGGATCTTGGGTATGAAGTATTGGAAATATTTAGAAAAGGAGAGGATGCGGAAGCATTTATGAAGCAAAAACCAAAGGTTGATTTATTACTATTGGATATTGAACTTCTCGGAACCTATGATGGAGTGCAAACGGCTACTGCACTTAGAGCCTATTATAAAGGCCCGATTATCTATCTGACTTCCTTAAAGGATGAAGAAACTTTCAACCGTGCAAAACACACCGTTCCTGCAGCTTACCTACAAAAACCTTTTGATAAATATACCCTGCGTTCTAGTATTGAACTGGCGATGTACAAGTCCAAGACAGAGGAAGAGGATCAAGATGACTCTCTGGAGAGACTTACAGTGTCCGATGCAATTTTCGTGAAGTCTAAAAATAAGCTGGTCAAGGTAGTCGTTGGAAATATTAAGTACATACAAGCCAATGATATCTATGCTTCTGTGGTTACTGATGAAGGTAGTTACTTGGTGAACTATGCCTTGAAGCATTTGGAGAAAAAGCTACCGAATACTCCTTTCATTAGAGTGCACCGTTCTTATATCGTTAATGTAGATCAAGTGGATGGATTAGAGGATAATCACTTATTGATTGGGGAAGTAACTATTCCTATTGGCAAAACGTATCGGGAAGAGTTGATGAAATACTTTAAGGTGTTGTAATGGAGTTTATCGGTTATTGCTTATCGCTTATCGTTTAAAAAAATGTTGAAAGGGTGTCACAAGTTGTTTAGGGGTAAAGTAGTTTTCTTAACCGATAACCGATAACCGATAACCGATAACCGATAAGCTAGATACAATTTCATAGATAGTGATAGGTACCTCATACTTTTTACCTATTACCTTTTACTTTTTTCAATAAGTGTACTTTTTACGACTTAAATCATGCCGTTTACCTAATGAAACCCCTTCGTTCACCTAAATATTGCTAGTCTTCACAAGAATAATCCATGTATACAAATGGAAAAATATACATTGGATAGAAACTTTTAAACTAACAGACCGCCTTAGGGGCTGGTCGATGCGTCAAATAACAACAGGTGAATATATGCAACTGCTAGGATGGATATCAATTATTGGCTATATGTTGCTCTTGGCATTTTTTGCCTTTAGAGGAGCTCGAAAGACGACGAGTATGTCGGACTTTGCGGTAGGAAGCGTAGCGTTTTCTCCCGTAGCAGTAGGACTTTCGTTGGCTGCTTCTATTACCAGTGCAGCGACATTTATTATTAACCCGGGATTCGTAGCCTATTACGGAGTAAGTGGAGTAATCGCGATGGCACTAGCCTTGCCATTTGGTGCGCTGGTTTCCCTGATTTTTTTAACAAAGCGATTCCGTACCAAAGGGGTAAGCATGAAGTCCCTGACCATTGCACAGTGGATAGGAGAACGTTATGGGAGTAAGGGGTTTGGAACCTTCTTTGCTTTCTTGTCTTTATTGCTGATCACCTTTGTGGTATTGATCTGTGTAGGATTAACGAAAGTGATTGCTAGTACACTACAGCAAGAAGAGCTTTATGTACTTATAGGAATTGTCGCCTTTGTATTCACTTATGTGATGTTTGGAGGGGCTAATTCTATGGTTTATACCAATATGATTCAGGCAATGTTAATGATTACGGTAGCAGTAATATTAATAGGCTCTGGGTATGCGTACTTTACGGGAGGAGAAGGGTTGCTGGATCGATTGAGAAGTATAGATCCCGTTTTAGCATCTCCTCTTAACCCAGGGAGTCCTTTATTCAGAGATTATTTTGAGATTATTGTTTGCCAAATCATTGTAGGTATAGCGGTGGTTTGTCAACCACATATTATTACCAAGTCATTGTTATTGAAGAAAGAGAAAGATGTCAATCAATACTTGACGACAGGGGTATTGGCAGAGATCTTATTTTTTAGTGTAGTGATCGTTGGATTATATGCCAGAATTGCATTTCCAGACCTGACTTTAAATGGAGAGTCTATTGGTTTGGATAGTGTTCTGACTACTTATGTAGTAGAGACCTTACCTGTGGCTGTAGGCTTACTAGTCGTTCTTGGATTGATCTCGGCAGGCTTATCGACCTTGGAAGGGTTGATACAAACGATTTCCTCTACCATTACCAATGATATTCTATCTACTGTATTTAAATCAAAATTTGAAAATAACCCTGCATTGCAGGTCACAACAAACCGAATGGTGATTGTCGGATTGGGTGTGGTTGCCATCTTGCTCTCTTATGAGCAATTGGTATCTCCGAATCTTAGCGTAGGTATCTTCGCTCAAAATGGAGTATACGCTTATTTTTCGGCAGCCTTTGTTCCGGTACTATTTGGCTTGTTTGTTCCGGCAGTGCGATCTATTGTTCCATTAATCAGTGCAATAGTAGCGCTTACAGTACATTTTGGAGTCTATTATGGAGGACTTACTTCTTATATGGAAGGTCCCGTGAGAAACCCAGGTATTGCGGCAGCGCTAGCGATTTTAGCGGCGGTATCGACAGCCTTGCTATTGCATTGGATCCTTGGAGCAAGAAATATTGAGGAGGCTATTCAAGATAAGGTTTTGGAAGAAACCGCTTAATCCTCACCTCAAGAGTCAATAAAACACAACAACAACACACAAAAGTTACAACACACAATGAAAAAACTATTATTCTTTGTTACCGCTTGCTTGTTGAGCAGCTCTATGCTGTTTGCTCAAGAGAAAGCAACCCTAAAAGGGGTAGTTAAGTCACAAAACAATGAGTCATTGGTAGGGGCTACGGTCCTTTTAAAAGAAATTAGCCAAGGAACGACTACTGACGTAACAGGTGCTTTTACGATTATTGATATTCCAGAAGGAGATTATACAGTAGAGGTTCGTTACTTAGGATACGAGACTTTGCAGAAATCAGTATCCCTAAAGGCAGGGGAAGTAAAGTCAATGGATTTCCCAATGGTAGAAGGTGGTCTTTTACTGGATGAGGAAGTAGTTGTTTCAGGTACACGTAAGGCTGAAAAAATTACTGAAACTCCGGCAACTATTGAAGTGATTGGTCTACAGCAGATCGCTGAACTACCAGGCTTGAATGCAGGAGACCTTTTGGCGCGTCAAAAAGGGGTAGACTACTTCCGTGCAGGGGTAGTAGGACAAGGGATCAACGTTCGTGGTTTCAACTCAAACTTTAACGCCAAAAACCTTCAGGTAACAGATGGTCGTTTCTCTTCTCTAATTGCAACAGGCCTTCCACTAGGTCCTTTGAATACGGTAGTAAAAGAAGATATCGAGCGTGTAGAGTTAGTATTGGGACCAAATGCAGCGCTATTCGGACCAAACGCACACAACGGTTTGATGAACACGATCACTAAAGATCCTAGAAAGCATGAAGGTACAACACTAGCATTGAACGCAGGAAATCAAAATATGCTTTCAGCGAGAATGCGTCATGCAGAGAAGGTAAGCGATAAGTTTGCTTATAAAGTAACTGCTGAGTACTCAAGAGGTACTGAATTTGACTATGTGGATTCAGTATTCCTTAACGCAACAACAGTAGTTGAAGAATTGGACCTGGATCGTGACTTTGAGTTCCTAAGAGGTGAGGCATCTATGATCTACTCTCCAATAGAGGACATGGATATTACAATGAACTATGGTGGTAGTAACAGTACTTACTTGGCTCCAACTAACGTAGGACGTAACCAGATCAAAGACTGGCAAGTACATTACCTACAAGGTAAGTTCAACTACAAAGGATTCTTTGCACAAGTATACCACACAATCTCTAAGACTGACGCGACGTATTCTATCTCAGATTATACAAAGCAGTATTACGGACAAATTGCACAAGGAAAAACAGAAGCAGAGGCAAGAGCTTATGCCTTGGACCCATCAGTTGGAGCATTGTTTATCGATGACTCTAAGCGTTGGAATGCAGAGATGCAGTACAACCGTGAAATCTATGGTGTAGATGTAACAGTGGGTGCACAGTGGCAAAGAGATATGGCCAACTCTCACGGTACATACTTGTTGGATAAAGATGCAGATGATTACATCGTAGTAGATCAATTGGGTGGTTATGCGCAAGCAGAGAAGAAGTTTGACAATGGTTTCAAAATGGTGGGTGCACTAAGAGTAGATAACCATCAGGTATATGGACTGAACGTACTTCCAAAAGTTGGTTTGGTACAGACGCTAGGCGCACACAACATCCGTTTGACTTACGGTAAAGGTATCGCAGCACCTACGATCTTGAACATGTATGGTAACCTATTCGGTGGTTTGATCTTGGGTAACGCAGAAGGATTTACATTGGCAGAAGGTGCTGGTATGGTAGAGAAGCAACGTGTAGAGCAGTTGCAAACGATTGAGTTGGGATACAAAGGACAAGTAGTTCCTAACAAACTATTTGTAGATGCTAACGCTTACTACAATATCTCTAAAGATTTCTTGAGCCCGGTAACGATTGTTGGTATCGCTGAGAAAATGGGAGACCAATTGGTATCAGATCTTCAAACAATCCCTTACGGAGGTTTGGTAGCGACGTATATCAACTTCGGTGAGTTCAATACTTACGGTGCTGACTTGGGAGTTACTTACTATATCAACAAAGAGTTTAGTGCGCAGTTGAACTACTCTTACTTCGGGTATGATATTGATGAGAACAACTTAGAGAATGACTTCAACAAGGATGGTGTAGTAAACAAATTAGACCTATTGGTGAACGCTCCAAATAATAAAGCGTCATTCGGCTTGAACTATAGCGGAGAGAAGTTCTTCGGTTCATTGTTCAACAGATGGGTACAAGAGTATGATTACTTCTCAAGCTACCAGATTGCTGCAGAAACACAAGACTTAGTATATAGAGGAGTACCAGTAGTAGAAAACGCTAGAAGTGGTAACTCATTCAACTATGGTCCTTTGGGCGGTTTCGTAACAACAGACATCGCGGTGGGATATCACATCAATGAGATGTTTACGGTATCAGGTATGGTATCTAATGTATTTGGTGTAGAGCAGAGAGAGTTTACAGCAGCTCCTCCAACAGGCAGATTGATGTCATTGGAGTTGAAAGTAAACCTTCCTTCTTACAAATAATAGAATGTTGATTAGTGCAAGGGTTGAATCGTTGAGACTGAGTAATACAAGGTTTCAAAGGGATTCAACCCTTCCTTTACAACTTGGCAGGGCTTGGAACCAGTATATCGCTTTATTTTCCTACATCCTCTTCAATGAAGGGAACAAAAAAATATTGTCCCCAACTCTTGACTATTGCAATGGACAGTAGCCAAGAAAGGACACCACAATTTAATCTTTAGGAGAATACGGTACTAAGTGTGGATGGAATGGTTGGATAATCTATTCTATGACGTAAAGGAGATGGTTTTACCGCTCCTTTACATTGATCTTTTTAGGTCAACAGGAATTACGATCAACGTAGTTCTCCTTTCATCAGTAAATAAAAAAATTAAGTGATATGAGAAATTCGGTAATTCTTTCCTCAGGAATGCATGTCCCGGAGCAGGTGTATACCAACCAGTATTTTAATGATTTACTGGGAGAAGATGTAGATACCTGGTTGAGAGAAAATGTACAGATTTATGAAAGACGTTGGTGTAACGAAGAAGAGTCTGTAGCAGATCTTTGTGTAGCAGCAGCAGAAAAAGCCTTGGCAGAAGGAGACTTGAAAGCGACGGATCTGGATCTTTTGATTATTGCAACGGATACTCCGGAGTATATATCCCCTTCAACGGCTTCAAAAGTACAGCACCGTTTGGGCGCTGTGAATGCAGGAACGTTTGATGTGAATACCGCTTGTGCTGGGTTTGTGACAGCCTTGGATATTGCGAGCAAGTACATTCGTTCGGACGAACAATACAATAAGGTAATGATCATTGGTGCTTATGCGATGAGCAAGTACCTGAACATGCAGGATAAAAAGACGGTGACCTTGTTTGCAGATGGAGCGGCTGCTTTTGTCTTGGGAGCAGATACCTCAGACAGCGGAAAAGGATTTCTGGCAAGTGAGTTAACGACTAAGGGAGAATATGCCGACTGGATGGGAATCTATGCAGGAGCGACAAAAACACCGACTACGGCTGCAGTGGTTGCCGAGAACGACCATAAGTTGAAGATCTTACAACGTTTCCCTTCAGAGCTTAACCCTGAGATGTGGTCACAACTAGCACTGAATCTATGTAAGCGAGTAGGAGTAGAACCGCATCAAGTAGACCACTTCTTCCTGACACAGATTAATATAAACAGTATTCAGGCTACAATGGATCGTTTGGGATTACCGATGAGTAAGACGACCACCGTAATGCATAATTATGGCTATACAGGGTCTGCCTGCATCCCGATGGCTTATGAAAAAGCCAAGAAAAATGGCAAGATCAAGGAAGGCGATTTGGTGATGTTTATAGGATCTGGAGGAGGACTATCATTTGGAGCAGTAGCCTTTAGACTCTAGGCATATAGATAATGCTTTTAGACGCTCTGGTAGAGCGTCTCTACTACTTAACTTTTTACCTTTTATCTTTTACCTATTACCTCTAAAATGCATTATACAAAAGACTGGTTTTCAAAGTGGGCGATGTATGAGCCGGATAAGGTAGCCATCAGGGAAGCTGATTCCGGTCGGGAGATCACCTACGGAGAATTGAATAAAAGAAGTGATTTGGTGGCTTTCGCCTTCCAGCAACTAGGACTGCAGAAAGGCGATCGAGTAGCGATCTTATCAGAGTTTTGCCTGGAGTATGTATTACTTCTGGGAGTAGCTCAGCGATTAGGGATTATTCTTGTTCCTCTAAACTACCGATTATCAGGGAGAGAGCTGGATTACATCCTATATAACTCATCTCCTAAGATGGTGATCACGGATTTGGCGTACCGTCACCTATTGAATGGACAAGATTATTATGAGGCTATTCAGCACCGTTTATCCATTCAGGATATCTTCAAGCTAGAGGAGTATGCAGAAAAAGAAGTACGTCTTTTAAAAAGAGAAGAATTGGAGGAGAATGATCCTTTATTTATCCTTTACACTTCTGGTACTACAGGTTTTCCAAAAGGGGCGTTATATACCCATGGCATGATGTTCTGGAACAGTGTGAATACGGAAATTACCTTGACGGTGACCTCCAATGATCACACGATTGTTTGTATGCCACCTTTCCATACAGGAGGCTGGAATGTGCTGTTGACTCCTCTGTTGATGCACGGAGCTTGTATTACCCTGATGCCAAAGTTTGATGCCGATAAGGTATTGAAAGAGTTGGAAGAACAGAAGATCACCCTATTTATGGCAGTGCCGACGATGTTGAAAATGATGGCCGATAGTCCATTATTTGAGGAGGTTGATCTTTCTCCATTGCGCTACTTTATTGTGGGCGGAGAGGCCATGCCTATTCCATTGATTGAGCAATGGGCGAATAAAGGCGTCATGGTACGTCAAGGGTTTGGATTGACCGAAGCAGGACCGAATATAACCTCTCTACACCATAGGGATGCCATCCGTAAGAAAGGCTCTATAGGCCTTCCTAACTTTTATATAGAAACTCGTTTGGTGGATGATAAGGGAGAGGATGTAAAGGAAGGAGAAGTAGGTGAATTCTTGATTAAGGGTCCTATTGTTACCCCAGGGTACTGGAAAAACCCAGAGGCCACAGCACAAGCTTTCTATGGAGAATGGTTCCGTACAGGTGACTTACTGAAGCAGGATAGGGAAGGGTATCTTTACGTGATGGATAGAATTAAGCATATGTATATCTCTGGTGGAGAAAATGTATATCCGGCAGAAGTAGAGCATGCCTTGAGAGAGCAGGAGGGTATTAAGGAGATTGCCATCGTGGGGGTACCTGACGAAAAGTGGGGTGAAACAGGATTTGCCTTGATTGTAGGAGAAGGAGAGACCGTACTTACCGAAGATATTGTGTTGCAAAAATGTCAGGGTATTCTGGCTCGATATAAGCAGCCCCGTCATTTCTACTTTGTGAATGAATTGCCAAAGGGAGATACGGGAAAAATCAATCGTAAAGAGGTGAAGAAAATCGCATTGGAACAATTAGCACAGCAAACGGCCAATGTATAAATGTAAAGTATACCAAGGACATCCCATTGCTTATAGAGAGGTGGGGAGTGGAGAACAGACGATTCTATTCTTACATGGAATGGGAAGTAGCTCTCTGGGATGGGAAGATACAATACAGGCCTTGAAGGAGGACTATCGCTGTATTGCCGTGGATCTTCCTGGCTTTGGCATGACACCCTGGATTGAAACACAAGACCTGTTTGGTCTGTACTTGAACTTGATTTCTGATTTGGTGACTGATTTGATAGGATCTTCATTGATCGTGGCAGGGCATTCTATGGGGGGACAACTGGCGATGTTGTCTGCCCTGGATATGCCCCATCAGGTCTCAGGAGTTATATTATCAGCACCGGCAGGATTAGAACCATACAGTGTAGAAGATCGCAGATTGACCGAGCAATTTTTCTCTTTATCCCAAGTAATGCAGTGGGATGAGGAGGAGGTGAAAGGACATTTTCTGAGAAACTTTTATGAAATGCCTTCTTGGGCTGAACCTTTATTGCAACAGCGCCTCGAAAAACTTACAGGAGAAAGACATGAGGGGTTTTGTAAGGCAGTAGCGGCAGCAGTGAGCGGAATGTTGGATTATCCATTACCAAATAAGACAGTGGATATCCCTATGACGGTCATTTTTGGACAGCAGGATCAATATATCCCGAACCGGGTATTGCATCCTGAATTAACCGTAGACAAAGTGGCCTCTTCTATCAAACAATTGACGAATAATTATAGTATTCATTTACTAGAAGATTGTGGACATTTTCCTCATGTAGAACAGCGTACAAAGTGTCTTTCTATTATTCGATCTATTGTAGAACAATATTTTCAGACCACTTCGATGCCAGTAAACATCGATGGATAAAAAAGAGATCATCATGAATATTAAAGAATATGTTGTGGTATTCAGTATCCTGATGTGGGTTATAGGATGCCAACCTCAAGAGTCAAAAGAAGAGCCTACGGTTGATGTTGCTCTTACAACTGTAGAAGCATTTGGTACTAATCCCGGAGCATTGGAGATGTATTACTATCAGCCAAAGGAAATAAAAACGGAGGCACCTATAGTAGTAGCACTTCACGGATGTACACAAACTGCTGCAGATTATGCAGTGCAAAGTGGGTGGAATACCATGGCAGATCGTTATGGGTTTTATGTGGTATACCCTCAACAAAAAACAGATAACAACGCTTATGCTTGTTTTAACTGGTTTGAGGAGGGAGATATCGCAAGGGAAGGAGGAGAAGCACAGTCGATTCGTGAAATGGTAGCCTATATGGCAGATAAATTTCAGGTAAATGAAGATAAAATATTTGTGACAGGATTCTCGGCAGGGGGAGCGATGACTTCCGTGATGTTGGCGACTTACCCAGAAGTATTTAAGGGAGGAGCCGTAAATGCAGGAATTCCTTATAAAGCAGGTATTGGTATGCTGGCAGGTATGGGAGCGATGAAAGATCCGGGAAGCTTATCCCCTCAACAAAGAGCTGAGAAAGTGAGAGAAGCATCTTCTTATGAGGGAGAATGGCCAACATTAACGGTATTTCATGGTGCTCAGGATGATGCTGTAAATGTCTTGAATGCTAATGAGTTGGTGAAACAGTTTATTGGGTTACATACCAAAGAAGAGATACCATTGACTGAATGGGCAAAGACAGATAAAGATTTTGAAGGAGTAAAGGGACTTACCAGAGTAAGCTACCCAATAGAAGAACAAGAAGCGGTTGTTTACTATGAGTTTGAAGCATTGGGGCATGCTCTTCCGGTAGATCCTGGTACAGAAAAACATCAAGGAGGACAAGAGGCAACCTATGCGAAGGATGTTGATTTTTCTTCTTCTTATTGGGCATTGAAAGAGTGGGAAATAATCCCTGAGACATTGGAAGCAAAAAGTAAATAGACCAAAGTACTGGTTAAAGAGTTCAGATTTTATCGGTTACGATATCCTGAAAAGGGTACGAACTGTCACAGATAAAATCGCTCTTTAACCACCATGACCTAAAAAAACAGGCCACTTTCACAGGCCTTAATGATAACAACACAATCATTAGCAGGGATATAAACGTATTCCACGATGTAACCAAAAACCATCTCGCATAGGAGTATGCCCTGCCATTATTTACTTTAACAACACACACTTACACATGTTTACTATTTCTAGACTACTGACGACCGTCACCTTGGTGATAGGGCTATCTCTTACGTCCTATGGTCAACTAACCTCCGTCTCCAGTTTCGGAAGTAACCCAGGAAACCTGAAAATGTATTACTATTCCCCTTCTAATGTTCCAGCAGGAGCCCCTGTTGTGGTTGCTCTACATGGGTGCGGACAAGATGCTTCAGTTTTTTCCAGAGAGACAGAATGGAACGATTTGGCAGATGTTTACGGCTTTCATGTCGTGTATCCAGAACAGAAAACCAGTAATAATGTATCCCGTTGCTTCAATTGGTTTGAGAGCAATGATATTCGTAGGGGAAGTGGAGAGGCATTATCCATTCGAAATATGGTTGCCTATATGAAGAATAATAGGAACGCAGCTAACACGGCATACGTGATGGGATTATCTGCAGGAGGAGGAATGACGGCAGTGATGTTAGCCACCTATCCGGAAGTGTTTAGGGGAGGAGCGGTAATGGCAGGTGTGCCCTATAAAGCAGCAACCCCATATACGGCACTTTCAGTAATGAGTTTGGGAGTAAACAAATCGCCAAAAGCATGGGGCGATCTTGTACGGAATGCATCGTCTTTTTCGGGAGAATGGCCTAAACTAGCCGTGTTTCATGGCACCTATGATAATATCGTTAATTATAGCCATAGTAAAGAGCTGGTTGATCAGTTCCTGAATCTCCATGACCCTTCTATTACTTCAAGTAATCAAGTAAATGCTGATAATGTTACCTACTCTTTTAATGGAACCACAAACGTAACAAGGGGAGGTTTTGAGGTAAATGGAAAAGAGGTAGTGGTGCGTTATAGCGTATACATGGGACATGCTATATCGGTAGATCCATACGGCCGTGGCAGAGAAGGAAAAGGAGGAAGAACGGGAACATATTCTTCTGACAGGTATTTTTACTCTCCTTATTTTGCAGCAAAATTTTGGGGATTGACGAGTGGTGGAAGTTCCCGTTGGGCTACTACTCCAAATTCTCAATTGAAATGGTATGTAGGCGAAGGAAATACATTGCACACGAGTTTACAGGAGAGTGCAAAATTCTCTTTGATTAGCTTGGATGGTAAAGTACTGATGGAGGAAAATATATCTCCCGATCATCAACAACTTAAACTTCAAGCGAAAGGAATTGTGATAGGGCTTTTAGAGGTGGGAGAAGAGGTATTCCGTAAGAAGTTTTACTTGGAGTAATAAGCGAACTGCCTTGAGGGAAAAGAAGTGGTTTAATAGAAGCGAACCAAACTGGTTAAAGAGTTCAGATTTTATCGGTTACAATGTCATGAAAAAGTTACGAACTATCACAGATAAAATCGCTCTTTAACCCTCACGACCTAAGAAATACAGGCTCCACAGGCCTTAACGATAACAACACAATTATCAACAGGGAGACAACATATTCCACGATGTAACCGACAGGATCTCGCATAGGAGTAGGTATGCCCTGTAATTATTTACTTTAACAACACACACTTAACATGATTATGATTTCTAGATTACTAATGACCGTCATCTTGGTGACAGGACTTTGCTTTACGTCCTTTGCTCAGCTGACTTCCGTCAATAACTTCGGAAGTAACCCGGGTAACTTAAATATGTACTATTACGCACCAGCTAACGTACCAGCAGGAGCTCCTATTGTAGTGGCAATGCACGGATGTACTCAGAGTGCTAGTTCTTTTGCTACAGAAACAGGGTGGAATGCCCTAGCAGACGAGTACGGTTTCTACGTAGTCTATCCAGAGCAAAAGAGTGGTAACAACTCATCCAGCTGTTTTAACTGGTTTGAGAATGGAGACATTAATCGAGGAAGTGGAGAGGCGCTGTCTATTCGTAATATGGTAGCGTATATGACGAATAATAAAAGTGCGGCTAATACGGCTTACGTGATGGGCTTTTCAGCAGGAGGGGCAATGACCACCGTAATGTTGGCTACTTATCCGGAAGTATTCCGCAGTGGAGCGGTGATGGCAGGAGTGCCTTATAGAGCAGGAGTAGGATTAACAGCAGCTTTTTCAGCCATGAACCCAGGAGTAGATAACACGCCTCAGCAGTGGGGAAACTTGGTACGTAATGCTTCTTCTTTCTCAGGAGATTGGCCTACAGTAGCCATATTTCACGGTACCAGTGATTTTACGGTAAGGGATATGAACAGTAAGGAAGTTACTGATCAATTTTTGAACCTTCATGACCCTTCAATTACAAGTAATAATCAAGTAGTAGCAGATGTAACCACTCCGAGTTTTAATGGTGCAGCAGATGTAACTCGTCAAGGCTATAAAGTGAATGGACAAGAAGTAGTGGTACGTTATACTATCACAGGAATGGGACATGCGGTAGCTGTAGACCCTGACGGAACGGGGAGTGAAGGTAAAGGAGGAAGTACAGGTGCTTATGCCACAGACGAGGATTTTTATTCTTGTTATTTTGCCGCTAAGTTTTGGGGATTGACAGGCGTAACACCACCGCCACCACCATCATTACAAGCTCCTACCGATGTAACGGCTACGGCACTATCGACTTCACAAATCAAGATTGACTGGACGGATACCAATACCATTGAAACAGGCTACCGCATCGATAGAAGTGCGACACTAAATGGAACCTATACTGCCGTAGCTACGGTTGCTTCAGACATTGAAACGTATACGGACACAGGACTTTCTGCCAATACAACGTATTATTATAAAGTAGTTGCCTTAGATGGAGCAAATGAGGAAACAAGTGCAGTAGTATCAGCAACGACTGATGATATCACAACGACACCAACGTTGCTGGCTCCAGCCAACTTGGCAGCATCCGTGATTTCAGAAACACAGGTAGATTTAAGTTGGACAGACCAGAATACCACAGAGACTGCTCATTTGGTAGAACGTAAGGCTAGTGGTGAGAGTAGCTTTACGGTATTGGCGACACTAGGAGCAGATGTAGAAAGTTATACCGATAACACTACCACAGCGAATACTACTTATACCTATAGGGTTGCGGTTCAGGAAGGAACAACAACTGTATACTCTTCTGAGGTAACGGTAACGACTCCAGCTCCTCCAGCGCAGTCCTATACGATTGAGCAATTGTCAGGACCATACTTCTTTGCACAACTCAGTACTTCTGATTGCTCTCAGTCATTTACCACAGTAGATGCAGGGAACTTAACTTCTATAGAAGTGAAATTGAAGTCTCCTATTAATGGTTCTAAGCTAAAGATTTTTGCAGGTGACAATATTACTTCTACTCCTATCTACACTCAAAATGGAATTAGTTTAGGTAGTGGTATACAGACAATACAGCTTTCTTCTGCAGTAGCACTTTCGGCTAACTCATCGTATACTTTTATGCTGGAAAATGCTTCCCTTGGTCTAAGTTATACGAATGTGTATAATGGAGGAAGCTTCTATATGGATGGCGTAAATTATGCTTTTTATGATGCTTACTTTATTATTACAATAGAAGGTAGCGGTAGTGCGAGGTTTGCGAAGAAGGTGGAGACTCCAAATATACAGTGGTATACTAACGGGTTAAATATTCTTCATGTTAATACACCAACTTCTGCAAGGCTATCATTGATTGGGTTGGATGGAAAACTGATTCAGGAAAATAAGCTCTCTACTGGAACACAGCAGATCGCTATCTCCAAAAAAGGTATTGTGATTGGTTTACTTCAAGTAGGAGAACAAACGTATCGCAAGAAGTTCTTTATCCAATAAGTGACAATTTTCAATGATTAATTATCAATTTTCAATGGGTAGTACATAATTGAAAATTGATAATTAATCATTGAAAATTAATACCACTACCCTATCAATCATATACAAAAAGCATCAATTTGCTCACTGCTCACTGCTCACTGCTCACTGCTCACTGCTCACTGCTCACTGCTCACTGCTATTCCTATTTTTTTCATCAACATACTCGCACTAAAACTACGGCAAGTACCTTCCCTTAGGGTATAGTCAAAAATCAGTTCATCGTCCTCAATTCTACTCTCGAAACTATAGTTTTTCACTTGTTTAGGGTAAGTTTCTTGCAGTTGTGCTAAGGTCAAGTCATGTGTGGAGATCAAGCCAGAAGCTTTTGTTTGACCAAGCTGTCGAATAAGCGCCATTACACCTTTGTGCCTGTCGTCAGAATTTGTTCCCCTGAGCAACTCATCCAGTAAATAGAAGACATCTTCTCGTTTTTTGAGAAGCTGAATTAATTGTTCCAATCTTTTAAGTTCAGCATAGAATGAGGAAATATTTTCCTCTAAAGAATCCTCAATACGCATACTACTGAAAAGTTGAAAGATACTGATCTGCATAGCACTAGCACATACAGGAGCACCAGCAAATGCAAGTACTGCATTGATGCCAAGTGTGCGTAGAAAAGTACTTTTTCCGGCCATGTTAGAACCTGTAACCAAGGCAGTAAAACCATTTTCCTCTAAAGAAAAATCATTACAGATCCTTTTAGAAGAGAGGATCAATGGGTGACCAATAGCGGTAGTTTTATAGGTCATGGTATCATTTTCTACGATTTCCGGAAAAACGTAGGAAGGATGTAAATACGCAAAAGCAGATAGACTGCTTATTGCCTCTAGTTCACCACTGACTAGAAACCATTGCTGTAGTTGTGCTCGGTGTGAAACTTTCCATTTTTCCAGTTTGATCATATGACGTATATCAAAAAGAACGGCCACATTAATGGTTCCGGTAAATACCATATTTAGTCTTGCCTCCAGGTTATTTAGGATGTGGCTAAGTTGTTTGATTATATGGGATGCAGGCTGCTTTCCTTCAAATAACTGGGAACGCAAGGATTCTAGGTACTGACTCTTAAAAGATGTTTTTTCGATATGCTGTAAAACCAATGCCTGTGCTTGCATCATTTTGAGGTATGTAGCGGCTTGCTCCACCTCTTCTGTAATATGCTTGGCATGTAGGGCTAGAAAAGCAAAGTTGATAATAAAGCAGGTAATAGGAATTTGATAGGGAACCCAGTCCATGAACCAGCTAAAAGAAGCCATCAGTAATAAGGCAGGAAGAAACCAAATGATTAAATGGTAGAATGCTTTATCTTTAAATTTGACAGGATTATTTAGCCAGTCATTGATTCCTTGTTGTTGCTCTAGTGTATCTTGGGCTAATTGTCCGTAAGCCTGTAATTGTTGCCTCCAACGGATCTCTGGAGTGAGCTCCTTGATGGCTTCTTGACGTTGGAGAATATTTTCTTTAGTCCCGGCTTGTATAAGCCATTGGGCTAAGGTATGCTTGCCATTGGCAGTTCCTCCACGGTTGATTAAAGAAAATAGACTTTTTTTTCCAAAAATATCCAGGTCATAGGTATAAGGGTGTATCCTATTTTGGTAAGTTTCACCGTTATCTATAATGGAGGAAAAGTCATGGGTATATCGTTTGAGTTCGTCTTCGTTGATCTGAAGCAATTGTTTTTGTAAGTTTCTTTGAAAACGAATTTTTCCATGCCATTGAATCAAGAGGATAAACAAGGGAAGCCCTATGGCTAAGGTACTCCAAAGCAAGAGCGTGTTTCTCTCATTAGCCCAATAAACACAGAGTGCTAAGGTGATCAGGAATAGTAATACCCTACCCCAAGCAGTGAAAAGGTATTGTTTTTGACGTTGATTAAAGGTTTGTTTGTAATTATTCTTCAACGTTTCAAACTGAAGTGTAAGTGTGTGGGATTGATCTTCTTGCATAGTTTTTTCGTCGTTCGTCGAGTATTTAATTATCCAATTATCGAATTATTTCCTATAAATGAAAAATATAATAAACGGCTTGTTGCTTTCTTTTTTGGTAATGGGAATACTGTCACCTGCAGTAGCACAGGAGGAAGTCCCTATGCCTCCCAGAAAGACAGCAGGCTTCTTAAAAGCCATTGGAGACTTTAGAGGAGGAACTATTTCTGATCGAAAGATAAGAAGAAAAGAAGCACAGAGTCGACTCAAGAATCAGGAAGTAGTTAATGATAAAAAGTCCGAGAACAGGAAAGAAAGGCGAAAGGCAACAGTAGAGCGACAGGCTAATGGAAATAAAGGAGGAGAGAATGTATATCCTATGGGCTTTTTCCGTTCTGTCAATGCAAATGAGTTGAAGAAAGAAAAAGGGATGGCTGTCAGGGGAGATCGGAAGGCAAGGAGGAAAGAAGTGGTGACCCGTCAATTAAAAGGAAACAAAGGAGAAGGTCGGTCTTATCCTAGAGGCTTTTTTCGATCGGTCAATGCCAATAATTTACGATCAGGAGAGGGACCTCAGGTGGTTTCAAGACGGTATTACCGAGATAAAATGGCTCGTATCCTACGTCAAAATCAAGGACGTAAATTAATGACTCGTAAGGAACGCAAGGCACAATTAGCGAGACAAATGCAGGATAAGACCTTGTTTGTAGAGATGGAAAAACGTAGTGATCGTCGACGCAGGGTCGCAAAAATGACTGATGCATTTAACCCTCATTATGTGCGTATGAGCTACCGATTACACTTTATGAGGGATACGTTTATCTATACAGGAATAGGACGTAATAACCAGCTAAAAACTCGTAAACAATTTGGCTTTTTCTGGGTAAAGCAGCGTTATCACCCAATGCAAAAACCACTAAAGAAGAAAAGAAAGCGTTTGTACCCTGAATACGATAGAAAAGAGGCTGGTATCTGGGAACTACCAGAACCTACTAGGGCTCCCTCCACTATGGATGCCGGAGGAGAAGAACAGTAGTAGGCAATGAAGAATGAAGAATGAAGAATTAAAAATGAAGAATAGAAATATATATTGGTGCTTTATTCCTCATTCTTCATTCTTAATTCTTCATTTCATCAAGTTTGGCTACTTAGGATTAGTAAAAAGGGAATCAAAAAGAATAGGGTAATTAGGTATAGAAAAATAAAGCTTCTGTTGCGATCAACCAATATCCCTATTTTTTTACCGTACCACATCCCAAGTTTGAATACAAAAGGAATCAGGAATAAGGCTACTCCGATCAGGTTAAATAAAATATGCGCTATCGCTAAAGTAAGCGCAAAAGGGGAGCCTACGGAGAAGGCGGCAATAAATGCCGTTAAGGTAGTCCCGATATTTAAACCCATAATATAAAAGAAACACTTAGTCAGTTTTACCCTTCCATTGGCATAAAGAGGTACGATAATAGAAGAGGTAATGGAACTGGACTGAATAAGGCTTGTCAATAGAAACCCAAAGAGGAAAGAACGCTGTCGGTTGGCAAAGAGTGTGAAATTGAAGAATCCATTTTCCGAAATAGATAACCATGTTTTGGACTGTTCTGAGATAATTTTCAAGGATAGGAATAGAAGAATAAAAGCAACGGCTCCTATTAGGAAAATATGGAAGACATTGGTCGTATCAATCCACTCTAGGATAAACTGACTGATCATTAAATTATCGCTAAAGCTTTTTTCAAGAAAGTCAATTTTCAAGAAGATTTTTGCAGTCCAATGGGAAAGTCTACTGAGTAATTGTGTGGAGTATTCCAATGGAAGAAGAGCAAAAGCAGTGAAAATATTGAAAAAACCATGAATACTGGCGACAGTCACGCCCCTGCGAAATAGATTAGGCTTATCAATATATCCTAAAGAAACCAAGGTACTTGTTAAGGTCGTTCCAATATTAGCCCCCATAATAATGGGAATAGCCTCCGTAAAAGACATCAGGGTATTTCCTGCAATAATAGCAACCATGATGGAGGTAATGGTAGAGCTGCTTTGTAAAATGGCAGCAGCTAGAAGACCAATGAAAAAAGCAACAAAAGGATTATGCGTCGCTTGTAATAATCCTTGTACATACTCTTCTCCCAAGCTTTCAAACACAAAAGACAGAAGCTCCAAAGCAATAAGAAAAGCGATAAAGGCTCCCAAAATAATAAGGAGTCGATAAATAGGAATAGAGGAGGAAGTATTGGAATCGTTTTTTTGGTGTAAAGTCATGTATTTAAGGTCAAAACATAGGATATTAAACTGATAACATGATAAAAGTCTGACAATTTACGTATAAGTGATTCCTTTTATACTAGCAAAACATTAAATAAATGAAAACTTTAAAGAAGAAATAGGACGGGTATTGACTTTACGTCACTCAGAATGGGCTGCTTTTTTTGGCTTTATAGCATACGCGCTTTATTAATCCTGAAAATTATCCCGATATTGCTCACTTTCTTCATTTTAGATAACGAACAACAATGCAATTATATCTTATTCCGTGTCCCATGGCAGAAGGGGCATTGGATACCCTTTCGCCAGCAATTCCAGAAACGGTCAAGCATATTGAACATTACTTGGTGGAGGATATCCGTTCTGCACGTCGCTTTTTGGGTAGCCTGAAGGTTGGCCTCGATATTCGATCCTTAAATTTTTATGTGTTAGATAAAAAAACACCGATGAGCAAGGTGGAGGAGTATTTTAAGGCCATTCCGAATCGTGCAAAAGTAGGCGTAATTTCTGAAGCAGGGTGTCCAGGGGTTGCAGACCCAGGAGCGAGGGCAGTAGAATACGCCCATCGTCATGAGATTGAGGTGATCCCATTAGTGGGACCATCGTCTATTTTATTGGCTTTGATGGCTTCCGGATTTAATGGGCAAAATTTTGCCTTTGAGGGGTATCTTCCAGTCAAAAAGCCTGAGCGAATCAAGGCAATAAAGTCACTGGAAAGCCAGTCAAAGCGCTTTGGCCGTACACAAATCTTTATGGAAACGCCTTACCGTAACAATCATATGTTGGAAGACCTTGTACAGCAATGTCAGCCAGAAACTAAACTATGTGTGGCTTGTGATATTACCGGAGAAGGTCAGTATATCCGAACAATGACCATTAATCAATGGAAGAGAGCTTATAAAAGGATAGACTTACACAAGAAGCCAGTGATGTTTGTTTTGTTTGCTCAATAGTTAGAAACAAGGAGAGCAAAATAGTAATAGGGTTGGCAAACGAGTTAATAACGATCACCCTCCAATAATCAAAGGTTCTAAGTGATTGACGTCGTTTTCCAGCTCTATTTCATAATGCAAACCATTAAAATGAAGCTTATACAATCCCAGATTACTATGCTTGAAGCGATCCATTTCACTTAATGGCACTTGCATTAGTTGACACAATAGGATACGTATAGCCCTTCCATGCATGCATATCAAAATATTTTCCTCATGATCATGGGACATAATATATTGCCACGCTAGTTGTTGGCGGTAAGCAACCTCTGCAGGGGACTCTCCTCCTGGTGACCTTTCATCATATTTTCCAGCTCTCCACGCTTTGACCATAGCAAAGTGCTGACGATCATCCTCCGGTGTTAGAGGCCTTCCTTCTTTGTCTCCCCAACTGATCTCATTTAATCCCCAAAGGGTTTGATGAGGGATACCGACTCCTATAAAATTAGCAACAGATTGTTGCGTACGAATAAGCTTGGATGTATAGACCTTGTCAAAAGGAACATGCTTAAAGGATTCATAGAAAGCAAGTGCTTGTTGTTGCCCTATGTTGTTGAGATGGGCATCTACACCACTTCCTTGTACCCACCCTCTCTTATTAAGCTCGGTTTGCCCGTGCCTGACGATGTAAACATATTTTTTCATAATAACACATTTTACCTATGTAAGAAGAATAACCTTTAGTAAGCTATCTTAGAATACTCAAATTTATAGGATTAAGACTTATTTACATACTCTTTACAAAATACTATTTCGTATCCTTTGGTAAGAAATAGATTGATTTTGATAAAAATGAGTGATAGCCTACGCTTAGGGGATTCTTAGTAGAGTAATAAGGTGTGTTAAGCGATAAATATTATCGTTGGAGGTGATTATTGATGATTATGTCCTGATAGACTATTTAAATAAGGCAATTTATACCATTTCACTTTTCTAAGAAAATCCCTATAAAATTAACGAAAAATGCAGTAGATGGTTTTTATGACTTTCCTTATATCAATGTAATTCTTAGATAAGAATTCATTTAACCAAACCCCATTTTAGGTTATTAAGTTCTTTTTCTAACTTCAGGGCTTAATGGCGTTATGGGATTATTCTAATTAATAGTTGTAAAAAACACTATCTTTGTACAAGTGGTTTTTAGATAAAATACTCCTTTGGTAGAGTATAGGATTGCCATGGTATTGGAATAAATTACTGGGCCATACCACGGAATATTGCTTTTGTTTATGTTGAACTAGAAATCTTTTTTTACTGTGAAACCGCACTTGCAGGAATTAAAATATAAAGGGGAGTTATCAGATCACTTATTTTTGACTGCCATGTTAGAATTCTCCGCAGATCAAGGGTTACCGGTAGCTTTTTGGAACAAGCCAAATCAAGCAGAGATCGAAGGAGTTATTGGGGAACAATTACACTACTTACAGGCGGATATAGAGGAATTGAAAGAGGGTTTTGTGTTAGGAGCTTTTGATAGTGAAGAACGCCAATGCCACTATATTCCAGCAGATGTAGTGTTTTCGACAAAGGATTTTGAGATTCGGGAGAATAATTCGGCACTGCAAGTGATCTCTTATGTACAATCGGTTATTGACCAGCAGCAAAAGGAAGCAGAAAACCTGGCTCATTATCATGTAGGCGATAACAAGGTGGTACAAGTGACAAAGGAGGGATTTGAGGGAGTAGTACAAAAAGGAATCAACAGTATACAAAAAGGCTACTTTAAGAAAGTGGTGCTTTCTAGAACCAAAGCGGTAAATCTACCTCCTCAGTTTGATGTGATCAATACATACCTCAAACTTACGAAGGCTTATCCTACTGCTTTTGTTTCTTTGATCTCTGTGCCAGAAGTGGGTACCTGGTTAGGGGCCACTCCCGAAACCTTGATACAGGTAGATGCAGAAGGAATTTTTAAAACAATAGCATTAGCAGGAACACAACCCGTAGAAGAGGGAGTCGTAGCCGCAGAGGCCCGATGGGCCCAAAAAGAGATTGAGGAACAGGCAATGGTGAGTCGTTATATCATTAACTGTTTCAAGAAGATTCGTGTAAGGGAGTACGAAGAAAGTGGACCAAAGACGGTTCAGGCGGGACATCTTTTTCATTTGGGAACAGATTTCGAGGTAGATATGAAAGGAGTACGCTATCCTCAGCTATCAACGGTGATGCTAGAACTTTTACATCCTACTTCAGCAGTATGTGGTATGCCTAAGGAAGAGTCTATGGCCTTTATTCTTGCCGAAGAAGGTTATGATCGCAGTATTTATAGTGGATATATTGGCCCCGTAAATCAGAGAGGAAAAGAAACACACCTTTTTGTAAACCTTAGATGTATGCAGGTATTCCGGGAGCAAGCGATACTTTATGCAGGAGCAGGGATTACTTCGGACTCCGTTCCGTCCAAAGAATGGAAAGAGACGGAACTGAAGATGGATACAATGTTACGCTTTTTGTCTAAATCGTAATTTTTTTCAGAATATTTTCATAGTATATACCAATAACATTCTTTTATCGTTCTTAAGAAGAAGACTTTTGAATAAAAATTAAAAAGGGAAAAAGTCAATAAAATAATTTTCCAAATACGATGGATGATGATAGAAAAAAAGAACGTTGAACAGGTGTTACTATCTCTACTGTGGGGAAGTGTTTTACTACGATTTGTTTTATTTATAGGATCTAGTGAATTTTTATTCTTCACAGATTATATAGGGATTTTTGCCTTGGTTATGGCAACAGCGCTACACTTAATACGTTCTCCTTATAGTTTTCCATTTTTACAAATAGTCTTGGTAACATTGACCTTTGGACTAATCAATTTGTGGGGAGAAGTGGATTTGATATGGGTCATTGCTTCTTCTAATGTACCTCATGTGCCATCTTTGTTGATTCATGGGATTGGGGCCAGCCTATGGGGATTATCAGGAATTTTAGGATATAAACATTTAGTCGAAAGCTGGGGCTTGACCTCAGAGAGTACTAAAGAAAAAATATGTAATCGGGAACTACAGCCAAGCAGCATTAGCAGTTAGCGGTTCTTTTGCTGGAATGCTTTTCCCGATTTTGAAAGTTTGCTGCTTTCGGTGTAAAGAGGTAAGTGCACTGGCTTAGGCCAGGGTGGCTGCCTCTTTTTTTTGTGCTTTCAAAAAAGAGGCAGTATTCTACTAAAAGATCCACCCTATACCAATATTTCCTGAAATCCACGATTGGGTATTTCGGGTATTGTTTTTAATGGCAACATTGTACTTTAAGCTACTACTTAAGTGAAGTTTATTGTAAATCGGAAGGTAAAGGCCAATCTCTGGCGCAACTCCTAAGTGCCAGGCTTCATCGTAAAAGAGTTTCATACCAACTTCTTGTTCTCTGTTGATATAGTATGTACCAACTCCTCCGCCAATAAAAGTTCTAAACTTTCCAAATTCACCAGTATAGTAGTGGCTAGTCACCATCAGGCTAAAGGCATCAAGGTATCGGAATTCCTTTCCTCCATAGTGAGTACCATCACTTCCTTCTACAATAGAGTATCCCGGAATATTCTGGTAAAGGCGATTACTTTGAATACTCCCCCCTATAGTCCATTGATCCCCTACAGTTTTTCGGTAGTCAAAGCCCCAACCAATAAAGCTATTGTTGTCAATAAAACTACGACTATTCCCTATGGAAATAGCACTACTATGTGTGATACTCATATAGGCATCTGGGTGCTCTTTTTTCTTATAGCTGATATTATCTCTGGCATGCTCTTGATGATACCAATGAGGAGGGTAAAGGGTATAGTAGTAAGGATTCCAGAATCCTCGCTGTGCAAAAACCTGAGCGGTAGAAAAAAGAAGAATACTTAGAAATATATATTTAAGAATTTTCATGCGGCTTGTTAGGTTAGTGATTGAAAAAGTTATGGATACGATATGTTATTTTTATTCTACTGCTTCACCCTGACTGCGATCTAGATAAGGAGATTGCATAAAGGCGTTGCTAATACCTGTTTTTATGCGTTCTTGTAGGTTGTAGGAATTAGACTCTAGCAGCCCGTCACAGATGGCAGTCCACACTACAGGAACTTTTCTGCTTTCTTCATCAGCATGTTGGGTATCAAGTATTTCAATAATGACTGTGCCGGTCTGATAGCTATAGGTAATAGGGTAAGGGTAATAGATATTCCATCCCGGTCCCCAGCCCCAGCCATACATAGGATCATACCATCCCCAAGAGTCCCACCAGTTGTAGTATCCCCACCAGCCACCACTGCTATGCGTAGAGCTAAAGGAAGTAGGTGTAAGAAAAAGATCAGCGGTTGCTTTTGTGTCAGCGGGAAGCAAAGTATATCCGTATTGCTCCATTTCTTCTTTGATCGTTTCCAGAATAAGTTGATTGTATTTTTCATCCATGGCTTCACCATTCCCTTCTTTATCTACAATATAGACCACGGAGTCTGGCATACTGTAGGTTTTGCTTTCTACAAAATTGAAGCTTTGGTCATGATAAGTAGTGACGGTGTCGTAATCTGTGATGACACGCTCTCCATAAGGATCACAAGAATATAAAAGGGTAGTGATAAGAAGGAAAAAGGGGGACCTCTTCCATTGATTCAGTAGATTGCTCATAGTTATTTGTTCATTAGTTGGTTGAAAGAATATATACTATAGTTGAAAGATTTTAAATCCTTTTGCTGATGTATAAAAAAGACCCTGTTCTTTGCTAAGAGGTTGGAAGTGAATGGGTTGGTTTAATCTTGTTAACAAAGAAGGGGGCGCTTATGTGACTTGTTGATATACCCTTTTGGTGAGTGGAGTTTTTGTATATCAATATGTTGTATTACTTATTATAGCTTCTCGCTTCATGAGAAGGAGGCTACGTAGTAATAGTTTCCAAGGACGGAGGTGAATTACAATAGTATTTTTCAACAACTATAACATTCCTCTAAAAATACGAGCAATCTTGATAGAGAGTGCCAAAAAGGTGATTTTAGGATTGGCATTTCGCTCAATATAAAAGTGAGCATCTGTGATTACTTCTGTTAATTGAGGAAGGTTATTCTCATTAATAACTTTAGAGAAATTTTCAATAAACGTTTTTTGAGAGGCAATACGCACCAGACTCTCATCAGCATACTTGTAGAGCATTGCTTCTCTTAGGGTATTTAAAGCGTACAAGAGCAGATTTTTTTGAGACTCTTTCCCCATAGTGTTGAAGGCATCTACCTGTGTTTGTATAAGGGTGTTCAAGTCCATTTTAAAACAGGAACGCATCCATTCTTGAAAGAAAATACTAACCTCATCACCAGATTCGTCCAAAAGCTCAACAGCCTTTCGAAGGTTACCATCAGCCAGGAAAGCGATTTGCTCTGCTTGTGTTGAAGAAACATGCTTTTCCTCTTTTAGGTATTGAATAATTTCTTGATCATTAAAGTTACGTACCTGCACAATTTGCGTACGGGAAATAATTGTCGGTAAGAGGAGATTAATGTTATTAGAAACAAGTAAGAACAATGTTTTCGCTGGTGGTTCCTCTAAGATCTTAAGGATAGCATTGGCCGCCGGAGCTTGCATCAGTTCAGGGAGCCAAATCAACATGACCTTATACTCTGCTTCAAAAGCTTTGATACTAAGGGCTTTGATGATACTTCTGCTTTCTTCTTTTGGAATGATACATTGCTTGTTCTCAGCCCCAAAAAAAGAAGACCAATCATAGAGTCTTCGGTAGGGGGAGCCCTGTATAAACTCTCTCCACTCCCCTAAAAAGCGTTCACTAATTGCATCAGACCTCTTACTGAAAGCTTTGGTTGTGGCAGTAGGAATAATAAAATGTAGGTCAGGATGTATGAGCTTATTGAATTTTCTACAAGAAGAACATTCCCCACAAGAGTCTTCAGGTTGTTTATTTAAACAATTGACATAAGTGGCATACGCTAAAGCCAACGCTAAGTTAGCGCCTCCTTCATTTCCCAGAAATAATTGAGCATGTGCTATATGACTGTTGTCAACAGTCTTTATGAGTACTTTTTTTAGGTCTTCAAGACCTGGTATCTGAGAGAATTTCACGTATAGCTATGATCCCTAATGGTTGATGAAAAAAGATATAGAAGAGGTACGCCCTCTATGGGGTGATACACTATATATCATCATTAATTGTCAACGTAAACAAACTGATATACGCTCTTCTTTTGTTCTTCTGTTAAGAAGCTCTAAGCCTATAGGCAGAAACATCCGCTAATTTAATTAAAATAAAGGCTAGAGAAGGAAAATATTCAATGATTTCTAAGGGAAGGTATATCCTTTTCATGATCAATATTGATTTTTGGACATAAGAAAACAGGAAATGTCTATATTTACTCCTTGTTACTCATATGATGAGTGATATATAATCAAGGAATATTTCTATATTAGTCGGGTTGTATTGCCTTATTTTTTATTAAGAAACACTTGTTGCTATTTGTAAGTGGGAGTGTAGTATAGTACGAAAAGAGA
Organism: Algivirga pacifica; assembly: GCF_039543525.1. NCBI lineage: Bacteria > Pseudomonadati > Bacteroidota > Cytophagia > Cytophagales > Flammeovirgaceae > Algivirga > Algivirga pacifica. The sequence goes on from NZ_BAABJX010000045.1 coordinate 102,962, forward strand.
TGGAAAAGATCAGTCAAACAAATAAAAGCTTTTGGAGTAAATTGCTTCGAAAAGATCCGTTTGGAAACTATATTTTTTTGAAAAGATTATTGATTGGAGTGGTGGGGTCAGTTACCTATGGTCGGTATATGATTCGTAATAAACTTGTGGTCAAAGGAACCGAACATATTGTGGATCTACCTCCACGTAAAGTGCTATTCCTCTCCAATCACCAAACGTATTTTGCCGATGCCATAGCGTTGTATCATATATTTAGCAGTGTAAAGTGGAGAATTAAGGACTCTATTCGTAATCCCTTTTACTTGCTGTGGCCAAGGGCTAATAATTATTATGTAGCTGCTTCAGAGACCATGAAAGGAGGATTTGTTCCTAAGCTATTGTCATTGGCTGGAGCCGTGACAGTGGAGCGCTCCTGGAGAGCAGATGGCAAAAGTGTCGCCCGTACAGTAGATACTAGTGCCGATAGTAAGATTGGAAAGGCGCTAAGTACAGGATGGGTGATTAGTTTTCCACAGGGAACAACTAGTCCTTATGCACCAATTCGTAAGGGTACAGCACACTTGATCAAGAAGTATAATCCTATTGTTATTCCGGTAGAGATTGATGGTTTTAGAAGAGCATTTGACAAAAAAGGCCTTTTCTTTAAAAAGAAAAACACGGAAATGTCAGTGACCTTTAAAGAACCTCTAATTTTTGATCATGAGAGTAGTATTGAGGACATCGTAAAGGTGATTGAAACGTCTATAGGACAGTCGATTCCTGAAGGAGATTGGGCTAGAGATCTCAAGCAAGAGCTAGAAAAAAAGCAGGAGGAGCAAAGAAAAAGAAAAGAAGAGAAGAAGCTGCAAGCGCAGATGAAAAATATGGGAAATAGGTCTAAGGAGGTAAAAGGTAAAAGGTAAGAGGTAAAAGTTTACCTCTTACCTCTTACCTTTTACTTTATACCTTTTAATATCTTTCTGGTACAAAGGTTTGATACCCTATAGGAGTACGAACGTACCCCGTTTTATCAATAGGCGGAAGTTTTATTTTTTCCTTTTTGATCTTTTCATAAGGAATAAGGGAGAGCAAGTGAGCGATACAGTTTAGTCTTGCTCTTTTTTTATTGTCAGAATTGACGACAAACCAAGGAGATTGCTTGGTATCGGTATAGGCAAACATCATATCCTTGGCTTTAGAGTATTCTACCCACCGGTCTCTGGACTCTAAGTCCATTGGGCTAAACTTCCATCGCTTTAAAGGATTGGTGATACGTTCTTGAAAGCGTTTTTCTTGTTCCTTATCGGAGACAGAAAACCAATATTTCACTAAGATAATACCTGAGCGAATGATCATACGTTCAAATGGAGGACATGAACGTAAAAACTCTTGGTACTCTTCATCAGTGCAGAATCCCATCACTTTTTCCACTCCAGCACGGTTGTACCAACTGCGGTCAAATAGCGTAATTTCACCAGCAGCAGGTAGATGAGTCACGTAGCGTTGAAAGTACCATTGACTTTTTTCTCTTTCTGTGGGGATGCCCAAGGCAATGATTCGGCATACACGAGGATTGAGGTGCTGGGTAATTCGCTTGATGACACCACCTTTTCCGGCCGCATCTCGTCCTTCAAAGATGACCACAACCCTTAATCCTTTTTTCTTTACCCATTCTTGCATGTGTACCAGTTCGGTCTGAAGTTTCACTAATTCGCTTTGGTAGAATTCCTTGGAAATCTTCTTTTTTTTCTTTTTTGGTTTCCCTTTTTTATCCTGATTCATGATGACAGTTTTTGTGTTAATATGAATTGTTTTCGCTTGGGTTTAGTGAATTCCTTCCTTTTTATTACATCTAACAATGCTCTTTCGGGATGAGGATCACTCTACAGATTTGATAATAGTGTTAAATGCTCCTACCTTTTTTCAAGGGTAAATGCAAATGAGAATAATAAACCTAAATACACCCATTCAATAGAAGTAACCTAAAAAAAACACTTATCAAATGATAAAACAATTATTGTTTAGCTTATGCTTATGTATAAGCACCTCTCTTGTCGCTTGGTCGCAGGATCGAGTGGTTACAGGGGTGGTCTCGGATGAGAATGGACCTTTGCCAGGCGTAACCGTGGTGATCAAGGGAACAACCAACGGAACTGTTACGGGGATTGATGGAGATTATCAATTAACTATTCCCGAAGGGGATATCACCCTAGTCTATCAGTTTGTAGGTTATAAGGATAAAGAAGTTGCGGTTGGAAACCAATCCGTTATTGATGTACAGATGGAAGCAGATACCAAAGAATTGGACGAAGTAGTGGTAACAGCCATCGGTATTGAGCGAAGTGAGAGAAGTCTTGGATATTCGGTAACTGCCGTAGATAGCGAAGAGCTGGTTAAAACGAATGAGACGAGTGCCTTGAACTCTTTGCAAGGAAAGGTAGCCGGAATTAACATTACCAGAGCTTCTGGAAACCCAGGAGCATCCACCAAGGTGAGGATTCGGGGACTTTCTTCCTTGACGGGAAATAACCAACCATTGTATGTAATCAATGGTGTTCCAGTGAGTAACTCTTCTTTGGGCTCCAGTGACCTTAATGGTAGTTTGGACTTTGGTAATGCCCTGAATGATATCAACCCGGATGATATTGTCAATATTTCCGTGCTAAAAGGGGCTAGTGCTACCGCATTATATGGCTTGAGAGGAGCGAATGGGGTAATCATGATTACTACTAAATCAGGGAAAGATGCAGCGCTTAGACGTAGAAAAGCAGAGGTGACGGTCAATTTAGGGGTGACCTTTGATACGCCATTGAAATTACCAGAGTTACAAAACCGCTTCGGTCAAGGATTTAACGGAGAAGAAGATTTGTCTGAAAATACGAGTTGGGGACCTCGATTTGATGGGAAACTGAGATTGTGGGGACGACAGGTTGGAACTCAACAAAAAGCCAAGCCTTTTGAAAACCTTGAAAATAATATTCGAAACTTCTTTGGAGTGGGAGTACAGTTTAATACTTCTGTTTCATTGGGAGGTGGAAATGATAAGGTGAATTATTATGCCTCCTACAGTAATGTAACCTCGGATGGTTATATCCCTTCAGATAAGGATATCTATCAAAGAAATACGTTTACTTTCAGTGGAGGAGCAAAGTTGACGAATAATTTGAAGTCGTCTGCTAGTGTCAGCTATATCAATACGGAAGGACGACAGGTCTTTGGTGGACAGAGCCAGAACTCTGTGTTTGATAACCTTTATCAAACGCCTAGAGATATACCAGTAACGGAGTTGGCTGACCTGAATGATCCTTTTAATACACCAGAGAATTATTATACTCCTTATGGATTGATTAACCCTTATTTCGTTATTGAGGAATACGGAAACAACTATAATCAGGACCGTGTATTTGGTAATATTCTATTGGAATATGAGTTGTTGGAAGGGTTGAGTTTACAATGGCGTTTAGGGGATGATGTGATCAATAGACGATTGGAACAATGGAGTCCACTACTGGAAATTGAAGGACCGAATGCGGCCCAAAGTGATCCCGGGCAATATCAGGTGACAAGAGAATATGTTAACCAAATCAACTCGGACCTTATTGCCAGTTATTTGTGGAAAATTTCAGAGGATTTTTCATTGAATACGATAGCAGGTTGGAATGTTAACCATAGAGGGTCAGAAACGTTGGTTACCCAGATCAATAGTTTGGAAAGTCCAGGGTTTTATGATTTGTCTAACTCCAGTGATTTACCTATTGCGACACAAATTAATAGTCAGCGTAGACTTCAGGCAATCTACGCTAGCGTGGATGCAGACTTTAGAAATTTCCTTTTCCTGACAGCCGCGGCACGTAATGAGTGGTCTTCAACACTTCCGGAGGACAACCGTTCCTTCTTTTACCCAAGTGTTAACCTAAGTTTCTTGTTTTCTGAGTTGATCGACAATGATCTCTTCACGTATGGAAAGGTACGTCTAGGGTACGCACGTTCTGCAAATGATGCGCTTCCATATCAGACGGAGACAGTATTCTTCCCTTCGGGCTTCACGGATGGGTTTACGCAGTTACGTTTTCCATTGGCGAATACGGCGGCCTTCTCTGAAAATAATTTGGCGGGAAACCCTAACCTAAAACCAGAGCTGACAGATGAGTTCGAGTTGGGAACGGAGCTACGCTTCTTTACTGGACGCTTGTATATTGATGCAACCTATTATAATAAGACAACATCAGATGTTATTCTAGCGGTACCATTACCTCTTTCTACGGGATACTCGGTACAGACAAGGAATGCTGCTAGGGTTCGAAATAAGGGAATAGAGCTTTTGGTAAGAGGGACACCTGTAGAAACAGATAACTTCAATTGGACCATCTCATGGAACTTTACCAGGAACCGAAATGAGGTATTGGAGCTGACAGATGGAGTCGAGGAAGTTTCTTTGGGCGGCTTAAGTACGATACAATTTCAAGCAATCCCAGGGCAACCGATGGGAGTATTTAAAGGACAAGTACCTCTAAGGGATGATAATGGAAATATCGTTGTGAACGAATCTGGTAGACCCATCTTTGAGCAAAATGTAATTCTAGGAGATAGTCAGGAAGATTTCATCACGGGTTTAACCAACTCTTTCCAGTGGAGAGGCCTTACCTTTGATTTTACACTGGACTATCGCAAAGGAGGATTAATGTATTCTCGTACAGCAGATATTATGCATTTCTTAGGAACTACCCCTGAGACATTATATAACGACCGACGCCCATTTGTAATCCCAGGTTCAGTGGTGAATGTTAATCCAGATCCTAATGGAGAACCACAGTATGAACCCAATACAGTACCTATAGCCCAAGAGAATAACAGTTTATTGACTTTCTGGGGAGATGGAGGGTTTGAAGGAGATAGAGCTTATTTGGTCAAGAAGGATTATGTCAAGTTAAGAGAGATTAATATTTCTTATCGCTTGCCGTCAAACTGGTTGAACCGTACACCTTTTGGAATGGTCTCTTTTGGCTTTGTTGCTCGTAACCTGTTTATCGTAACGCCAGATAGTAATATCTATGTGGACCCAGAGATGACTTCGTTTGCTTCAGGCTCTGGAGTGGATGCAGGTTCAGAATTTGGAGAATTTACGACAACACTTCCTACAAGAAGTATGGGAGGAATGCTCAAGTTTACCTTCTAATAGAAGCCTGTCAAACCTTCATTAATTACATTATTAGAATTATGCGAAAAATAACCATCTATATAACCTCATTACTACTGCTGATCCAAGGAGGGAGTTGTAGTAGTGATTGGTTTGATATTAATCAAAACCCAAACGCAGCTCAGTCTTCTACCATACAGTTGACTTTGCCTGCTGGAATTGCAGGAGTTGCCTATGTCTTTGGAGGAAAATTCCAAGTATTAGGAGGCTTGTGGGGACAATATTGGACACAGTCTCCAGGAGCTCAACAGTATAGAGATTTGGATCAGTATAAGGTAAGTCCAGGAGAGTTTTCTCGTATGTGGCAAATTATGTACACAGGAGCTGATAGAGGGTCAGTAAACCTACAAGGATCAGGAGCCTTGAAAGATCTGACGGCCGTGCAGCGTATGGCAAGAGAACAAGAAAACTGGACTTATTATTTGATTGCCACAACCATGAAGGTATATGGTTTTCAGATGATGGCTGATTTGTACAATGATATTCCTTATACGGAAGCACTCAAGGGCCTTGAGGTAGCTGCTCCTATATTTGATGAAGGACCTTTGGTGTATGACTCTTTGATCAATGAGTTAGATTTTGCACTGGGTCAAGATTTGACGATTAAGGATCCTACGGCAGAACTAGGACCAGAAGAGGTAGGCACAGAGGATTTTGTCTTTGCTGGAGATATGGATCAATGGGTACGTTTTGCAAATACCCTAAAATTGAAAATATACCTCAGACAAGTAAATGCCCGCCCAGAGGTTACTCAGGCTGGAGTACAAGAATTATTCAGTAATGGCGCAGAGTTTCTAGTAGAAGAGTCAGCAGCAATGACACAGTTCAATGATGCGGCGAGTCAGCGTAATCCCTTGTATGAGACGGAGGTGACCTTTCTAGGAAATACCAGTTTGATTGCCAGTAATACTTCTTTACAGTACTTGTTGGATAATAATGACCCTCGCATTGATGAATTTTATGAGTTGTCTAGGAGTGATAACGCTTATATAGGATTAGATCAGGGAACATTATTTGGAGATGGGAATAGCGACAACTATTCTAGGGTTGATCTAGGACCTGTTAAGCCAGTATATTTTATGACAGTGGCTGAAGCATATTTTCTATTGGCTGAAGCAGCATTACGTTATCCTGCAGCAGTAGGAGAAACTCCTCAGGTATTTTATGATGCTGGAGTTACAGCTTCTTTCGAAAGATTAGAACTATTGGAAGATGATATGCCTCCCGTACAAGTAGCCGACGGAGGGGTATATGCTTATCCCACCACAGGTGATTTTGAAACACAGTTAGAGGCTATCATTACTCAAAAATGGGTAGAATTGAATGGTATAGGAGGTCCTGAGGGTTTCTTTGAATTTAATCGTACCGGTTATCCATCCTTTTTCGTAGAGTCGGCGAATCCTTTCGTGAATGGAATAGGGTTTCCTCAACGTATACCATACGATAATGAAGAGGCACAAGTAAATCCTAATGCACCAAGTTACAACGAACTAGAGGTGCGTAATGGAGTATGGTGGTCTTTAAAAGCAACTGGCAATTAATTGTTTTCCCTTTCTTCGGAAAGGGAAAAAATTTAAAAAAATTCATCAGAAAAATCATGAATAAAATCAAACCATATATAACTATTGTAGCCATTGGTCTTTGGGTGTTGGGAAGTGGTTGTGATCGAGAAGATAATGTGTCTACAATTATCAATTTCGCAGTGATTGAACTGCAAGGAGATGAGTATGTTTATTTAAATCCTGGTGATGAGTTTACAGACCCAGGAGCTACTGCAACAGAGAACGAGCAGGAGATTAATGTAAATGTTAGTGGCACTGTAGATACGGCTACACCAGGGGTATATGAAGTCGTATACTCAGCCCAAAATAGCGAAGGGTTTGAGGCTTCAGAAACACGTTATGTTATTGTTAGAAATGAGAATTATGATCCGAGTATAGATATTACGGGAAGTTATGATCGAGGAGGAAATCCAGCGGTAGTTACTGCAAGAGATGATCAAGGGTTATATTTTACGACGAATGGATGGGGGTCGTCTTCTGTCATACCTTTTGAGTTTGTGGATTTGGGAGGGGGAGAGTTACAGATCGTACCATCGACAACGGTATTTGGACCTGTAAGTGGTACTGGAACGATTAATGATCCCGAAGGCGATTTGGTTTTCTTTGTGACCTTATCTGCTTTTGGAATTGTGGATAGCAAGAGAGTATTTACCAAGGTGGAGTAATTAATCTTTTTACGATAGACATTATGAGAAAACTAACACATTATTTATTAACCCTTTGCACCATTATTGGTATTAATGCTTGTTATTATGATGGTGATTTAGGACTGGATGAGTCCAACTATGACGTAACAGAATTATCTAATTTTGATTTGGCAGGGGAATATGTGGGAACGGAAAACTGTGATGGAGAGGAGTACTTTTATCATTTCTTTATCGCATCTTTTGCAGATAGTCAGGTAGTATTGGATAATGTAGCCGATTTTGGTTATCGGATATTGGCTGATGTGTCCGATGGAGAGGTAAGTGCTAATGAAGCATTAGATTTGGGACATGATTATGAAGTGGGAGAAGAAGTGGTGATTAGTGTGAGTAACTTCTCTTTCACCAAAGGGGAAACAGCAGTACAGGACTCTATATCCCTGGAATATACCATAACAGATCGTTCGGATAATAGCAGCTTTACTTGTTCTTTTACGGGAGTCAGGTTTAATGGATTTGAAGGAGAGCAGTAGTAATAATAAGGTCTGCTTAGAAAAAGAGAGAGATGAGTCATCCCATATTAACATTTAAGGGGTGGCTCATATTTTTTTTCTTTAAAAAGTGCCTTTATATATCTAAAAGTGGCCTTGAAGAATTGCCGTTAAAATTTTTAATCGTAAAAGCGTTAAGAAAATTCCATTGTTTGAGCGTAGCGAGTTTGGAATTTTTAGCTTTTGCGATTAGAAATTAGGCAAATTCTTCAAAGCCTTGATTTTTTTGCTTCGTTTTTTCATCAAGGAAAAAATGAAGAAGTTCATAAAGGGCTTTTGAGATAGCTGTAAAGTGATGAATTCTCAGAAAGCTAAGCCATTTGTTAATATGGGATGATTCATATTTTTTATGCATAAAAAAAACCGATACATTCAATGTATCGGTTCTGTGATCCGGACAGGACTCGAACCTGTAACCTTCTGCTTAGAAGGCAGAAGCTCTATCCAGTTGAGCTACCGGACCATTGCCTTCATTACATTTGTAGTAACTTATAGATCAATATCTTAGTTCATTTTTTGAAAGAAGAAGTGATCGTTGTAATAGTTTCGTCGGGGTGGCAGGATTCGAACCTGCGACCCCCTGGTCCCAAACCAGGTGCGCTAACCGGGCTGCGCTACACCCCGAAACTATGGCGGAGAGTGCGGGGATCGAACCCGCGCATCGAAAAACGATGACAGCTTAGCAGGCTGCTGCATTACCACTCTGCCAACTCTCCTAAAGAAAGTGATCCGGACAGGACTCGAACCTGTAACCTTCTGCTTAGAAGGCAGAAGCTCTATCCAGTTGAGCTACCGGACCATTATTTCCTTATATGTTTTGCAAGATGAAATCTCTCGTCGGGGTGGCAGGATTCGAACCTGCGACCCCCTGGTCCCAAACCAGGTGCGCTAACCGGGCTGCGCTACACCCCGAGAACTATTGTGCGGAGAGTGCGGGGATCGAACCCGCGCATCGAATAAACGATGACAGCTTAGCAGGCTGCTGCATTACCACTCTGCCAACTCTCCCAATAGACTATATTTCGTCATTGCGATTGCAAATATAGGGGTTCGTCTAACTCATATCCAAACGCCACTGACAAAAAATGTTAAATATAATAGGGGTTGTATTTCATCATGCTGATAATCAAAGAGAAATTTTTTTACTTTATTTTTGAACATTTTGAGGATTCTACTGAATCCATAAATTTGGAGAGTATAATTCGATTTTTTTAGTGTATGAACGCTTCTTGTAAATACTAAACAAGCAATCAAGATATGACATTTGGCAGAGACTTTGGTATGTTGGAGATTTCCCTGATTATAGCATTTGTAGTGCTATATGGTTTGTACCTGTTTAGGGTATATCGGGTATCAAAGGTATTGGGAACTCCTATGCGGGCAACAATTTATAAATTGTTGTTGCGTACGCTCTACTTTGGACTGTTCTTAGTCGCCTTGAGAGGGCCAGCTTATAAGCAAGGGAAAAAGGAGATGCAGACGATTGGTAAGGATATTTATATGTGTGTGGATTTATCCAAATCCATGGATACGGAAGATATTGCTCCTTCCAGATTACAACGTGTAAAATTCTTGTTGAAGGAGATTGTTTCTAATTTTAGTTCTGATCGTTTAGGATTGATTGTGTTTACTAATGAGGCCTTCTTGCAATGTCCTTTGACGTTTGATGGCAGTGCCTTGAACTTGTTTATTGAGGCGATGAGTACTAACCTGATATTTTCCTCTGGAACAGATTTTGGACCTCCTTTGCGTTTGGCAATCAAGAAACTTAAAGAGGCACAGGAAACGGTAACAACAGATGTACAAAGTAAAACTATTCTTCTGATTAGTGATGGAGAAGATTTTGGAGAGGAAACCACGGAAGTACTACAAGAAATTAAGGATGAAAATATTCGTTTATTTACCCTTGGAGTAGGAACGTATGAAGGGGGTAAAATCCCTTATGGTTACCGTTATAAGAAGGATAAGTCAGGCAATGAGGTAGTTTCTAAATTGAATAATAATTCTTTGAAGAAGTTGTCTGAGGAAACCGATGGGCGATACTTTGAAATTAGTGAAAACAAGAATGATCTTAAGTCCTTGATCAAGGCTATCAATAATATTGAAGGCACTGTAAAGGCGAGCAGACAAGTGGATGCATCTAACAATATTTACTACTATTTCTTAGCTGGAGCATTGGCTTTATTCTTGGTAGATTTATTGTTTGCTGTTCAGGTGTTTAGAATTTAGATAAATGAAATTTAAGAGATAAACCTAATGCTATTAAGATGATGTATAAAGTAATTCTCTTTCTCTTGGGCTGGAGCCTTTTGGGCGCATCAGACCCTATTAGTTTAAAAAAGATTAATGAGCATAAGGAAGCTGGGAAAAAGGCTTTAGATCAACAAGACTATACAACGGCGATTACTCATTATCAGACTTTGGTTGATAAGTATCAAGTGACTGACGCAGGGGTGCGCCTCAATTTGGCACATGCTTACTACTTGTCTGAAAAGCCAGAGCAGGCAATGAAGTATTATCAGCAGGCTGCTTCTAGCCCAGAAAATGAGTTGAGTTCTGTTGCATATCAGCAACTAGGTGTGATGGCGACGGCTAATCAAAAACTGGATATTGCACTTTCGTTTTTCAAGGATGCTTTGAGAAAAGATCCGACTAATGAGGAAGCGCGCTATAATTATGAGTTGGTCAAGAAGTTGATGGAAAACCAGAAGCAGGATAATCAGGATCAACAGGATAAGCAAGATCAAAAAGATCAAAAGGACCAACAGGATAAGCAAGATCAAAAGGATCAAGAGAATAAGGATAAACAAGACCAAAAAGATCAAAAGGACCAGCAAGATCAAAAAGATCAGCAGCAAGAGAATGCAGACCAAAGTCAGTCTAGTGAAGGAAAGCCCAAGGAAGAGTCAAAGATTTCTGACCAACAGGCACAGATGATTTTGGATGCATTAAAGAATAATGAAGCGCAGTTCTTACAGCAGCAACGTAAGAAGTCAACGAGAAAAGTTGATCCAGGAAAACCGGATTGGTAGAAGGAAATCAAAATATGAGTCATCCCATATTAACATTTAAGGGGATGGCTCTATTTTTTTAAAAACGGCCTTGAAGAATTGCCGTTAAGATTTTTAATCGTCAAAGCGTTAAGAAAATTCCATTGTTTGAGCGTAGCGAGTTTGGGATTTTTAGCTTTGGCGATTAAAAATTAGGCGAATTCTTCAAAGCCTTGATTTTTTTGCTTCGTTTTTTCATCAAGGAAAAAATGAAGAAGCTCATAAAGGGCTTGTGAGATAGTTATAAAGTGATGAATTCTCAGAAAGCTAAGCCATTTGTTAATATGGGATGATTCATGTTTTTTTTGGTAATAGATTATTTGGGTAAAAAGTATTGTTTAAGAAAACGAGCGCTTTCTTTTTGGGCTGCCTCTGCGGCTTCTTTGTTGTAACGAGGGCTACTAGGGTTGGCAAAAGCATGATCTGCATCATAAGTCACTACTTTCAGGGTTTTTCCAGCTTCTGTCATACTTTGCTCGAATTCCTTGACTACTTTTTCATCAATCCACTTATCCTTTTCTGCAAAAATACCGAGTACAGGAGCCTTAAGGTCACGCTTTAGAATATTACTATCGGTTACAGGCATTCCGTAATAGATAATACAAGCTCTCATGTCTTCTTCAGCAATTAAGGCCGACTGTAATGACCAGCCTCCTCCAAAACACCAGCCAATAGAGGCAAATTCTTTATCTCTTCCGCAATAGTTGATAGCTCCTTTGATGATATTACGAGCTCTCTTGGTATCGACTCCTTTCATGTACTCTCCAGCTTTCTCTCTAGTCTCAGCAACCTTTCCATCGTATAAGTCAATTGCCAATACATGTACTCCTTCCATTTTCTCGGCCCAAAGCTCACTTTCCTGCATGATGTGTTCATTGAGTCCCCACCATTCGTGGAATACCAACAAGTATTTATTTGATTTCCGGTCTCCTTTGATATAGTAGGCGTTGGCTTTTTTTCCCCCTAATGTTTTAAAAGAGATCATTTTTCCTTTGGCTTTTTTCTTGTCAAAAGAAATAGCCCTAGGTAACTCGTGTGCCTTCAGAAAATCTGAATCATTCGTGAAAGCAGTAAAGGCTGACTGCTGTATATCTGCTGAGTGACAGAGTCTACTTTCTTTAGGCGGCGTTGCAATGTTGGGACGCATAAATGCGGAGATTGTCAGCGTAATACTGATTAAAGTGAGTGAGAAGATAATTCCAAGCTTTTTCATAATGTGTATAGTTTTATGTTGAAGGGTATTTATTGTTTATCGTTTTGAAAGTTTATCGGTTATTGCTTATCGCTTAAAAATAATATTGGGAAATACCTATAGGGTATTGTATGTTACCTAGGGGGAAAATAATTTTCTTAACTGATAACTGTATTAACCGACAGATCCAAAGTATGTTTATGACATTTTGTCTTAAAATAATTCTTTTAAAATTAGAATGAAGACAAAATGGCATTAAATGATGTTTTTTTTGGATTGGCATACCAATTGAAATAGGAGAGGTGTAATTGAATTAGATATTATCACAACTCAAAACAATATAAAGATGATGACGAAGACTTATGATTTTGGTTTTGCTCCAATTTTTAATGGAATTGTCAATGAAGTAAATGATGTACTTCAAAATGCACAACACAATGAGAAGACAGTTAACAGAGTACAGGTGCCTGTTAATATTCTAGAGAATGAAGAATATTACAAATTAGCTTTTCTAGCTCCAGGACATAAGAAAGAATCTTTTGAAATCAACTTGGAGGGACAAAAGTTAAAAGTAGCGTTGAAAGCTACTGAGGAAAGTGAAAACGGTCAGGATCGTTTTGTAAGGAAAGAATTTGAGCTGCAGGGGTTTGAGCGTGTATTTAAGCTTCCTCAAACTGCTGATGTAGAGCATATCACTGCCGCTTACCAGGAAGGTATTTTGAATGTTACGATTCCTAAGAAAGCGGAAGTAAAGCAGCAAGCAACGATTAAGGTAAACTAATCACCATTCATCGAGTATATATTAACGCTTGTGGAGTATTCCACAAGCGTTATTTTTTTAACCAAAGCTCAGGGTCAAGCTTTTTTTGCTGATGCCATATCTGAAAACTTAAGTGGTAAGCACCTTCAGTTCCTTGGGCTACTTTTCCAAGGATATCCCCTTTCTTGATGGCATCCCACATTTTGACTTCAACCTTGGATAGGTTAGCATAGACAGTAATATATTCCCCATGCAATACCATGACAACATAGTTCAGATCAGGAATACGGGTAATGGCAAATACTTCTCCATTCCATACCGCCTTGATTTTTTCCTCTTTACTAGCTCGAATTTCAATACCGTGATTTTGTATAAACTCATCAGGAATAATGGGATGTTGTCTTTTACCAAACTTGGCGGTTACAAATCCATCAATAGGCCAGTCTAATTGTCCTTTTTGGTTGATAAAGTCAGCTCTAAGAGCAACCTCTTTTTCTATTTCTTCTTTTTCAAGTTGTGCCTGTCGTTGCACCGCTCTTTGTATAGCTCCTTCTAAGCGTAATAAGGACTTTTTTTCTTTTTGGATATCGCTTTCGGTAGTTTTAATGGTTTTACGCAGGTTGTTGACCATACGTCTTTGCTGAGCTTTTAAGTTAGTTAAGGCTTGCAGTTGAGTTTCTTCTTCTTTAATCAGTTGCCTTTTCTCAGCTTGTTTTTCTTCCAAATGCTCCCGTTTGCCAATAAGCAAATCCATTTTGCTTTGAATGTGCTCTATCTGTTCTTTGCGTGCTCTTTTGTAGTGTTCCAGGTAGTTTATTCTGGAAATAAGTTGCTCCATACTTCTACTGGCAAATAGGTATGCGAGTTTTTGATGGTTAGTATTGGCTTTGTAAGCGATATACACCATTTCTCCATACTCTTCTTTGAGGTCCATTAACTCGGCCTCTTTTCCAAGAATATCTTGGTAGAGCGTACTGATTTCCCCTTCTAATAGCTCTTGCTCTTTAGCGAGTTCAACGAGTAATTTTTCTCTTTCCCAAATTTGCCCTTCTATGTCTTTCAGGTGAGCCATTCCTGTTTGTGCTTCATTGTGGGATTCTTGTAGGGTACGGTTCGCCTTTTCGATCCTGTTTAGGATACGCTTACGTTGAATTTCAAGTTTTTTTCGTTCAGCTTGTTGTCCTTGGCTGAGAAAAGAAATTCCTAGACAAAAAAATACCAGTAATATCTTGATAAGCTTTTTTGTGTTCATATCACTAATTACCAATTGATTATAATACCTAAGATGTGGATCATATTGCTCTTTGTTAAGAGATGATTTTTAAACACTTCTATAAGTTTTTTGCTTAAAGAATGGTGATGTAAGCAATTGTGTATTACAAAGAAAGCAATTGTTTTTCTATATTTATATGTTACGATCATCAGAAGATTACAAAAAAATATTACTAACAAACAAAAGCTCATGAAGAAAGTACTATTTATTGATAGGGACGGCACCATTATTCAGGAACCGGAAGATTTTCAGATCGACTCCCTGGAGAAACTCAGCTTTGTGCCCAAAGCTTTATCACAACTAAGAAAGATTCAAGAAGAATTGGATTATGAATTGGTCATGGTTTCCAATCAGGATGGGTTAGGGACAGACTCTTTTCCAGAAAATACATTCTGGCCAGCACATAACAAGATGCTACAGATTCTTGAAGGAGAGGGTATTGTGTTTGATGAAATATTGATTGATCGCTCCTTTGAGGAAGACAATGCACCTACTCGAAAGCCTCGTACGGGGTTAGTGACGCACTATATGCAGCATGAGGATTATGATATGGCTGCTTCATTTGTGATTGGTGATCGTCCTACAGATGTACAATTGGCGGAAAACATGGGGTGCAAAGCAATTTTCATTGGTGATAAAAAGCATCCTAAGGCTAGTCTGACGACTATGGATTGGGAGCAGATTTACCTTTTCTTGAAAGGACAGAAAGGGAGAACCTCCAGAATTAAGCGAGCAACGAGTGAAACAAGCATAGAAGTAGCCGTAGACTTGGATGGAAGTGGCAAGGTTGACTTGCAGACAGGCATAGGTTTCTTTGATCATATGCTTCATCAGGTAGGAAGACATGCAAAGATTGATTTATCTGTAAAAGTAGAAGGCGATTTACATATTGATGAGCACCATACGATTGAAGATACAGCAATTGTATTAGGGGAAGCATTCTTGGAAGCTCTTGGAGATAAGAGAGGTATCGAGCGTTATGGTTTTTCTATCTTACCAATGGATGAAACCCTGGCACAGGTCGCACTGGATTTCTCTGGTCGCCCTTGGTTGATGTGGGAAGCGACTTTTAATAGAGAAAGTGTTGGTGGAATGCCTACAGAAATGTTCTATCACTTCTTTAAGTCGTTCTCAGACATGGCACGTTGTAACTTGAATATTAAAGTGGAAGGGGACAATGAACACCATAAGATAGAAGCAATTTTCAAGGCATTTGCTAAAGCAATTCGAATGGCAATCCATAGAGACCCTACAGATTTGGAAATCCCAAGCACGAAAGGAGTGTTATAAAATCGTTAAATCCGTTACACGGCGTCTCGAATTTCAATACTATGTATTGAGTTGAATCGTTGAATTGAGTTGTACTGTTCTTTTGAGATATTTTATTCAACCAACAAGTCAACTCTCTGAAAGAGAAATTCGAAACGCCGTGTAACGGATTCAACAAATTATTGAGAGAAAAAAGGAAATACGGATGAGATATCTATTATTGATGCTAATGTTGGTGACCTTCAGTCATGGGAGTTTTGCACAGAAATTAGCGCATAAACCGAGAAAGAGCCCCCGTGAATTAACCAATTATATGACAGAGGACTCCACTTATATTAAAGTAACCTATGGAAGCCCTAAGATGCGGAATGATTACGATAAGAAGTTTGGGGTGTCAATACCTTTTGGGAAAATATGGAGAATGGGGGATGATGATGCTACTGAAATTACCATTACGAAGGATATTCTTTTTGGAGGACAGTTGCTACCTGCAGGAACTTACAGCATTTTTGGTATCCCGGGAGAGGAGCAATGGACAATTATTTTGAATAAGGGAGTCGGTATGTGGGGAACCTTTACGTATAAGGCCTCGCAGGATGTTTTCCGTATAGAAGTACCTACCTTGAAGTCTCCTTATATTTTTCAGGAGTTTAGCATCTTTCTTCAAGAGGCAGATTACGGCTGTAATTTTGTGATGATATGGAATAGAATGTCTTTTATGATTCCTATTCGTACCGGAGAAGCTATGAAGACCTTTTTAGAAGAAAAGTCAAAAGAAAAAGAAGCCATTATTACAATTCCTGAAGATGTTGATCTAGAGGTTTTACCACAAGAGAAAGAATAAAAAAGTAATAGGTAAAAGGATGAGGGAGTTTAATTTCATCCATCATCCTTCATCCAAAACTATTTCTTAGTTGCCTGATGAGACAGCTGCTCTTGATTGGAGCGCATAAAGCGCTTTTTCTTTCGATAAGGAAATACATCCATGACTTTTCCATTGTCTAGTTCCCTTTGCAGGTTTTTCCAAAACTTGACGGTGAAGATGTCATCGTGCAAACGGAAAAAAATCTCTCGAATATGGGGCTTTCCGATTAAGAAGCGTTTGAACTCTTCTGGGAAAATATCATTAGGTCCTACAGAATACTCGGTAACGTATTCCTCTTCATCATTTCTAGCAAAGGGAAGAGGTCTGAAGTTACACTCTGTCAAGAAACAGATCTCATCATAATCATAGAATACCACTCGCCTATGCCGGGTGACTCCAAAGTTTTTCAACAACATATCTCCGGGAAATATATTGGCAGCAGCAAGTTGCTTTATGGCATTGCCATATTCGCCGATGGCTTCTTCTGCTTGGTTTTCATTGGCGTGTTCCAAATAGATATTGAGTGGAATCATTCTCCTTTCAGTATACAGGTGTTTGATGATAATTTCCTCTTCAGAGACCTCAATAATGGAAGGGGCAACAGTCTGTAATTCCTCTAATAGCTCTTGGGAAAAACGATCTTTCGGAAATCGGAAGTTATGAAACTCGTGGGTGTCTGCCATCCGCCCGACCCTATCATGCCTGGATACCAACTTATATTGTTGCTTGACCCTTTCTCGACTCATTTCTTTCGGAGGGTCAAAGCGATCCTTGATAATTTTAAAGACGAAATTAAAAGAAGGGAGTGTGAATACAGACATTACCATTCCTTTAATGCCCGGAGCAATTACAAACTGATCATAGGAGACATTTAGTTGTGTTAAAAACTCCCTATAGAAGACCGTCTTACCGTGCTTATTAAAACCAATAGAGTTATAGATTTCAGAGAGCTCTTTTCCTTTGAGAATAGAGGATAGGAAACGAACAAGAATAGAAGGTACTTTGGTGTAAACCATAAAATAAGAGCGAGTAAAACTAAAGAGAATACTCACATCGTTAGGTTCTATTAAAAGTGTATCTACATAAAGACCTTTTTCAGGTTCGTTCAAAATAGGGATAACGAAGGGAAGTACTTTTTCTCCTGAGATAGCCCTTCCAACTAGGTAAGCCCCTTTATTTCTATAAAAAACCTCTTTACAAACTTCAATGCGGGGAAGGGTTTTAAGTCGTGGTAATAGATGCTCTTTTATCGTGGTCGTGAGTAAGCGAACATCTTCTTCAAAGTTTTGATAAGGCGTTTGAAAAGGATATTGCAATAGGATTTCACGTACAGTGGTAGAGACTTCCTCTTTCACCCAAAAGATATGGTAAATAGGTTCTTGACTGTAAATGAAGTTGTTTTCCTGAGAGGAATAGACAAACATCAGGCAAGGATCTATAAATTGATGGGAGAAAAGGCGAGAAAAGATGGAGTTGTAAAAAGTTTCCGCAATATCATCATTCTCATAGTCACTGACTAACAAGGCGTAGTTAACCTTGATCTGTCGCCAGATCTCCAGGTCATCGATATGATTTCCCATTAAGAGACGTACTTTTTCAGTAACCTCTCTCATCTTTTGTTTCCGGATCAATAGGCGCATTTTGTGTGCTTTTTGAGCTCCAGTCCAATCGACCTGCTCAAAGCGCTCCTTGGCATCGGAAGTGACTTTCATAAATGTATCAAAATAGGATAAAAAGCCTTTGAAGATACATCTGCTTACTTGGGTGTCCATAATCGTTTATAGGTTTGGGGTCATCAGATAATAATAATATGAGGAAGTTGTCAGGGAAAAGATAGAAATCTCTTCTTTATTTTAAAATACTGTTTAGTTATCATCGTTTAACTATTGTATTAACAGTTTATTTATACTATTTTTTGATTTCATATCACTTTTTGTGAACGAACATTACCACAACTCTAGCAGTTGATGTCAAAATATTTATATAATCATCTGTTTCTGAAGAACATACCTATGAGAATAGCTGTCAGATGTCAATTTTTTGCATTTGTTGCCCTATTATTTTTGATCCGCATAGGCGGTGGAGAAGTACAGGCGCAGCAGATAAAATCCTTTTTATACCATAAGGATAACGGTCTTCCTAGTGATGCCATCAGGGCCCTGAATATGGATACCTTGGGGGTGTTATGGCTAGGAACGGACAACGGTTTGGTAAAATATGATGGGAACCAGTTTAAGGTATTTGAGAATACCTTGGCGAAAGATTATATCAAGGATATCATCACGACCCAAAAGGGAGACCTGTTGGTACTTGCTGATAATAGTCTTTTTAAGGTGAACGATACCTCTGCAGGGACGACGTTTGAGTCGATGATGTATGGGGAAAGAGTAGTGACAGATACCACCCTGTATTATGGGAAAGAACTTTATGAGGATAGAAAGGGAAATATATGGGTAGCGGATGAGTACCGTATCTTTAAGTATAGTGTAGAGACGGGGAAGTCAGAGGTATACCCTATGTCTGAGGAGCGAAATAAGGCCCAAGATACGATGGAATCCTTCTCTTTTGGAGAGAGTGCAGATGGAACCCTGTACGCCTTTAATTACAATGGATTTTTGTACCGTTTTAACGGGATGCTTTTTCTGGAGATTGATTTGCCAGAATGGATATTACCCAAGGGAATCACTTTTGTTCAGCATTACAGAAACAATAGCTTCATTGTCAGTTCTAAAGATAAGGGGCTTGGCTTGTTGACGATCAATAAGAATAATAAAGTAACATGGAAGACTATTGATCGCGATGTAGTTGCTTCTGATATCCTGAAGAAAGAAGAGGGGCATTATTTGGTAGCCTCAGAAAGCAGCAAATCAATTTACGAGTTGAAAAAATCAGGCAAGAGTCTGCGTTTGACTCGACACCCTGATCTTGGAGTACATGGTGCGAATGTTATTTTGCAAACAGCTCAGGATACTTGGCTTGGAACCAACTTGGGACTTCGACAAATGAAAGAGCTACCTTTCTATACGTTGGGCGTTGATTTGGAAAACCCATATATACAACATACGGTACATTACAAAGACCATTTGTACCTTACGGATGGGATGAGTGTGTATAAAGGAAAGTTGGGGGATAATCAGTCTTTTGAGCTAGAGGAGAAGTTTTCAGATAATGATGGGAACTCCTTTTTGAGAATTTTACCTGATGGGGATGGTATATGGACCGCCTCTACACAGGGACACCTAATGTACTGGAAGGATAAGGAAAGGCAAAAGATGATTGATCGTTCTGATTTTGGAGCGATGTATGTTTTGGAGAAAGACCCTCGCAGTAATTACTTATGGGTGAGGCAAGATGGAGCGTTTGGTCCGATTCGTATCAACGCTTCCAATGGAGAGGCCAAGGTATACGGTAAAGATGACGGTATCAATGGCAGAATTGTGATGTTGAAACACACAAAGTCCGGGAAACTGTATGCAGGGGGAGGCAAGGTGACCGATTATCTATATGTATACTTACCTGAGAGAGATAGCTTTAAGAACTTGAGTATAGATCCAGGTTTAGGAGAGAATGCGATCAACTTTAGTGTGAATGACATCTTGGAGTTGAGTGATGGCTCTTTGCTTTTGGGAACAACTTTAGGGGTATTTAGAAGATCCAAAGAAGGAGGTATTGAGCGTATTGATATTGGTGCTTATACTGCTACATCGGTAAGGGCTTTGTCTTATGACGAGCAGAGGGGGTATGTTTGGGTGGCGAATGCCAAAGGTGTTTTGCGATTGAACCTAAAAACTGATGAGTTTATTCTGTTTGCAGAAAATGATGGGATGGAAACACCTATCGTTAATTATAGATGTTTGGAAACAGGGCCTGATGGCAATGTTTATGCGGGTACGCCAGATGGTTTGATGGTAGGAACTAACCTGATCAATCTTAGGAGAACAACCACACCTATTATTTCTAAGGTATCCCTACAAGGTGAAAAGCTATTGCCTACTGAAATATCCTCCATTCCTTTGGGACGTTACTTCCAGGTATACTATTCTGTTCCTGAGTATCCAAGTAAGATGGCAGAGGTAGAGTATCGACTGGTAGGTAAGCATGAGAACTGGAAGCCGGTACAAAATACGGAAACGCATACTATTGAAATTAGTGCAGATGTTTCAGGAGCTTATACCTTACAAGTAAGAGCAAGAGCTGCAGGTAGTAACCGTTGGAGTGTGCCAGCACAATATACTTTTAAGGTACAAAGACAGTGGTATGAGACTTATTGGGCATTGGGCTTGTATGTATTTGGTGGTTTATTAGCCTTGATACTAGTAGTTCGATTGAACGTTTATCGAGTAAAAAAGGATAAGGAACGTTTGGAGCAACAGGTAAAGGAACGTACGCAAGAAGCAGATGTTCGATCCAAGGAGCTTGTAGAAAAGAACAAAGAACTTAATTCTGCCTTTAACCGATTGAAGCGTTCAGAGGCTATCTTGAACAATAACGCCCAGGAACTAGAGAAAGCGAAGAAGGAGGCAGAACGAAATGCAGAGAAACTCAAGGAGCAGAATGAGAAGATGGAGGAGTACTTTGCCATGGTAAGGGAGCAGAACCTTGAGTTGATGGATCACAGGGATCAGATTATCAAGCAAACACAGGAACTGAACGAAAAGAGTCACTTGCTGGAGAAGCAGCATGAGAATATGATGAGTAGTGTAAACTACGCCAAACGAATTCAGAATGCATTGTTGGGCTCATCAGAAGATGTGGAAACCAAGATCAGTAATATTGGAGAGAACTGGGATAGCTTCATTCTCTTTAAACCAAGGGATGTCGTTAGTGGAGACTTCTATTGGTATACCCAGAAAGCAGGTAAGACGATTATTGTAGCAGCGGATTGTACGGGTCACGGTATTCCAGGTGCCTTCATGTCCTTGATTGGAAATGATATGTTGCATCAGGTAATTCATGAAAGAAATATTACGGAGCCTTCTCTGGTATTGAAAACCATGCACCGTCTTATTCAAACAGCGTTACACCAGCGTGATTATAAGGAAAGTAGGGATGGTATGGATATTTCTATCTGTGTGATTAACCCTTACCTGAATACATTATCCTTTGCAGGAGCAGGTAATCCTCTTTATTATATTGAGAAGGAGAACCCTCAGGAAGTTAAAGTGATTAAGGGACAACGTTATGGTGTTGGTGGTAAAGATTACAAGGATCGTGTAAGAGAGTATCAAACAGAAGTGCTTCGTCTAGAAGATATTCAAGCTTTTTATATTTTCTCTGATGGATATCAAGATCAGTTTGGAGGACCGGAAGGACGAAAGATCTTGAGTAAAAACTTCCGTAAGCAAATTTTCAGTATAGCGGACCTTCCGATGGAAATGCAAAAGCAATGCCTGGAAGATTTCTATAATGACTGGACTGCAGAGGGACACTTCAAGCAAATTGATGATATTTTGATTATTGGAGTGAAAACAGCTGAGTTTGAATATGCGAAACCGATTCATGGAGAAGAAGAGCTGGATGCAGAGGCACTGGAGAAAGAGCTGATCATGTAATGACTATTCTTTGAGTCATAGGAATAATACAATTGAAAAAGAGTTTGTCTCATAACTTGTAAGCAGAATCATTTTTCAAATGGATAAAGGAGAAGGGAAAAAGGAAAATACCTTTATACAAGGTTTTTATTCCTTTATTCTTTCTCCTTTAACATTATAAATGTATATCCATGAATGATTTTAACTTTCTACTGAGTTATGAGATAGTCTCTTTTTTTTTGCATAGGGCACATATCCTTATATTTATATAAATTCTTAAGAAAAAAGAAAAAGGGTTTGTATTCCAAGCAAGCTTTAAGGCTTCCTTAACGATAAAAATATTATTAGACGGTATCTATGAAATATTGGATTAGTTTATTTGTTCTCTCCCTATGGTTGTGGGGATGTACGGCACAACAAGACAATGAAACCCTTCAAGATGTAGAAATGGGAGTTTCCAAGGAATTGGCTGAGCTACGTTCTGAGCAGCTTACGGGCTTGTCTTACCATTTGCAGTTTAGTATTCCTGATTTAGTCAGTCAACCTATAGAAGGGATGGTAACGATTAAAGGAAGGCAAAACGAGCCAGGCTTTCTGATTCTGGATTTTCAGGAAGGGGCCAGTAAGATTAAGCAGGTAAGTCTAAACGGACAATTGAAGCCTTACGAGTTTGTGAATCATCATATTTTGATTCAAAACCCCAATAACCAGTTTGAGTTAGAGATACAGTTTGAGGCTGGAGAAACTTCCTTAAACCGAAATGAGGACTATTT
Source organism: Algivirga pacifica (assembly GCF_039543525.1). Taxonomy (NCBI): domain Bacteria; kingdom Pseudomonadati; phylum Bacteroidota; class Cytophagia; order Cytophagales; family Flammeovirgaceae; genus Algivirga; species Algivirga pacifica. The sequence continues at coordinate 125,608 of NZ_BAABJX010000045.1, forward strand.
GTATACTTTACTGGTTCCTGATCGGGCCTCGACACTTTTTCCTTGTTTTGACCAGCCAGACCTGAAAGCCAATTTTACCCTTACACTGCAGACTCCTAAAGACTGGAAAGTAGTTTCTGGAGGAAGTGTCTCCAAGCAATCGGTAGAAAACGAAGGGTTTGTGATGCATACTTTCAACAAAACTAAGCCTATTAGTACGTATTTATTCTCTTTTGCCGCAGGGGAGTTCAAGGAGCGTCAAGCCTCTTATGCTGGTAAAACTATTCATATGTACTACAGGGAAACAGACACCGAAAAAGTACGTAAAAATGTCAGGGATATTTTTAGGCAGCATTTTAAAAGCGTGGAGTGGATGGAGTCCTATACAGGGATCCCTCTACCTTTTGAGAAAATAGATATTGTACTTATTCCAGGTTTCCAATACTCAGGAATGGAACATGTAGGAGCGATACAATACCGACAGAGTTCCCTAATCCTGGATGCCTCTGCAACTCAAACAGAGCAGCTAAATCGAGCTTCGTTGATCGCCCATGAAGTAGCCCATATGTGGTTTGGGAATTTAGTGACGATGAAATGGTTTGATGATGTATGGCTCAAGGAGGTGTTTGCCAATTTCATGGCTTCTAAGATTGTTAAGCCAAACTTTCCAAAGGTAGATCATGATTTACGCTTTTTGACAGAGCATCAACCAGAAGCTTATGAGGAAGATCGAACAAAGGGAGCGAATCCTATAAAACAGGAGCTGGACAATTTGAGTAATGCCGGTACATTATATGGAAATATCATTTACCATAAAGCACCGATTGTCATGCGACAGTTAGAGAAGATTATAGGACAGCGACAAATGGTAAATGGTTTAAGGGCCTACCTGAAAAAATATGCCTATAGCAATGCTACTTGGGATGATCTGATCAATATTCTGGATCAATATACGGATCAAGACTTGGAAAGCTGGAGTTATGCTTGGGTAAAAAAGAGGGGAATGCCACAGATCAATGTAGAGTCTATAAGGGACAAGGAGAATGAGAAGTACCGCCTTTCCATTGATATGGACAGTATGTATAAGGACTGGGTACAGTTTATTAGACCTGCTATTATTCAAAAAGAGGGAAGTCATGAAATAGAGTTATTTTTAAATGATAGTACCAAGACATACTCTTATGATGATTACTTCTGTGTTATTCCAGATATATCGGGGTATGCGTATGGGTATTTTCAATTGGACAAAAAAAGTCGCCTTCATTTACAAAAATATCTTCACCTCCTGGATAATGAGATGCATAGGGCTTCGGCATTGATTATGATGTGGGAGGAAATGCTGAGAGGAAATGTCTATCCTTTGAGTATGATAGAAATGCTGGAACGGAGTATTGTCACAGAGCAGAACTCCCTGACCAAAGAGTTGATGCTATATTACCTGAAGGAGTGCTTTTGGCAATATCTTACGGCTGATGAACGAAAAACGGTGGGCTTAAGACTAGAGACAATGCTTTGGGTTGATATGCAAAAAAATGAGGAGGTTCATGCTAAGGCAGCTTTGTTCCATACCTATGTGGGACTCGTTACTTCCCAAAAAGGGACCAATCGACTGGTGAATATCTGGAAAGGCAATGTCAAGGTGAAAGAGTTAGAATTGTCAGAACGAGACTCTATTTATCTGACTATGGAAATTGCAGTCAGGGATGTGAAGTATGCTCAGAATATCCTTCAACAGCAATTATTGAAAATTCAAAACCCAGATGAAAAACGCCGCTTTAGTTTTGTTTTGCCAGCTTTATCTTCTAATGAAATTGTGAGGGATGATTTTTTTAGAAAACTCAAGCAGGCAGAAAACCGGGAAGTGGAGCCTTGGGTGTTGACAGCCCTTTATTACTTACACCATCCGTTGAGAGGAACTACCTCTCATAAGTATATCAAAACAGCGCTACAGTTGTTGCCGGAAATACAACGTACAGGAGATATCTTCTTTCCGGCCCAATGGGCAGAGGCTAATCTGAATTACCATAAATCCATTTATGTGGAACGGTTGGTTCATGAACTACTGGATGCAGAGGATGATTTATCTCCTAAGTTGAAGGATAAATTATGGCAAGCAGCAGATCCATTATTTAGAGCGGTAGAAATTCGAAAAATCATTAAACAATCTAAGGAGAATTAACGTTTAAACATGTGATCATAAAAATTTCAAATGAATAGGTGGTGTTATCATAATTATTCTTAATAAATTATTAATAGCGTCCTATCTTGTATATTTTAGATGCAAAGATTTACTGATATTAAACTGAACTTATGACTTCAAAGCAGTTTATCCCAATTTTGGAAAAACTGGCCAACATGATTGGTCATGACTATAAAGATTTTTTACTCAAGGAGCCTTTAGGCAAGGTGAGTGACTATTCTAATCGATTTGATCTCTTTCTGGAGGAAATTAATGATAAGGCAAGTAGTATTGACCTGAGCTTATTACAACAAGAAGTAGAGCGAGAGGATTTACTAACATTTGCACAATCCATTGAATATCCGGTACTGACTACTTATATGATCAATGATCAGCAGATACCAGTGATTATTCAATATGAAGCAGAGGATGACGACTATCAGGTATACTCTTTTATGCCTGGTGTTCCTGCAGCTAAAGAGCAATTATCCAGTATTTTACCATTCTTGTTAGAAGGAGGAGAAGGGAAGATATTGGTGGCTACACCTATGGTCATCACTCCTTTGGTAAGTGAAAGTGACCAGAGTGTTAATAAAATTACAGGTCCAGTTTCTCGATTGTTCTCCTTGCTTAATGCGGAGAAGAAAGATATTGTCTATATCTACTTTTATGCCTTACTGATTTCTTTATTCAGTTTAGTACTTCCAGTGGGGGTGCAGGCTGTAATTGAGCTGGTATCGGGGGGATTGGAAATTGACTCTATCGGTATCTTGATTGCGTTAGTTATTATTGCCACTATCATTTCAGGTGGACTACAAGTGATGCAGTTAACGATGGTGGAGGTGATTCAGCGGAGAATTTTTGTAAAGGCCGCTTATGAGTTTACTTATCGCTTACCACGAATTAAGCCGGAAGCACTTTTTGGACAGTATGCCCCAGAGTTGATGAACCGCTTCTTTGATGTATTGACTATACAGAAAAGTTTACCTAAGCTGTTGATTGACTTGACAGCCTCTGTCTTACAGATTCTGTTTGGTTTGATACTACTGTCATTGTACCACCCATTCTTTATTATGTTCGGGGTGGTGTTAGTGTTAATCCTAGGGATAGTATTCTATCTTACAGGTCCTAAAGGGTTGAATGCGAGTTTGATTGAATCTAAGTATAAATATAAGGTAGTACATTGGTTGGAAGAGATGGCTAGAACACTATACTCTTTCAAACTGGCAGGACACTCTTCTTTACCATTCCAGAAGACGGATATGTTGACGAGCAATTACTTGCATTACCGTCAAAAGCAATTCCGTATTTTGATCATACAGTTTATCTGTACGGTAGGTTTTAAGACAATCGTAACGGGTGGACTATTGATTATGGGTACTTACTTGTTGATCAATAGAGAGATTACATTGGGACAGTTGGTAGCGACTGAGATTGTCATTGTTTTGGTATTAGGTGCAGTGGAAAAACTAATACTGAGTGTGGAAACAGTGTATCACTCTTTGACGGCAGTCGAGAAAATCGGGCATGTGACGGATATCGAAATGGAGCGTCAGGGAGGAATTACTTTGCCAAAGCAAGAAGGGATGGATATTGATATTAAAGGGTTGAAGTATAAGTTCCCTGATAAGGATAAGATGGCATTGAATAATATTGACCTTACGGTTAAGGCAGGGGAGCGTGTATGTATTACTGGATTTAACAATTCAGGAAAGGATACATTGGTGCGTATCTTGTCAGGTTTTAAGGATAGTTATTCTGGTTCTGTGCGTCTAAATAATATTCCATTATCAAATGTCAACCTGACCACCCTGAGGGATTATATCTCCAAGAACGTATCAGAGGATGAACTCTTTGACGGAACCATCATGGATAATATATCGATGGGACGTGCGAAGGTATCCTATGAAGATGTGGTATGGGCACTAGAAAGCGTAGGGTTATGGGATTATGTCAGTGCGTTGCCTAAGGGGTTAATGACAGAGATTACAGCAGCAGGAGCAGATTTCTCAGGAAGTGTTGCCAGTAAGTTGATTTTGGCACGTTGTATTGCAGATCATCCGCAGTTGCTAATATTGAATAAGACTTTCCAGGAAATTGAAAAGCAGGAGCGCTTGAAAATTCTGAGTTTTCTGACAGCTCCAGAGAATTCATGGACCTTGTTAGCAATCACGAATGATCCGCTGATGCTGATGACCTGTGATCGCATTTTAGTGATGAAGGAAGGAGAAATTGTTTGTGATGGAAGCTACAAGGAGTTGTTGGATAAACCAGATTTCCAAAGTTGCTTATTGAATCCTTTTGAATAATGAAGGAAGACGTAAACACATTTTTTGTCAGGGAATATAACTTTTCAATCGTTCAAGGATGTTAGGGATATCAAAAAAACAAGCGGCCAATAGGGCCTTATATGATAAGCGATTAAATACCATTAAAGCGTTACACACTCCTTCTAGCAGTAGGTCTGTGGCTCGTTGGTTTATGGGAATGCTATTGTTAATGATCATAGTACTGTTCTTGCCTTGGCAGCAAAATATTCGTGCCACGGGAGAGTTAACGGCTTTAAGCCCTAAGGATCGTCCTCAGGAAATACCGACCCCTATCGATGGTCGTATTCAGCAATGGCACGTGCAGGAAGGACAGCTAGTAGACTCAGGGCAGGTATTGGTGACGATAGGGGAGATCAAGGATAAGTATATTGATCCTCAGCTTTTGCAACGATTGGAGGAGCAAATCCAAGCCAAGGTGCAATCAATCGATGCGAAAAAAGAGAAGGTCAAAGCCAAAGACCAACAGCTTCAAGCGTTAAGACAAGGATTGGCGCTAAAGCTGGATCAGATCAATAATAAGATACAGCAATATGAGCTGAAAGTAGAAAGTGATAGCAACGATTGGGTGGCTTCACAAATCGACTTACAGAACTTTAGAAGACAGTACCAGGCGAGCCAGGTATTGTTCGATAGTGGTTTAATAGCGATGACGAAACTGGAGGCTGCCAAGAGTAAGTTTCAGCAATCACAGGCAAAACAGATCTCGGCACAGAATAAGTTTTACTCAACGAAAGCGGAACTACAGAATACACTCATAAGTAAAAGTACCACTAGAGCAGAAGCTTTGGATAAGATCTCCAAAACTAACTCCGAGAAGAGTGCCGCTTTGGCAGAGATTGCTGATTCTCAGTCTAGTCTGGCAAAGGAGCGCAATAACTTAAGTAATATGCAGGTGAGAGCAGGGATGCGTTCCATCCGAGCTTCTCAAAAGGGATATGTGGTTCGAGTACTTAGAACAGGTATTGGCGAAAATGTCAAAATAGGAGAACCCTTACTGACTTTGATGCCTAAGAATCCTCAGTTAGCAGTTGCATTATACGTGCAGCCAATGAATGTACCCCTACTGGATATTGGTAGAAATGTGCGTTTGCAGTTTGATGGATGGCCAGCGATACAATTCTCTGGTTGGCCAAGTGTATCGGTAGGTACCTTTGCAGGAAAACTGAAAGTAGTGGATACCGTGATCGATAAGAACGGAAAATATAGAATATTGGTCGTACCGGATGTAGAAGCGAAAAATGAAGAGCCTTGGCCAAAAGAGTTGAGGGTAGGTTCTGGAGTATATGGCTGGGTGCTATTGGATCACGTACCAATTTGGTATGAACTGTGGCGTCAGTTGAATGGCTTCCCTCCTACCGTAAGGCAAGACTTACAGTTGGGAGAGGATAGTGGAAAATCAGGTAAAAAAGATAAAAAGAAGTAAATGAGCAGGCGTTTAAGGCAATGGATTATTGAACTTATGAGGGCACTATTCATACTCGTGTTTTTTTCTTTATCTACTGTAACAGCTTTTGCACAAGCAGACAGTGTCAAGATTTTAACACTACAGACTTTGTTGGAGCAAGCGCTGGAAACTCACCCTGTGATCAAGCAAGCGAACTTGTTATCGGAGAGAGGGCGTATGCAAATACGTTTGGCTAAGGGGTTCTTTGACCCTAAGCTGGAGTCTCAATACTCTATCAAGGAAACAGAGTCTACCAAAAAATCGGGAGATGAAGATGTACCTACGGTAGATGGAGACTTTATCCCGAACTTCCGAAAGTGGAATTCTTATGTAAAAGTACCTCTGTGGGTGGGAGAGTTCAAAGCGGGATTTGAGCAGAATACAGGAGATAAGCTGAGTGGTGAAAACACCACTTTTGAGGGAGAAGGGTTTGGCTTTGCTGGATTCGAGATTCCTTTGCTACAAGGAATGTTTATTGATAAACGTAGAGCATTACTGAGAGAGTCTCAGGCAATGGCCTTTGAGAATGAAGCTAAGAGAGTAGAGAAAATCAATAAGCTTATCCTACAGATAGCCAAGGATTACTGGGAATGGTACTTTGCTTATAATCAATATCTCTTGACAGAGAGAGGGTATAAATTGGCTGAGTTCCGATACCGTGCTGTTGTCAATCAGGCCAAACAAGGGGCTATGGCAGCTATTGATACTACAGAGGCGCAGATCAATATGCAAGAGAGAGGAATCAGCCGACAAGAGGCACGATTGGGTTTGAAGAATGCTCGCTTGCAGCTGTCCAATCACCTATGGTCGCCGGAAGGTTTTCCTTTGGAGCTGAATGATGAGGTGATTCCAGTGGAAGAGCCTACTGCGCAATTGGCTACGGTTTCTCTGGAAGAATTGATGATGCAAGCGCAGACGATACATCCTGAGTTAAAGCAATTAGAGGCTAAATTGGAGCAAATAGATGTGCGGAGAAGGCTAGCGGCAGAACTATTGAAGCCTACATTAAATGTCAATTATTATTTGTTAGCACGTTCTCCTTTTGATGAGAGCTCCTATGAGAGAGAGAATTTTGAGAAAAATTTTAAAGCAGGGGCAACCTTCTCTTTTCCGCTCTTTTTAAGAAAAGAAAGGGGGAAGCTACAGCTGACCAAGATTAAGGTGATGGAAACAGAGCTGAAGCGAAAGGAAACAGCCAGAAGAATAGAGAATGATTTAATGGCACAGTATAATGAACTGATCAATCTTCAGCGGGTATTGGAAATGCAGCAACAAGCAACCGAAAACTATAGGGTGCTGATGAGGGGAGAGACACAAAAGTTTATGCAGGGGATGAGCTCCGTCTTTTACATGAATGTGCGGGAAGGAAAATTACTCGAGGCAGAAACTAAACTTTTTAAAGTCAAAGCTAGTTTAGCTAAGAGTTATTATATGTTGCGTTGGAGTGCCGGAATGGGCATTTAGGAATGAAGAATGAGAAATTTTCAATTATTAATTTTCAATGTTTAATGAGTCCTTTAAGGGCTACAACAGTACCGAAAAAGAAAAGCATTTCTCATTGAAAATTAATAATTAACAATTGAACTATGAAGTTAGATATACTGGCCTTGATGGCTCACCCTGATGATGCTGAACTTAGTTGCGCAGGAACTTTACTGAGAGCTATTGCACAAGGAAAAAAAGTAGGAGTAGTTGACTATACCCAAGGAGAAATGGGGACAAGGGGGACTCCTGAGATTCGATTGCAAGAAGCACAAGCTTCGGCTAAGATAATGGGATTACATGCCCGTGAGAACCTAGGGTTTGCGGATGTGTTTTTCAAGAATGATAAGGAGCATCAACTTGAAGTAGCCAAGATAATTCGTAAATATCAACCCGATATTGTCATTGCGAATGCTGTACATGATCGCCATCCAGATCATGGGAAAGGAGCACAGCTTACGGTAGACGCATGTTTTATCAGTGGCTTACAAAAAGTACAAACTACTTTGGATGGGGAGGAGCAACAAGCTTGGCGTCCTAAGAATATTTTCCATGTAGTACAGAGTCGTTATCTTACTCCAGACTTTGTGGTAGATGTAACGCCTTTTTGGGAGCAGAAAGAAGCAGCGATAAAAGCATTTGCGACACAATTCCACACCGGTAGTGAGGAAAGTGATAAGGGAGCACAAACTTTTATTTCTACCCCTGGGTTTATGGAGTTTATTAAGGCAAGGGCGAGAGAGTATGGGCAGCAAGTGGGTTGCCAGTATGCGGAAGGGTTTACCAAATCAGCTCCTATTGTGGTAGATGATATCTGTAAACTAATATAATGTTTAGTTGAATCGTTGAATTTCTCCTTTGGAGAGTTGAATTGAGCTTCGCTCGTTGATTCGAGTTCAATTGTTGATTGATATATTGATACTCATACAACATATCAACTCGAATCAACGAGCGAAGCTTAATTCAACGAATCAACGATTCAACTAAACAATATGAACAAATTACCAGCGAAGAATTTTTCGCTGACGCTGTATATTTTCTTCTTTTTTCTCCTGTGTAATACGGATACGTTCTTCCACAGAACAAGGATAGTCAAACAAGCAGTGCTTTTTAATAGACTTGGCGACCATCTCAGGAACCATATCTTCCCACTTGTCATCCTCACCTCTCTTGATCCACTCCAATACATCATCGGAAAGAATATGTAAATGATCTTTTTGATACCCTTCCAGATCCTTGATCTTACCTGTTTCCAATAAGTAATCATAAAGGTGCTGCATAGAAGGTGGCATCTCGACATCCTTACTGGTTAGAACAGTTTCGTGATCCTCAGAACCTTTTTTAAAGGAAGGATAGATATAGAGATTGACATTTCTCCCGAAAAGATCTCCAAATGCTTCCAGAATTCCACCTTTCAGCTTACTATAATAAGAAGGGTTAAAGATGTACTCTAGGTTGTAGACTCCCATGGCTACCCCAATCTTACGTCCTCTAGTGTGTCGTGAAAGGTAGTTGGTCAGACGGTAATACTCAGAGTAATGAGAAATCATTACAGTCACTCCCAGCTTACAAAGTAGGTCAACACGATCTAGGAAGTCTTGTTCATCTTTCTGACGGTTCTCAGAGATTCTAAGGTTAGAGAGTGTCAGCTCGGCAATGGTGATAATATTATCCTTATCAACTTCAGGGTCATTCATGAACTCCTCGGCACTTTGCCTTAGAATGTCTTGGTTGACGAGTGTGACAGGACGGAAACGCCCCCTTAGAACTAGAATGTTTTTCTTGTAGAGCTCGTCTGCAGGAAGCATTACTTTACCGTCAGGACCAAACATAGTCGCTTTTGTAAGGCCCATCTTTACTAGTTTCAAACTCATGAGACGATTGTCTACGTGCTCAAAGTCTGGTCCAGTAATACGGAAGAAGTCTACAGCGACATGGTGAACCGTCAATCCATCCAATAAGGACATTAGGAAGGTTTCCATATCTTGATGGTAATTAAAACAAGCATAGACAAGGTTAACCCCCAAGGTTCCCATGGTGCTTTGCTGTACGCTAGGATCAGAGTCCTTTAACTGTACGTGAATGATACACTCATTGGGAGGGGTTTCAGGTGTCAGCTGAAAACGAATACCCAACCATCCGTGTCCTCGGTTGGTTCGGTTGAAGTTAATTTGTTCTACCGTGTTGGCAAAAGCAAAAAACTTGGTATGGCTAGCTCTCTCAGGTAGGCGAGCTCCCAACAAGCGATATTCTTTGTCGAGCATTTTCTCTACTCTGCTCTGGCAAACATAACGTTTGGTTGGTTCAGGCCCATAGATGGCGTCACTAAAGGCCATATCGTAAGCCGACATGGTTTTAGCAATAGTTCCGGATGCTCCTCCAGCCTTGAAAAAGTGGGCAGCAACATCCTGTCCGGCACCAATCTCTGCCAAGGAACCATAAATCGAACTATCTAAATTAATATGTAGGGCTTTGTCTCTGGTAGCCAGCCTTTTGAAGTCCATGGTAAGATTATCTTTGTAAACAGGTTTCGCTGTTTGATGTGATTATTTACTATTGTAACATGTTGAAATGGTTAGAAAAACAAACGCTCCAGATGTACAAGAGGTAGGCTTTCTTCTCCTTTTTTAAACTGTAACCAATGTAATATGGTTACTTTTTAAAGAACAAAATTAATTCTTTTATGAGCAGATTGATAAAAAATCATCGTCTTTTTCCTATTGATAGGTGTAGGTTTATAGTTTTTCTAAGAAAATACTGTATCTATTAAATTTCCTGTTATAGATTCGTGTCTCCTTTATGATGCTTATTAAGTCATCATGGAGGGAGTTAGGACACAAAGAGGTGAAAAAATAGACATTAGGTCTATTTTATAGCGATGTATTAATAAAAAGCTAAATGAAATTTCAAAGTATCTATCCTTATACGGGGCAACTGCTGAAAGAGTATCCGGAGGTGTCAGCAGGAGAATTACAGAAAAGGTTGGCTAAGAGTCAGGAAGCTTTTCAATATTGGAAAAAAACAGCCCTGAAGGACAGAACTGCCTTATTAAAGAGGATTGCTCGACAGTTGTTGGTTAATAAAGAAGTGTATGCCGCTTTGATTCATCAGGAAATGGGCAAGCTGATGGAGGAAGCGATCGCAGAAGTTGAGAAGAGTGCTTTGGTATGTCGATATTATGCAGAACAAGGGGCAGACTTTTTGGAGGAGCACAGTAGAGTGACTGTGGTAGGGAAAGGCACAGTAAGGTATATGCCTTTAGGAGGAATTCTTACCATTATGCCTTGGAATTTTCCTTTCTGGCAAGTTTTTCGTTTTTCGGCACCCGCATTAATGGCGGGAAATGTATTGTTGTTGAAGCACGCTCCCAATGTGATGGGGTGTGCGATGGCGATTGAACAATTGATGAAAGATATGGAAATGCCTGAAGGTGTTTTTCAGGTTTTGCCAATCAATCACGAACAAGTTATCCACGTCATTGAGTCAAAAATTGTACAAGGTGTGGCACTGACCGGCAGTGAAAAGACCGGTAGTATTGTCGCTTCTTTGGCAGGTCAGAATATCAAGAAAACGGTGATGGAACTAGGAGGGAGTGATGCTTTCATTGTACTCGAAAATGCGGATATAGAGCGGGCAGTACAGATGGCTGTTAAGTCACGCTTGAACAATGCTGGACAGGCTTGTACCTCTGCCAAGCGTTTTATTCTTCATCAGGATATTGCCCAAGCATTTAAAGACCAACTGCTTCTAACGTTAAAAAATTTACCGAATAAGATAGAGGAAAGGCCTATAGCTTGCTTGGCAAGAGAGGATTTAGCCATTACTCTAGAGAAGCAAATGAATCAATCCATAGAGGAGGGAGCTACACTCCTTTATGGTGGAAAACGAGAAGGGTTGTATTTTGAGCCAACGGTATTAGAAGGAGTGTTGCCGGGAATGCCTGCTTTTGATGAGGAAACATTTGGTCCTTTGTTTTGCCTTACGATCGCTAAGGACGAAGCACATGCTATTGCATTGACAAATGATTCCAGGTATGGATTGGCAGCTTCTGTATGGACAAAAGATATAGATAGAGCGGAACGTATAAGTGAAGACTTAGAGGTGGGCACTGTTTCTATTAATAATTTAGTGAAATCTACCCCTGAATTACCTTTTGGAGGAACTAAGAAGTCAGGGTATGGACGAGAGTTGGCTGGTTATGGATTAAAAGAATTTGTCAATGTGAAAACGGTATTTGTCAATGAATAAATAAGATATTTTAAATAAGTACCGTATGAAAGCTAAAACCATTATCGGAGGCATCTTCAGTATCATCGTATTGGGGATGTCTTTTCAAGCTTTTGCGCAGTCAAAAGCAACTCCGGGGATTGCCATGACACAGGTCGTACAAGCTGCCAGAATCAAGCAAGGAGAAAATAGCGGGGAACTGACAAGGAGAGAAGCAAGAAAACTAAGAAGGAAACAACAGAAAGTGCAGCGAATGAAGTGGAAAGCGAAGGAGGATGGAAGAGTGACTGCCAAAGAGAGAAAGAAAATCCGTAAGGCACAGAAAAAAAATAGCCGTAGGATTTATCGTAAAAAACATAACGGAGCCATAAAATAAAACAAAAAAAGCGAATCAGACGATTCGCTTTTTGACTTTAGTAGCGGGAGCCAGACTCGAACTGACGACCTTCGGGTTATGAGCCCGACGAGCTACCAA